>DATDHE010000302.1:0-67628 GCA_036521695.1 Candidatus Acidiferrum sp. | reverse complement strand
ACCTCCTCTTCGAGGTCCGCATCGAATTGGCGCCGATGCACGAGCATCCGGAGTCGTCTTGCGACTTCGTGCAGCCAGCTCATGGCAGAACTCCTTTCAGACCGCTTCAATCACACGCGCGATCGCGCCAATCACGCGTTCGAACTGCGACATCTCGACAGACAATTGTTTGCGGCCTGCTGCGGTCAGCTGGTAGTAACGCGCGCGGCGGTTGCCGGCCGTCGTGCCCCACTTCGCGGTCACCCATCCCTTGATGAGCATCCGCTGCAACGCGGGGTACAACGAGCCTTCTTCGACTTGGAGAACGTCATCCGATATCCGCTGAATAGAATTGGCGATCTCATATCCGTGCATCTCGCGCGAGCGCGCCAGAGTTTTCAAGATCAAGAGATAGAGTGTTCCAGGAGGAATCTCGTCGCGATGCAAATCGTGGCTCCTTGGCATAGTTAGACTATGCCAAGTGTCGAACGGTTAGCGGCATATGTCAAGGGCGTAGGGGACATCGGTCTCCACAACCGGGTCATGTTGTGCGAGGCGAAAGACGAAGTTCTTTGCCTAGGACCCTTTGACCGTGGGCTTCGACTGCGCTCCTGGCGGTTCGCGGAAAGGATCCATCGGAAGTGGTGCGTACTCGACGTCGATGATCTCGAGATGCTCCGTCTTCGCTGGCGCGCGCAGGTTCACGAGGTCGCCTGGGCTCGCCTTCATCAGCGCATTGGCGAGAGGCGAGCGCCAGCTGATGTGGCCGCGGTCGAGGTTCACCTCGTCGATGCCGACGATCGAGACGACATGCTCGACGCCGGCGGCGTCCTTGTAGGTCACCGTTGCGCCGAAGAAGACGCGTGTAGCGGCTGACCCCGATCGCGGAGCGGCGGGATCGACAACCGCGGCCGCGTCAATGCGCTTCGTGAGAAAGCGAATCCGCGAATCGATCTGGTTCAGCCTTCGTTTGCCGTAAAGGTAGTCGGCATTTTCACTACGGTCCCCGTTACTGGCAGCCCACGCGACCACCTCCACTACCGCCGGCCGCTCGCGAGTCAGTAGAAACCAATGCTCGTCTTTCAGCCGCTGCAATCCGGCAGGTGTGATGTAGTTTTTGAGCGCCGGCCCCGCTTCGTCGCGTACCGGTCCTCGGAGCGGCCGCTTTTCTCGCATTTGCCAATCTGCCATGGGATTTCGTGTACTTGTGGGTGATCCGATCTCGGAAGGTCCGCGCCTCAATCCCAATAATTGCTCGCACTGTGAACGTGGCGTACGCTGGCTGCGTCGAATGATACATCGGTCTTTCCTGCGGCGTTCTTAGAAAATGCGGTGACCCGTCTGATTGCATATCAAGGCGAAGAAGTGTGTTCACGTAAGCGATGATCCGGGCCCAGTTCCAATGAATTGTTGTATTCGAACTGTAGGCTCACACTGATTCCGGGCAGGGGTCGGCAACCCGGAACTAAATCCCTAGGTCCCGATTACGCGGTTACCAGTACAGATCGCCAAGGCAGTTGCAGCCGCGAACGCTTAAGCGCCGAAACGACGAACAAAAAGTCCGGTTCGCAACCCGCTGGTCCGTTCTACAACATTTTGAAGGACAAGGGCGGCACCTGCGGTCAGGATTGCGCCGTGCGCAAAGGAGGACTCATGTTCAAGCGCGGCATTCAACTACTGCTGGTCGCCAGCTTAGCGACGGGCGCTTTGTGGGCGGGCACTGACCCGTTCGTTGGTGAATGGAAGCTCGACATATCCCGAAGCAAAATTTTCGACCGTATGAAGGTCGAAAGCATTGGCGGCAACAGGTACTCCGTTGACGTTGGCGACGGCCGCCCCGTGGCGGTAACGGTCGATGGGAGGGAGCAGCCCGGCAATGACGGGATTATCACCTCGGTCCTCGCCGAGCAGCCCGACTCCTGGAAAATCGTCAACAAGAAGGACGGGGTTGTTGTCGTCAGAGCGAGCTGGAAACTTTCGGAAGACGGCAAGACGCTCACGGATAACTTCGCATCTTTCGCCCCCGACGGGTCCGCCACCGTGAGCCTGCGTTACGTGTACAACAAACGGACGGATGGAACCGCGGGTTCGGGTTTCGTAGGAACGTGGGAAAGCACGAGCCAGACGATGGATTCCGTCTTTCTGCTGAAGATCCAGCCGTACGAGGGGGATGGCCTGTCCATCATCGTTCCCGCGCAAAATCAGACCCAGAATGTGAAATTTGACGGCAAGGACTATCCGAAAGTGGCTTCGGGACGGCGAGTGAATGAGCGCGCTCTGGTAATAGAAAACAAGGCCGATGGCAAGATCACGGGCACCCAGCATATCGAGGTCTCGTCAGATGGCAAGGTCTTGACCCTGACCGTGTACGCGGCGGGGCGAGATGAGCCGAACAACATTCTGGTGTTTGAACGGCAATAGAGCGGCGAGTCTGGTTTGCTGATGCAGGTTCCTGACTGCGGAATGGAACTAGAGACGTTAGACGGCCTGCTTTGGCTGTTCTAGAATTCTCCGATGAAAAATCGCTGGGCTTGCTGGATAGCGGCGATCCTGTTCTGGAGCGGTCTCGGAGTGCTCTTCGCTCTGCCCGGAATTTCATCGCCCCATTGGAATCACCAACTGCTTTGGTCGCTGACCTTCTGGTGGGCTTGGGGGCTGGTGACTCCTCTTATCTTCTGGATCGACGCGGGCCTTCCGTTCCAGGAAAAGCAGCTGGGAATGCGCCTCCTGGCGCATTTGCCGGTAAGCATACTTCTGATACTTCTTTACACGTACCTGTTAGATGCAATCGGTGCCGTAGTGGGCCTCAACGGATGGAGCTCACTGGGGGCCAGCGGGTTTCTTGCCAGCCTATTCAATGAAGGCATACTGGGGAAATGGCTGGTCTACTGCGTTATCTTCGGTGCGCGGCAGACTTTCCGCTATTACAAACACTACCTTCATAGTGAACTACAGCTGGAGCGGATGGCGCGCAGTTTTTCCGAAGCGCACCTGAACGCATTGCGCATGCAGCTGGACCCGCATTTCCTGTTCAACGCACTCAACACTATATCGTCGCAGGTAGAGCGCGATCCGCGGCTGGCGCGCACGATGATCGAGCACTTAGGCGATCTGCTGCGCCTCTCACTGGACGCGCGGGACAGGCAGGAAATTCCGCTGGCAGAGGAACTCGCCTTTCTCGACCACTATGTCGCCATCCAGAAGATCCGTTTCGCGGAAAATCTGCGCTCGAGATAAACGTTGCACCGGAGGTGAAGGATGCGCTGGTACCGGCCATGATCGTGCAGCCGCTGGTCGAGAACGCCATTCGTCATGGCATCTCCCGCCGTGCTTCGGGCGGTACCGTGACCGTAGTAGCGGAGGGCGGCGCGAACGAGGTGCATATCCGGGTGAAAGATGACGGCGTAGGATTGCCGCCAGGGTGGACGATGGAAAAATCCTCGGGTACAGGATTGGCCGTTACGCGCGAACGCATTATTGGTCTTCACCCTGACGGAGATAGCCGCTTCTCTGTTGGGCCACGCGCAGGAGGCGGAACACAAGTGGAGATCTCTTTGCCGCTGCGATTCGCAGGAGAGCGAGCCGATGGCGCAACCGACTGAACCGATCCGCGTTCTCGTGGTCGATGATGAAGCGCCCGCACGGCAGCGCCTAATCGATCTGCTCGAGAAGGATCCGCAGGTGGGAAGCGTGCTGGAAGCGGCAAATGGAAAAGCTGCCGTGGAGATCATCGAGCGGGAGGCGCTGGACCTTGTCTTTCTTGATGTGCAGATGCCCGAGCTGGACGGCCTGCAGGTCCTTGAAACCGTCGGCGCAGCGGCGATGCCGCTCACGGTCTTTGTAACTGCCTACGACAAGCACGCCATCCGCGCCTTTGAAGCAAACGCACTCGACTATTTGCTGAAGCCGTTCAGTGATGAACGATGGGAAGCTGCGCTTGCCGCGCCAAGCCTCGGCGCCGTGAGGCCAGTTTGCATGAATTTGGCAGCAGAGTTTTACGCTTGCTGGCCACGCGGCCGCAGGCCATCCGCTACATGGATCGCCTTGCCGTGAAAGGTCGGGGCACAACGCGCTTCATTCGCGTCGCGGAGATCGATTGGATTGAAGGCGCAGGAGTCTATGTGAATGAATCTGAGGTTGCCACCTGGAATGGTCAAAGCTAATAGAGTAGCGGCGTCGGCTTTTCTGGGCCTCGTGTTCGCCTTGGCTTGTGGAGCGCAGACCCAGCGAGCTAACGGTCCTTCGTCCGAAGAGCAAGAACCTGTACGATAAAATCCGGCATGACGTGGAGTTCCGCAAAGAAGTCGCTGAAAAGGCGGGTCTGGGTTTCGAACTTCCGTCCCAAAAGCCCGTTGTTGGACCGAATGGACCGAAAAAGACCGCAACGCCAGATGTTCAGTTGGCTGTAAATGCTTGAATGTTATACTGGTTCTCCGCGCGCCCGTAGCTCAGTTGGATCAGAGCATCTGGCTTCGAACCAGAGGGTCGGGAGTTCGAGTCTCTCCGGGCGCGCCATTTATCAAATAAAATGAATGTTTTTAGGTTTTTGACGCGCAGCTATCTGGCTGTGCTACCCGTTTGCTACCCGCGAATCGGGATCCAGCCAGCGGAACGACATTGCCTGCATTGGCTTGCGTTCTCATAACCCGTACCGCCGCAGGAAGGGCATTCAGACCAGTCCTTATCGCCGATCATGCTCTGGTTTGTACCTCTGCATCTCGTAGTTCCGGACATACGCCCGCACTTCCCATTGGCTAGCTGGATGTTATAGCCGACCGCTCCGCAGGAAGTGCAAGACGTGACTGGCTTCTGACGTTGCATAGGGTTGGAATGGGTAAATCCCGCATGTTGATGCCGTTTTGGTTGTTGCGGCGGTATCGATATTGCCGCATGTCGCTGCTCATCACGCATCGATATGAGCAATTGTCTTGACGAGCGTCTCAACCAAGGAGCCTGCGGGCGGCACGAAATAGCCAGCCAACGAGCCGCCGGACTTTTTGCCGTAAACCGCAACCTCGCTGGCGTTCGACGATTCGGCGTCGGTGATGAAATTGTAGCCGGCGTAACTTGAGTTAGGCCATGCGGACGGGATGGAGGCGAGTGCAGCCTTCAGCTTCTTGAACTTCAAGCGGTGTGCCGTGAACACACGCACACTGACCTGTTGCAAGCCCTGTCCCAAAAGCCAGCACTCTCCATTTTTCAGGATCAGACAATGGGTGAACAAATCGTCGTCGCCGCGATACCAATTCCCGTAACGCGCTATCACTCCGATTCCCAATTTAGCCATGAACTTCCTCCCCTCCATGAATTCATCGCGCATTTCTGCGCCGAACGCTGCGGCGTGATTTAGCAATCTCACCTTGAAAAGCTAAGCGCACATAGCCGCAGCTGGGGGGCTGGCCCCAAGTTGCGGACTAATTTCGCAGCAGCGCAACACAGGACTTGCTGCCAGGTGGCACCGGAAATAGGACAATCGGCCCATCTCAACGTTTCGTAGCGTGACCAAGCAGGGTCGTCAGGATGCGCCGACGAGTTGGATGGCGATCACGTATCCAGCGTTGTCAGAGGTTTTTTCGGAATAGAACACAATGTTCTTGCCACCGGCACCGTCGAATTCTTTCAGATACTCCACGGTAAAATGTAAATTTGCGGGTAAGCCGGGGAACATTCCATTAAGTGAAACCTTGCCGGTGTTCAGATCGAAAGCGAACGAAAACGGGACCTGGTTGAGTGTTGGCGTACCGCCGCCAAAGTTATCGATATACGCGACAGGTTGTCCCGTGGAGCCGACCGGCTGGCCTTTAAGAATTCCTCTCTTCCCGACGGGAGTGAAGGGCGTACAATCTCCAAAACCCATGAACGCGTCGCTGGGAGCGCCCTGCCGGGACACCGAAAAATTGATATTTTCCCCGCCGTCCGTGCCTGGATTCTTCCCCCAGGTCGTAAGTATTTCCAATGCCTTCTCCGTCAAGGCATGCTCATGCTTCTCTGTTGTTGGCATATTCTTTTCTCCAGTTGCAGATTTTTACGAGGTCAAGTCTCGAGATGATCTTCTGGCAAGGCTGGGAAGCGTATCGGCCAAAAGTTCCTTCCCTGGTTAGTGCTAGTCTGCCTACTTTCGTTTCATTCTTTTTCACACCTCAAGCCTCTTTCGAGGCGAGTGGAATATGCGTCGTGGTACACAAACGGTTCTAGGAGATGAGAAGCTGAATTAACTAGGCGCAGCTTGCAGAAATGTGAACACTTATTTCACCCGAGGAGGATTGGTCCCTCAAAGTTGCGTGGTGCAGAGTTACCCGGGGTGTCGGGTTTGCTTGATTTCATAACAATGCAGGCTCCGTCGATTAAGAAGCGTTCTCTCTTCGCCATGACTGCTTCTTGAAATGCTACACCCATTCGCATCGGTTGAGCTAGCTTAGAACCAGCGAAGGGTCGCAACTCTGATTAGCCCCGACTGCGTCTTCGACTCGTCCCAAGTGCCGGAATCTTGGCGAAACTGGTTTGTGCGGGGGCGATCAACGATTGTCGTCCCTACCTCCCTGCCGCGACCACTTGCCGACTTAGCTTTCGGTAGTCCCTGTTTTCTGGTAGAACCATGCCAGTAGTTTTAGGTCCACACGCCCACTATTGTGACTTCGGTACTGGGGGAAAGAGATGAAGCGCCCGGAACTGATACCCGTAGGCAATCATGTTAAGCGTGGTCAGGGAACTCGCAGAATAATATGGGCAGTTTGCTTGATCGTCCTTTCTCTTTGCTGTGCCACCGCGGCTCCCCCGCAAGATCAGGCTACTCTGTACTTCCTCAACACTAGCGGGTGGAAGGTATTCCCCGAGAAACTGACGTTGTTGGACGATGATAAGAAGATAGCCGCGCTGAACCGCGAACACTACGTCGCGCTGCAGATCAGTCCGGGCCATCATGTCTTGCGGCTGAAGTATGCTCCATCGAAAAGACTCCAAGTGGATCTCGATGCGACGCCCGGCGTCACCTACTATGTTGCTGGAGGCTTCTACCCGGGGATATCTTCGCACGCCGAGTGGGAATTTACGGAAATTACCAAGGACGAGGCTGATAAACTTCTTGCCGAACTGAAACCGCAAGCTCAGAAATGATCGCTTGCTCCAGGCAAGACAGGATAGTCAGAAGCTGACTCGGCGGAAGACATTGCGGAACCGGTCTGGCCTGAATGAGTAGACACAGGGTCGAAGCGGTTCCGTATACTGCCCGTCCTTTTTTGTTTTCTTAAGTATGGAATTGTTAGCCTAACTAATAAGCCCCAACTGCGTCTTCGACGCGTCACCGGTGCCAGAAATTTGGCGAGGTTGGCTTGTTGATTCGACAGAAGTTCTGAGCCAAGTTCCTGGAGAGTCGCGCGTTACCGGACACTGAGGAAAATCAAGTTTCCGATTACGGCGTTTGGACGTAGCCGCTGGCGCGGCGGACGCTTCGCGTGCTATGCTCCACACGTCATGCCGAAAGGTCGCGCTTTTAACTGCGATTTTCGTTTTTCTCCTGATTCTTCTAAATCACGCAAAATCACTAGGTTGCAGACAGAAAAGGATTCAATTCCCATAGCCATTAGATTGACGGTCCGCCGTTAGCCCGCGTCCGCCGCAACCACCAGCGGCCACGTCCAAACCGATTTATCGAACGCGCGCCGGAGCATCTTGCCCACACGCACATCCCACACGCACATCACTGCTCGAATGCGCGCATCCGATAAATCTGGGTCGTTTACCAGATGGGACTTAGGAAACAGCTCCTGTCGGAGCATGGAGATTTCTCCAGGCGTTGTCGCAATTGTGTCGTGAGCGGACGCGCGTCCTGAAGTCAGGTATTTAGCAGGCGGCACGAGTCAGACTCTTCGTCGAAAGGTAGATCTGGCTCCGGGGGATCGGGTTCGGGGATCGTTGCTATGGAGCGCCCCTCCGCGGCTGGCTCGGGCGCTGGGGGCTCTGGGAGAGCCGGACTTCTTTCGTTGATGAGGGGCGTGAGCCATGGACTGTGCAGTGCGGCTAAGGCAAGCTCTTCTTCGAGGTCGTTGTAGAGCGAATCTGCCAACTCCTCTCGTGCTTTGTCCTCGTAGTTTTCCCCATGCTTTCTTCGGAGTAACTCAAAGATGGACCGTGCGGTTGTTGCGCCCACCTTTGCTTCGATGAGGTTTCGGGGTTTGCCGGACTTGTAGGTCCTAATTGCGTTGCGGAACGGGAGCAGCGAATCGCCTTGGTGCTCGCAGCCTTCGGCAAGTGCCTGCACAAACTGCATTTGAAAATCTGATCGATCTTTGAGGTTCTGATCGAGTTCCGCGAACTGTGCTGTCAGTGTTTCTTTTAGCTTCTTGACATCGGCCGCATTGGAATCACACAGTTTCTGGACCTCCTTGGCTAAAGCCCGCGCGTATTCGTTGCGCATTTGAACAGTGGCTCCGGCCGTAGCGGTTTTTGTCTGTTCGTCGATCATTTTCAGGCTGAATCTGGCAACAAGGACAAACACGCCTGTTAGGATCAGTCCCATGATTCCCAGTGTCCACATTTGCGTGTTGAGGACTTTTTGGTAGTAAGACTCGTACTGCCTCTGCGTGCGCGTGATGTAGTCCTTTTCCATCACCGCGCTGCTTGCGGCTTTTTCGGCGGCATCGGCGCGCTCCTCGAGCTTCTTGACGCGGTCTTCCTGGGTGGGGCGCGAGGCTTTTTGTGGCTGCTCAGATCGAAGGGCAAGGCTGAAAAAAGCGAGAACCGCAGCCAGAACCAGGATGTGTTGGCGTATGGTATTCACGGGTCCGACTCCTGGCTGGGGCCTCCCAATCTAGTTGCTGGGTGGTGTGGTGTCACTGTTTGGAGCCGGGAGCGGTGTCCGAAGGGATACCGGCCGGAAGGGCTAGGCGTTTCGATTGGCGATGGCGTCGAGTGTTTCCAGCTCTGATTGACGTAATCGGAAATCAGGTACTGGAGCTACTCTCCCATGAGTTAACGGCTCCACTTCACACGCTGAGCTGTATGCCAGAGTACGTGCCCCCCAGTGATTAGTCCCGGCCTCCACGGTTCGAGTGTATAATGCCGCTTGACCAACGGCTGAAGGGCCGAGTCCGATTGGTCACCAGCCCACAGTGGTACCTTAGACTTCCCGAGCGACCTTCCAGGCATCGGGAACAAACGACGGAACCCTCCCCAGCGGACCGCGGTTCTATTGCGTAACCGAAGGGAGGAAGCAACCGTGAACTCATTCAACCCGGACTATTTCATCCACGGCGCAAACGTCCTGTTGCTGCTGGCTTACAGCGTTCGTGACATTCTGTGGCTGCGGCTGTTCGCCTTGGCCTCCTCGCTGATTGCAATCCCTTATTTTATCCTTCAGCCGACACCGCTGTGGGCGGCGGTAGGTTGGAGTACCCTCTTCGTGGCGATCAATCTATTCCAATCCTGGCGTCTTTTCATCGAGCGTCGTCCGGTCAAACTGACGCCTGAAGAAGAGGACGTTCGCCGGCTCGCCTTCGGCGATTTGCCACCTCGGAAAGTGTTGGAGGTTCTGGGCATCGGGTCCTGGACCACAGCCGAGACAGGCGATCACCTGATAGAGCAAGGCAAATGTATCGACGGCGTGTCGCTCGTTGTCCGAGGGAAAGTGCGGGTGACGCGGGACGAACGTGTCCTTGGTGACTTGGTCGCGGGTAACCTCGTGGGTTCCGCACTTCTGCTGAGCGGCATTCCGGCCGACGTGGATGCGGTAGCGGTGGAGCCAGTCCGCGCCATACGTTGGGAGGTTGGGACGCTGGAGCGTTATCTCGACGCTCACCCCGAAACCCGGATCATCATGCAACAGCACCTAGCTCGTGACCTGGCCGGGAAAATAAACCATTTGAGCAGGGGTTCTCCCACACCTACCAATCCAAACCAGGAAAACTGATCTCAATCTGATAAACGCTTATCGGACGAGTGCCGATCAGCGGTTCCACTTGATAACGGTTTATCACTGGCCTGCTACACCCCGACACCGCACAACGACGTAGCATTTGAGCGCGATGGTTATAACCAGGAGACACAATTTTAGGGGCAAATGAGGTTGCGCGGAGCACTCTTAGCACTCGCCGATCATTCAATGGGTGCGGGCTCGTCGGGCAGACGGCCCGCTACCGAGAAGCCGGTCGCAAAAACCAGGACACTGAAGACAATCACCGCGAATATAACAGGGGCCAGATTCTCCGCCCCCAGAACCCCATATTGCATCGGAAGCGTCGCCAGCACGCCGGCGGCAAGACCGCGAGGCATGGCGGCACAGAGAAACCAGAACTCCTTCTTGCTCAGTCCCATGCGTCTCGTCGAGAGCAGCACAGCTGGAATCCGCATCGCCATGAGAAACAGCACACAGACGGCCGCCAGGACAATCTTCTTCAGGTCCGTCGGAAACATTAGACCAATCAGAAAAAAGAAGAACGACTTGATCAGGAACGTCATCTGGTCCTGCATAACTCCTATTGTCTGCGTTGCACCGAACACCAGTCCGTGGGCGCCGGGAAACAGGCGTGGCACGATAGACGAAGCGTTACCGACCAAAAGCGACGCCACCAGTACTGCCATGGCGCCATTTCCCCTAAACAAATCGGTGATGCCATATAACGCAAGCATTGAAGCAAGAAATACGGTATAGCCGTGAGGTCTGTCCCGCATGGAAGGTATTCCGGGGACAAGCAAAGCGGCGGCAATCGCACCTGTAGCCATCCCGACACCGAGTTCTCTCGCTAGGGTAATGAACGGACGAGAAATGTCCGCACTGCCGTTCACGAGCAGATCGATCAGCACCATAGTTACAATGACGCTGAGCGCGTCAGTGGCGGAGGACTCGACCTCCAGCATGCGCGCTACTCTGGAAGGCACTCGAGCCATGGCCATCGTTGGCACGATGATAACCGAGCTGGTGCCGGCGACTATGGCGCCTACCATCACCCATGCCAACGGCGGCGCCGGGCGCACATAACCCAGTCCTGTTGACAGGCCAAAGAACCCGCAGGTCGCGATCAATGAAAAAACGAATCCCGACAAACCCAGAAAAATGCCGCGCGGCGCGGCCGCGGCCACCTCAGTAAGTTGGAGACGAAACGCTCCGCTTGACAGAATGACTGTCAGGGCGATAGCTCCAAAGAATGGGATGCCCGCATTAAGTAGTCCTGCTGGGATAAGACCGAATACGGGGCCGGCGAGAATGCCGGCGGTCACCAGCCAGACCACGTCCGGCACGCGTGTTCGCGCGAAGATAAACTCGCCAAGTGCTCCCAGCAGGAGGATACCGGCAATCTCAACAACCAACTTGACGACAGGATCCATTTTTGCGTTTCTCTCGGTTGGTGCGAGCCGCCCCGGACGAACTAACAAGGTTTATAACACGATCTCTGACGAAGTTCCTGCTAAGTTCGTCGGTACGAATCCCGAAAACGCAGCCAGCTTTTGTATTGCCCGTCGCTTGGGAGAAAGCTGGTCTTAGTCCTGGGACACACGGCTTGTGGCGCGGTAAAGGGCGCGATCGATGACGTGGTATTGGGCAATTTGACGGGATTGTTGGCGAGGATCAAACCGGCCATTCCGGAAACCAAGTATGAAGGAGAAAAATCCAGCGAGAATCCGGCTTACGTCGATGCTGTCGCCCGAACCAATGTCAAATTGGCAATCGAAAACATTCGGCGGAGAAGCCCGGTATTGGAGGACCTAGAGAAGAAAGGATCGATCCAGATCACCGGTGCGATGTACAGCGTCGCGAATGGCGTGGTGGACTTCGTCAGTTAGCGAGTTCGGTCGAAACGAACCACAGATTGAGTTTCACCGGAAGTTGCGGGTCTTTGCAAACACCGAATTTATCAAGATCTGGATTAAGTGTCTGATATGTTCGCATAATCGGAAACTTGAAAATCCAGATGGATGGTGATCAGCGCGCCGAGTACCAGGGCAGGAGAATCATGAAGCCGAGCACGGCTGTAACGATGCGGGTCAGCTTCTGGTTTTTGTGAGGTACGCCAGACCTTCCACGCATTATCGGACCCGGCATCACTGATACCAGAATGAAGACGCACCCCGCGAATAATCCAATGCAGTTTCTCACGTGTTTTTGAATCTCAGGAGGGCGATTCTATCGGGCCTGCATTGATTTTCCAGAGTTGTGTCTGGTTCGGGTAACCGGAAACCTACGCAGATGGGCATGTTAACGAACACGAACTGCTGGAAGAATTGATAGGCAAGAAACTCCGCGCGAAAGAACTCCAAGGGGACCAGTCACGGGGAGCGGAATCGTTCCGCGAGCTCAATGGCGACGGGGCGTTTCATCCAGGCGAAGTTCGGGACGAAACTGCAGACGTTCATCCATCACCGAACAATTTTCCAGCGCCCCGCCTGCGTGCTCGCATCTTCGCTACTTCTTTACATACTCACTTCTTCGGATTCACTAGCGCCTGATAAACCGCCGGCCGGCTCTGATACTCTACAGCAGGGCTGTCGGGGCCCAGCACCCGCTGAACCATTCCGATAAAAACGACATCGTTTGTCGGGTCTATCCAGAACCACGTGCCCGCAGCTCCGTCCCAAAAAAACGTACCGCGCCCATCGGGTAGATTGGCCTCCAAAGGGTCGTACTCCACGGCACAATCGTATCCATATCCCAAGCCCGGCCTCATCACTTGCGCGCCTATTCCGAACTCACCCGTCAAAAGACTTGGCGCCAGATGGTTCGCGCTCATCAATTGCACCGAGGCCGGCGATAAAATCCTCACGCCATTCAACTCGCCTCCGCCCGCCAGCATCTCTGCAAACCGAAAATAATCCTCCGCCGTGGTCACAATTCCGCCGCCTCCTGACGGCATCCCCGGCTGCTCCGCGTATTCGCCGCCGAACCCCGGCGCCGGAATCACTTCGCCTTTTTCATTGCTGCGGTAGATCGTTACAAAGCGCTTCCGCTTGTCCGAAGGCACAAAAAATCCGCTGTCTTTCATTCCCAGCGGCTTAAAGATATGTTCCTGCATGAAATCCGGCAGCGTTTGCCCCGAAAGCTTTTCAACGACATAACCCTGAATGTCCATCGAAGCGCTGTACACCCACTTTGTGCCCGGCTGGTAGGCCAACGGAATCTTCGCCAGCTTCTCAATAAACTCCCGCAGCGACTTCGACTGCATCACGCCCACTCTCTGATATTCCTTGTCCACTGGCGTGTTGCCGAAAAAGCCGTACACAAAGCCCGCCGTGTGCGTCATCAGCTCTTGCATCGTCGGCGGATGAACAGGCTCCTCCAGAATCATGTTTCCTGCCGCGTCCACCCCTTTGCACACTTTCAAGTGCGCGAATTCCGGAATGTATTTCGCGATTGGATCCGACGGCAGCCACTTCCCCTGCTCGTAAAGCAGCATCATGCCCACGCCGGTCACTGGCTTCGTCATCGAAAACGCGCGAAAGATCGTGTCGCGCGTCATCGACGCGTCGCTGGCCGCATCCCGCATTCCGTACGTGCGATAGTCCACGACCTTGCCGTGCCGCGCCAGCAGCGTCACCGCGCCGGGCAGCTGCTTCTGATCCACCACCTGCTGCATTAGCGCGTGCAGCCGCTCCAACCGCTCCGAAGAAAATCCTACAGATTCCGGCTTCGCCAGTGTCATATCGACTGTCGCAACTCCGCTGTTCGCCGGCTGCTGCCCAATAACCTGCGCCGCGCCGCTCGCAAAAAACAGAACGCATACCACCGCCACTGCATAGTGTGAAGTGCGTGCCATCATCTTGAACTTTCTCCTCTTCAGTCGTCCCCGCGATTTACCCCTCAGATCCTTGCGCACGGCCGGCCATTATCGCCCCATTTGCCGCACGCACACCACTCACTTCTCTGATTTTCATCCATGGAGTGCGCCAGTCCAGCTGGCGCTTTCGGTTTGCAAGAAGTCGCCTCTACTCCCAACGTTAGGATGATTTGTGACCGAGAAAAATTGTGCGGCGCGGACCACCCTTTTTCAAGCGACCACGCACGCGGCGTACCTGAACGTCGAATCCGCCTTCGCGCAAGCGCTGCTCGAACTTTCGATCCTCTCGCGCCGCCCAGACGGCCAGCACCCCCTCCATTTTCAGAGCCGCACGGGTGGCCGCTATTCCGCGCTTGTCATAGAGCCCGGCGTTCTTCGAGGCGGAAAATGCGGCCGGACCATTGTCCACGTCCAAAAGCACGGCATCGAATTGGCCGCGGCCGGAACGGAGTGTGGAGGCAACGTCCCCTGTCTCTACCCGCACCCGTTTATCCTTCAGCGGGTGTCCCGCCAAAGGCCCAAGCGCGCCACGATTCCACTCCACCACTGCGGACACCAGCTCGGCAACGACAACCGTCGCATCTGGTGAGAGAAGATTCAGCGCCGCGCGAAGCGCAAAACCCATTCCAAGACCGCCAATGAGCACGCAAGGCTGCCTCAGGCTCCTCATCCCTTCGCACGCGAGCGCGGCCAGCGCCTCCTCCGAGCCGTGCATGCGGCTGGACATAAGGATCGCGCCGTCGGCTAGTATGAGGTACTCGTCACCGCGACGAATCAGCTTCATGGCGGTACCGTCTGGACACTTCGTCTGGCCGAGCAACTCGAAGGGTTTCACGAAACTGATGTTACAGGACAGGAAAACCCAAGTAAAAATGGACCGCTGACAACTGCTTAAGATTCAACCTTAGGAAGCAGTCGTCGCAAAAACAGGAATCAGCGGGGTTTGCGACCCCGGCTCTTGAGTTTTAACGAGTCACTGGATTTTTTTCGAGACGAACGTGCCGCCTTGCTTCTCCGTGCTCCTCCCGAAGCTGCAGCTGCCTCGGTAGGAAATTTCTGGGCAAGGCTCGCAGGGGCAGCGAGCTGCCAGGCCGCGGCCAAAGCGCGACGAATTGTAGTTATTTTGGCCGCTTTGAGGCTGATGCGCGTGCAGCCCTGGCGTCCCCAAGCTCCTGTTTCTAGTGTAAATACGGATGGTTCGGCCAGCACCAGCATCTCCTGCTCGACGGGTGTGACCTTCACCATGGCCCGGTCAGTGTTCGCGAAGCCGAGTGTGGCGAAGATCTTGCCTGCCACGCGAAAGTCGGGATGGTTCATGTGTGCGCGCTCCTCGGTTTCCGGAAAGCTCAAAGCCAGCTTGCGAAAATCGTTGGGCGTCATCGTGGTTCCACAGTTTACGAAGATTGATATGACAACACAAATCCCTGATTCCGACAACGGACTCTCCACCAGCAACCGTTGCGCGCCAAATTCCCCGTAGGGGCACGGCACCGCCGTGCCCGTTCTTGCCCGCACGTGCTGATCAACTCCCAACCCAAACAATGGCATACTGCGATGCAAATCGCAGTGCATGCCGGCTCTGAAACATACCCGAACCCGAGCGATCTGCGAGAGAAACGAGAACCAGCATGAAAGCAGCCGTACTACACGAGCTAGGCAAACCTCCGCGCTGCGAGGAATTTTCGGAGCCGACGGCGGGGGCGGGCGAAGCACTTGTGCGCGTGCTGGCCGCGTCGCTAAAACCAATTGATAAGCAACTCGCTGCCGGATCGCACTACGCGAGTCCGCGCGAGCTTCCAGTGGTTTGCGGGGCCGACGGCGTTGGCGAACTCGCGGATGGAAGGCGAGTGTTCTTTGGAGGCCCGCGCCGGCCGTATGGCGCTATGGCAGAGCGCACTGTCGTCCCTGCAGGATTTTGTTTTCCCGTGCCCAAGGAAATGGACGATGCTACAGCCGCGGCCCTCCCCAATCCTGGCGTGTCGGCTCTGCTTTCTCTAAACAGCCGCGCGAAGGTTGCGAAAGGCGGGACGGTTCTTATCTTGGGCGCCGCGGGAATCACTGGAACCATCGCCGTTCAGATCGCGAAATTGCTCGGGGCTGGGCGGGTCATCGGCGCGGGACGAAATCCGAAGCGTTAGAAAAACTCCGCGGCCTGGGCGTGGACGCGACAATTCAACTTAATCAGTCCGATGAAGACTTGAAGAAACAATTTGCACACGAAGCCGGCGAGACCGGATTCAACGTAATCATTGACTACGTCTGGGGCCGCCCAACAGAAGTTCTCCTTGCCGCAATCACGCGCAATGAATTCGCCTCAGTGAATCCCGAGACTCGCCTGCTGCAAGTAGGAGAAAGCACAGGACCAAATATCTCACTTCCAGCGGCTGTGCTCCGGAGCACGGCTCTAACAATCTTGCGAACCGCCGGAATGCCAGCGCGAGAAGTGCTCGTCGCCGCGATGCCGCAAGTCCTGGCGTGGGGAGCCGCAGGCACGCTGCGAATCGAGAAGGAGCAAGTTCCGCTTGCCGAGATCGAGCAAGCCTGGGCGCGCACCGAACGCAGCCGCAGACTTGTCGTCATTCCTTAGAACGCCCGTCGTCGTTCTTAATTCCTCGCCAAGAGACGTTGTGTTCTTTGAGGAGGGCGATAGCGTATTGGATGGGGATGGCGGCTCCAGGGGTGGGGCCAGTTTGCGCGGAAGACTTGGCGATGGACACAGGCGTACCGCGCAGCCAGAGGCCTTCCACGAGGCCGACGACGGCGTGCAAGTCGAGTGCCATCACCGGCGAGCCGCTCTGGCCCTTTACAACCGGATGGCTGAGAAGAAAAACATTAGCGACGGAGGCGGACTTTTCAAGTTGCGTGGACTCGTAGCTCAGGACGATGCCGGGAGATGAGTCTTCGCGAGTGGAGTCGAAGCTGTACGCATTCTGGAGTCTCTGCGGATGCAGCGAAAGGGCAAGTACGGACTGTCCTTTTACGGCTGGTTTGGACGCCAGTGGGAGAGAAGCGACTTGGAATTTGCCGGCGAAGGGATTTGGCGTGGCGCGAAGGATGGCTACGTCATGTTGCAGATCTTTGGCGATCACGGTGACTTTCAACAACTGGGGCGGCGAGTTCGGGCGGTTTACGAGGATGTAGGGCTGGCCGCCGTCGCGAAACGTCTCGAGAACGTGGGCAACGGTGAGGAGGTAGCCTTCGTCGTTGATGAAGAATGCGTTGCCGAAGAACGTGTAGTGGTAGCCGCGTGAGGCGGGAGTCTGGTCGTCGGGGTAGACGACTGGACATACAGAGGAAAAAATAGCCGAATCGTCGGGAGAGTTGGCCTGTGCTTGCGTTTGGCGGGCCGCGATAGGGCTTAACACACCGATTAGTGCGGCCAACGCTCCGAGCGCTATGAAAGCGGCCATTCGATGATGCGTTTCTGC
The DNA here is from genome assembly GCA_036521695.1 of Candidatus Acidiferrum sp. Lineage (GTDB taxonomy): Bacteria > Acidobacteriota > Terriglobia > Acidiferrales > UBA7541 > Acidiferrum. Next base: position 50,458 of record DATDHE010000302.1, on the reverse strand, counting down.
GAAGCTCAAGGGCACAACATCCTCGCTTTCGATACTTTGACAAAGGGGAATGCGGGTGTAAATGAAGGAAAAGGCCGGAAAAGGGACAGGTGTGCGGACCCGCTGCACTACTTTTGCCTATGTGAATCGCGCAGAAATCAGGAAAAAGGGCTTGACAAACAGCCGTCTTTACGGTAATTTCTGTACAGAGAGAAATGACAGAAATGACAGACACTACAAAACCAACGCTTTCGCCCGTAGCTCAGAAATTCATCCTGCACTGGGGTGAGATGGGTACCCGGTGGGGCATTAACCGCACCGTGGCGCAGGTGCATGCGCTGCTGTTTCTCTCACAGGTGCCGGTGCCCGCGGATGAGATCTCCACCACTTTGGCGGTGGCACGATCGAACGTGAGCACTTGTTTGCGCGAGCTGCAGGGATGGGGGATTGTGCGGGTCGTGCATGTGTTGGGCGACCGGCGCGACCATTTCGAGTCCTTGAAGGATGTCTGGGAGATTTTCCGGATTGTGTCGGAGGAGCGCAAGCGTCGGGAGATCGATCCAACTTTGCGGGTCTTGGCGGAGTGTGTGGCGGAGTCGAAGACGAACGCGCAGGGCGATCCGTACACGCGGGAGCGGCTGGAGGGCATGCTGGAGTTTTTGACGGTGATGACAGGGTTGTTTGATGAAGTGCTGCGCATGCCGACTACGGCGCTGAAGGGCGTGGGCAAGTTGCGCGGTAAGGTCTTCACGTTGCTGGGCAAGAAGGCAGCGAACGCCTGAAAAGACCAACGCGTTTACGGAGAGTTCGCTTAGAGCGCAGTGCACACAGAGCAGAGAACCATGATTTCGCTGACATCGGAATTTACGGACGGGAAGGGGCGGCACGCGCGGGGGTGGTTGTTTATTGATGCCGAGTGTGCATTTTGCACGCGGACTGCGCGATGGCTGGCGCCGATTCTCGAACGGCGTGGGTTGGCGGTCGCTCCGCTGCAGGATCCGCGCGTGGGGGCTTTGCTGGGAATGTCGCGGGAAGAACTTTTGCGCGAGATACGGCTCTTGACTTCGGATGGGCGGCAGTTTGGGGGAGCGGATGCAGCGGTGGCGTTGGCGCGCGAAATTTGGTGGGCGCGGCCGCTGGTGTGGTTCAGCAAGATTCCAGGAGGGATGGGGGCGCTAAGGACTTGGTATCGCTCGATCGCGATGCATCGGAGTTGTGCCGCGGTGAGCTGTCCGGTTCCTGAGGTCACGAAGCGAGCTTAACACTCGAAACGCGAAACGAGCTTGACGCTCGATACACAAAACGAGCTTAGCGCTCGATAGGAGACCAACGTGAACGCTCTGCTGCTGCTCCTGTGGCTGGCTGGTCTGGTACAAATGCTCATTGCGGCCTCTAATTTTTTCCTTCCTCGGAAATTGCATTACAAAGAAAACCTCGGACGCGTTGCACCGATTATCCGGCAGATTTTCGTGGTGCATTCTGTTTACATCGTTGGTGGGTTGTTGCTCTTTGCTGCGTTGACGCTTGGATTTGCTCCTGACTTGGCGAGCGGTCACGGGTTGGGGCGATTTCTGGCTGCAGGCATCGCGGTCTTCTGGTTGTTCCGCGCGCCGGTGCAACTGCTTTATTACGATGCTTCCTTGCGGCGGACGAATCGGCTGGGCGACATTGCGTTTACTGCGGCTGCGATATTTCTGACTGTGGCGTATGGGGCGGCGGCGTTTTTGCCGCACGCCTGAGCTGGCGCCATGATTCAGGAATTCCCGGTTCGTGGGGTTATTCGTCCGCCCATTTTTCTTGGCTTCGCGGTTTGGTTTGCTCTCGCGCTCGCTAGTTTCACGCCTCGCGTTCACCTCGGCCTCATTGAAGTGCTTCTCTTGCTTGGGCCGTGGGTCGTGGTGCCTCTCGGCGCCGATTTGGTGCGAGGCGTAGGAGCCTCCAAGAACAGCGTGGTGAGGGATGGTGCGCTGATCGCAGCGGCCGCGTTGACCACTGTTTCATTCTTCCTCGACAATCGAACCGCGGCGGCGTGGCTTGCGAGCGAATGGCTTTTGGTGTGCGCTGGGTTTGCGGGCGATGGCTTGCGCCGGATTGTGAGGTCAGGTGCGAAGTCGTTCGCGCAATTTTGTTTCGCTGTCGGCGAGGGATACTTGCTCGTCGCCGGGATTTGGCTGGTCGCGTCGCGGGCCGGTGTGCAACTTTTGGCGTTTCACGAACCGATCGTTTTACTAACGGCCGTGCACTTCCATTTTGCCGGGTTTGCTTCCGCAGTGCTTGCCGGGTTGGCGGATGAGGCGTTCACTGGGTTTAGAGGGCCTCGATTCCTCCGGGCCGCTTTGCTGGTAGTCGTTTTGGGGCCGGGGGTTTTGGGGTTGGCGTTTTTGCTTGGAACGAAGGTGAAGCTGGCCGGGGTGTTGCTGATTGCTTTAGGTCAACTCGGTCTGGCGGGCGGCATGGTGCGTGTTGGCATGGCGTCGAAGAACAGCGGTGGGCGCTGGCTATTGTTTGTTGCAGGCGCATCGGTGGCGGCGGGAATGATTCTGGCAGCGGTTTGGGCTATTGGTGAGTATCCCTTGCAGGCGTTTGTGAATATTCGGCAGATGGCGGAGTTTCATGGCGTGTTGAATGCGGTTGGATTTGTGGTTTGCGGGTTGGTTGGATGGAGAGTCTTGAGTAGTGAGTAGTGGGTAGGGAGTAGTGAGTAGTGGGTGGACTGATTGTTGAAATCCTGCTGAAGTTGAAGGAGAGACAGACTAAAGTCTGTCCCACCATTGGTTAACAATAATGACCCCTACCCCGGGCTTTTACATAAAGGTTGATTCTATCGGAGATAAACCTACATAGAATGAACACTTTTTTGACGCTGGTTTCAGAGAAACGAAGAGAGATTTCATCGCTCGCAAATGACGCGAGCGATGGGGCGCGGTTCTCACTGCGCAGGCCGGCACGTTCGCAGGAAGCGAACGTGGAAGAAAAGGCGTCGGCCCGCTCCGTTCGAAAGGGCAGTGTTGGGTGGGTGGTGCGCGGGACCCGAGTGGGGACTACTAAAATCAAGCAGAAATGGGCTGTTAACCCTGTTACCTGTAATAATCTGAGTAATCTGATTTCGTAAATGTAAGTGGGACTACTCGCCGACAGAGGAGCATAAGGATGGCTACTGGGAGTGCGCCGGTAAGTCAGTGCCAAAAGCCGAGGGCATGGCTGGGGCGCTTTACGTTGTGGCGCATGAATTCGTCGCATTCCAAGCTGACTGACTGGGGCTTGGCGCAGATTGCGGTAGAGAAGCACTACACGATCCTCGATGTTGGTTGCGGCGGTGGCAGGAAGACTTACAAGCTGGCGGCGATCGCACCACAGGGGGAAGTCTACGGCGTGGACTATTCCGAAGAGAGCGTGGCGGCCACGAAGAAAACCAATGCACGAGCAATAGAAGAAGGCCGAGTTGAGGTGCGGCACGGGTCGGTCTCTCATTTGCCGTTTTCGGACGGCATGTTCGATCTAGTCACGGCAGTAGAAACACACTTCTGGTGGCCCAACTTGCCTGCGGACATGCGCGAAATTTTTCGAGTTATGAAGCCTGGCGGCATGCTTATCGTCGTGGCGGAAGTCTATAAAGGAGCAGGCACGATGACTTCCAAGCTTGCCGAAAAATATGCGGCACGAACGGGAATGAAGCTTCTGAGTGCCGATGAGCATCGCGAACTCTTCGCGAACGCTGGCTATTCGGATGTTCAGGTGATTGAGAAACGCGACAAAGGGTGGATTTGTGGCATAGGTAGAAAACCCGCGAGGCCGAAAAACAGTTAAAGCGGCGAAGAGCGGCGAGCGAAAACTTGGGCATGGAGAGAAAGGGAATGGGGGAATTTTACACAGAGGGGGCAGGGTGCGAAGAAGGCACAGAGAAGAGAGGAGTACGAGGGAGCGGGAGTTTACAGCCAGCAGCAGCTAAGAGCGCAGGAGCCTGTGCAGCACTACTTCTTAGTTTTCCTAACGATATGCAGCTTCACTTCTTTGCCGTTGACATCGAGAACGTACGCGTGTTTCCCCTCGATGGCGATTTTCGTTACTTCATTTACCGGAATATCGCGTGCGTGGCTATCGCTGTGCGGGCCCGGTTTGTAGGTGTAGTCCGCAAAATAAACCATATCCTCGGTCTCAATCGTAAAGTGGATGGTGTTTTTTTCGCCAAACAGTTTCCAAGAAACATCGGTTTCCGAAGCAGCCTCTATCTTCGCTGGTTTCCAATCCCGCGTCTTTGCCAGAGATGTAGTCGCGACCAACAGCGTCAGCATCAGAAGCCTGAACTTTCTCATTAGGACTCCTCTGCGGAGTATAACGCCAATCCCATTTCTACCTTAGGGTTGACAACTAAGTGCTAACAGCCATCAATGGTCGCTTCCGCACAAGAGCAAATCGCGAGTGCTGGGCTCCTACTTGCTAGGTAAACCGTCGCCACGGTGGCCACGTGTCGGGGTCAGTTTGGGGGTCTGCGTCAGGGATTTCGTCGCCTTCAGTGGGTGGAGCCAGCACTTCGCGCGCATCGGTGACGCCTTCCTCGCGCACCAGAATTTTGAAGCCCGCGCCGGACCACGCAAGGTGTTCCCGCATTCCTCCCACGCAGTCAGACTGAATCATTGCCGGGATGCCGGCAGCTTCGAGGGCACCCTTGGCCAAGTCCGCCTCAGGGTGGCTAGCGTACGACTGGACGACGACCAGATTAGGGTGCTGCATAAGTCAAAGTATATGCCCGGATGAGCGGAAGCACTCGCTCCGCCATGCTCTCCGCCAGACATTCCAGTGGACGGATTTCTGATTTATACTCTGGTCCGTGCCGAATCCCAATCCACTCGCCGGCATCGTTCCGCAGGTCGTCCATCCGGTAAACGACGGCGAAACCACCATCAGCGAATACGTTGAGAAGATTGAAGGCGAGGTCGCGCTCGATACTTACGTCAAGGCGCAGATCTCTGCGCCCAAGGTCGTGAAGCGGCTCACCGAATTGGAGAACTGCGTATGGCGTCTGGCCAGCGCCGTCCTGGCTTTAAGCGATATCGATGAACATCCGGAATTACGGGCCGCCGCCGAGGAAGCAAAAGTGGTCCTCAAGGATCGGCTTGAGGTCGATGAAAGCAAACCTCGATTCCACAGCGAATTGGGAGTAATCAAGGACGAATTGCGAATCATCAAGGACTAATACTTGCGGGCCGTCAATAGCCGGTAGTTAAAAGCAACGAGGGACAGATGACCCTGGCAGAAACTTCGTCGCGAACACTGGCACTCGGCTAGGCGAGCCCTTACAGAATGGCTTGTTTTTTCAACTCTTTCACAATCAATTTAACGACCCCGTCGATTGCTTTTTGGGCTGACTTCGGATTGAAGGAATCGCTGGTGGCGGTCCAGATGAGCTCTCCGGTTGGCGTGGTCGCAGAATAAAAATTGGTTTCTACACGAACAGCCGTGTCTTCCCGCAGGTAGCCGGGAGAATAGACTTGCTGGTAGACCGTGCCGTAATACCCGTAGAACGAACGGTAGTAGGCATAGGGGACTGCATAGCTATAGCCGGGGACGCTGGTGATCGTTTTGTCGACTTTGACGAGCCGCGAAACAAGGACGGCGTCGATCTTGAAGTCGCGGATCTGTCCTTCCAGATAGTCACGGTCGAGTTCGCCGGAGTGCGGCCTGAAAAAAATGGTGTTACCAGGAATCGTTTCAAGACCGTCGCCTTTAATGGCGGCAGAAAGATCGTCTTCGAAATCTGCACGAATTTCTGGATTGCCGCTCATGCCGAGAACAAGAACGCGATGAGGCTTTGGCCCGGAATAGACGGGATTTTTCCAACTGACCAAGAGTTTTGCGGCCGCGGCGTTTGCAATGGGAAGGATGGCCAGGGCGCAAGAAGTCAGTGCCCAGATCAACGCGGCGGCGAGCAAATTTGGAGTCGATCTGCGTTTCATCACTGTGCGTGGTTCCTCTCCTTAGCCGCAGTATATAAATACTGTACCAGTCGCGGCATTAGAGTAGTTACCGAACCACGGTTCTCCGGACCTGGCAGCGGACAGCTACCGCACGCCGTAGAGAGTGACTCTCGGGAGCGTAGGCCCCCAGTTTGCTTTGGTGTACCAGAAGTCCACGCGTTGGATGATACGCCGATCTCCGGGCAATTCAATAATGCGAGAGGATCCGCAACGGTTTCGGAATTATTGAGGCCCCTGGGAAAGAACGTGGGATGGAAGGAGGTTTTCTGGCGCCATTGCCAGCTGCAGCGGGAGGGGCCTATTTTCAGACAGGTCTTTTCCCTTAATGTCGCGGCCCCCAGGACGGTTTGGCATTGCAGAGCAGTCTGATGCGCAGAATGTGGACCTTCCCCTTGTCTGTGGTGCTTCAGCTGCTGTTGGCAGCACACGGACGGGAAAGACTGAGCCACAAGAGCAGCACCAACTGGACACTGCTGGGCACCGGATGTTTGCCACGGTGGAGGTACCGGATTCGGTAAAGGCGTTCGATGGTCAAGGCCAGCATGGTGAGGAGCCAGCCAATCAGCAGGCTGTTAGCGTGATGATGACAGATATGCTCGAGGCCGTGACGACTCTTCGCGTCGTTGAAGCCTTGGTTCTCAATCTCCCAGCGGCTCTTGGCCATGCGGAATAGAGATTGCGAGCCCACGGTAGAAGAGGCAAAATTCGTCAGCCAGTAGGCTTCCACCACCGTGCCGTCGGGCTTGTGCTGGCGATAGAAGAAGACTCGCACGGTTTCCCAGTCCAATGTTTCCCAGGGATCGAAGTCCTCCGCGTCCCACACCTCTACACGATCTGCTCCGTGCTGAAAAACCGTGGCGGGAGGCCCGGAAGAGAAACGCTGCTGGGCGGCGGCGAGCAATTCCGGCAAGTTGTCTTTCAGCCGTGCCACCACGGGGAGACCGAGCTTTCCGGCCGTATGCAGGAACGGCGCGGTGGCAAATTCTCCATCGACGACCACATATTGCGCAAAGCGTTTTCCCACGCTCCCGATCACCCGTCGCAACAAGCGCTGCCCGGCGGCGTACTCGCTATCGCCCGGTCCGTAGGGTTCCCCATCACAGGGCAGCGACAGGCCTGTTCCCACCACGCTGATCATCACCAAAGAATGTTGATAGCCTAGAATCTGTTGCGCCGCGTTCTGCTTCGGCCGACAGAGCTTGCAGCCCTGGTGGGTTCGCCATCCCGCGCCGGTACCGTCCAAGGCCAGGCCGATCCAGCGGCAATCGTCAAAGGCCTTGTTGCGCTTGGCGCTGCGGAGGAGCGAGAGCAAGGCTTGCCGTGTTGGACCGGGATCGAGCCGCTCGGTGAAATAACCCAACGTATCGTCACAGAACGAAGTGGCGATGGAGAGCGTGCGTCGCGCCGAAGAGTGCACCAGCGCCTCGACTGCGTGAAAACTCGATGAGCGAAGAATTTGACCGATCAGCAAGGCCCAGAGCAGAGCCGACGCCGGAATCTGGGGTTGTGGCCGACCGTCTCCCGGATTCTTGAGGTACCGCCGGAGGCGAAGACGCCGTGTCACATAGTGGAGCAGATGACGTGGCGTCGAACGGTTCATTTTTTCTTTTTCTTGAGCTTCTTGCGCTCCAGCACGAGCAGTTGGGCGTTGGCCGCCAACACTTCGCGGACAGCGTCTTGAAACTCCCGCCCCGCCTGGACCCGGCGCTGCACCTCCTCGACCCATTCCTTAGGGATGTGCTGGACACGTTTTTTCCCTTGCACCATAAAGGTCAGTGACCAGACGGGATGGCCGCGGTCATCGGCACAATGACAGGTGGGTTTGCCACAGCGGAGATGCGTGAGGGAAAGGGAGCCAGGGAGAGCATCCTCAGGGATAGAAAAACGGCGCAGCAGCTGGAACTTACGCTGCCGCAGACGAGAAGCAAGTGGTCCTAGGCCTCGATGAATCATCTTAATGTATTAATACTATAAGACGCAGTAAAAATCAAGCTGCATCTGCGAATGCGAAAATAGGAGTCTACTGCGGAAGGGTCGCCAAGCGGGATAAAACAGCGACCATACGGAGTTAGGCTGGGCTAGCCCCGATCACTCTTCCGAAACGGCTGGCGGGACAGCAGGGTAGCACGGAAGGCCAGCCGCGAAACCTGCTGTCGAAACAAAGCTTCCCTCTTCGCTTCCACGGATAGTCACGGTTTCTTGCTGAGAGTGACCTCTGGATATTTGGTCGAAGGCCCTTTGAGCAGATCGCTATCCTGCCCGCGCAAGTATTTGTCGAAAAACGCTAGCGTATAGGCAATGACGATCGCATGCCCGCGCCGCGCGTCAAGCTCATCCTTATCCGGCGCAATGGCGAGCATGAAATCGCTAAAATGGCCGTGTTGGGTTTTGGCTATCGTGACTTCGTACCGGTCATTGGTCGAATGTTCAATCATGGAGCGATCCCAAACTTCTGTCTGGGCGATATATTCCTTCAGGATGGATTCCTGCTCCGGTTTTGGTGCTTTGTCTTCGCCGCCATGATGCATCAACATTAACGGGCGCGACGTGCCTTTTTTTCGCGCAGTGCCAAACAGTTGTCCATCTTGATCAACGACGGCTTTCACGCGTGGATCGTCGATGCTCATCTCTACAGACGTTGCTCCGCCGAAGGACCATCCGAACATGCCAATTCGCGACAAGTCGAGCTGGCGATAAAAGAGCTGCCCGGAAGTTTTGTTGAGATCTTCTATTTTGCTCAGAGTATAAGTGGTATCGGCGATCCAGGTGGGAAAAACCTCGTCGTTGAGCCAATCCCAACTTCTCTTAACGTCTTCCCGAAAGTCGTCTGTTTCCGCGGGAGGCAAATGCTGGTCCGCCCTAAACGCAACACCGTCCGGAAAGAGAACGGTCTCGCTGAAGCCAGGATGATCCGTACTCACCACCACATATCCGTGGCTGGCAAGAACTTCGGTCTCAAATGTTCCTATGAATCGCTGCGTGCCGCCGCCGGGTTGGTAGACCAGCACGGGAAAGGGAACGCTGGTCCTGGCGAGTGGAGCATCAGTAACTGCGTTGGTTTTCACGCTTACGAACGCCCTGTACGTACTCTTCTCAGCGAACTCGTTAGCGTCTCTGAGATAGGGTGCTCTATCCGCACTGGGCACCGCCTCGGCGGGATACCAGACGCGGACGATAAGATGGCGCCGCGCTTTGGGGTCTTTCGTAAAGGGATCTTGTCGGCTCTGGTCAATCCACAAATACTCGTGGGTTCCGACGGCATAAGGTCCAGTCGGCGGAAGGAAAGGAGCCGTTGCCATGTGGAGAGGTTCGTCACTCCGCGCAACAAAAGAACCCCCAATAGCCAGTAGGATCGCAAGACCATACAGTCTCGCCTCGATCGCCATTCTCATCGCTCCGCCGGACGAAAGTGTTAGACCATTCCGGTCCTTGATTTCCATTCAAGTTTCAAAATATCGAGAGTCCGAGAGGATAACACGTTGGAATCCAGGAGTTGCCAAGGTGTCAGAGCCAGAATGGCGCACGACGCCCTGCACTCCCTATTTCCCATTCAGTTCGGAGGCAGGCTTTTAGCCAGACTTACCAGATTTTTTGGAGCCACGCGAATCACGCCGCCACGCGGGCTGTCAATATCCGCAATCAGAAAGAACGAGATGGACACGACAAGAGGTGTAACGACGAAAAGGATGGGTCTTGCTTCTATCCGGCGAGAACCATACCCGATCAACAGGTTGCAACAGACGCCGATGGTTGCCATTAGAACCCAGGCTGCAGTTGGGATTCGATTCCACCAAGCTGCTTGCGTGTACCCCTGCGAATTCAGCACATCGTTCATCCCGGAAATGATAAGCGAGGACAGCATACTCGGTTTCTCCAGAGCCGGCCCCCGGACAGCTGACCACAGACTCGCCTGTAGTTGCGCTGTGTCGGCATTGATCTGCCTCAGTTTGTCCTCATCCCGAGTGTTGTAAAACAGAATGCGTTGATTGACATAGTCGCGCAGCAGCGTATGAACCTTCGTCGCATCTGCAGCGGGCAGCAAATCTGCCCGGACGTACTCCGTGCCGATGGCGTTCGCTTCTGCCTCTTCATAGTTTTTGCGCTGATCATAGCGGCTAATGGCCATCGAAAAGCTGAAGCCGATGATTAGCCCGAGCAATGTCAGCGTGGCTCCCTCGATAACACTGTAATCCTGACGGTCTGTGGCTTCCACCGGCTGCCGGCGCCGCCGCTTGCGAACGTAAGCGCCGGTCCACGCCGCAAGCCACAGCACGGCGAGAGACAAACCGAAAACGTAGATCGGGGTGTTCGTTAGAGTGGTCATAGGCTGGAGCCTCCAATCCTGCGCTGAGCAATCTATAGTATTTCGCAAGCGAAGAATCAAGTTCTCTCGAAAGAAAGGAGGCGCTGAGGGTGAAAAGATCTGGCGCCTTGCATACCTGAGCCGACTTCAGTAGTGGCGAGTGCGCTTCACAGTCCGCAAATTCCGCTTCGCGATTGCTGCTCGGATCGACCCGGCACGACTCGGCCATTTTTGCGAGCTTCATTTCAAAGCAGTTCTCAAATATGATGGGCAAAGGAGAACGTCCATGAACGAAGCCACTGCGCCGACTCCGGATCCCCCCCGAACCGCCCATTTTCGCCGTCCTGGTTTCAACAACATCGCGCCCTACATTCTCGTGGATGACGGGGCCAAGTTTATGGAATTCCTGCTATCAGCCTTCGAGGGCACCGAGCGCATTCGCGTGCTCAAGCCCGACGGTTCCATCATGCACGCGGAGGTAGCCATCGGTGATTCGGATGTCATCGAACTCGGCGACGCCAATGAGCAATACCCTGCGCGCCCAACGACGACGCATCTCTACGTTCCGGATGCCCACGCCACCTACGGCCGCGCTCTTCGAGCTGGCGCCACGTCCATTCATCCGCCGTACGACGATCATCCCTCCGGAGATCGCTGGGGAGCCGTCATCGATCCCTTCGGTAACACCTGGTACATCGCCACTAGGAAAGGCTGGGTTCCTGGTCCCGAAGGCTCCCGCACGGTCCAGCCGTATCTCCATGTTCACGAAGCTCACAAAATCATTCCATTTGTGGAAGCTGCGCTTGGCGCCAAAGCTGACGGTGTGGCAAAGTCCCCCGATGGCGTGATCCTGCACGCTACCATCGAAATCGTCGGCGCCACCTTCGAGATCGCCGAAGCACACGGCGAATCCCAGCCTTCTCCCCACTACCTCCACGTCTATGTGCCCGACACGGATGCGACGTATACCCAAGCGCTCGCCGCGGGAGCCACGAGCGTGACTCCGCCAAACGACGCGCCCTACGGCGACCGCGCGGCCACTGTCAAGGACCCGTTTGGCAACACCTGGTTCCTGGCGACATACCTGGGCCGAAGTGAACCTTAGTCATTTCGCTGACGCTCTGGCGTCAAAGTGTTTTTAGTTCAGGTGACGGGCTTTTTTCGGCTTCGACTTCGGCTTCAACGCTTACAAATCTGCGCATTCCGTTGATGGCCGCTTGTGCCAGATGAACTTGTCCTTGGATGTCTTTCACCGATTGGTGATCTTGTTCCGTGAGCGTCGGATTGTCGCGCAGAAGCTCGGCGTAACCTAGAATTGCGGTCAGCGGGTTGCTGATTTCATGGGTCGCACCAGAAGCCAAGCGCCCTAACGCTGCCATTCTTTGCGATTCCAGAATCTGCTTTTGCACGAGTTTGAGGCTTTCCAAAGAAGATTCCGTCGAGCCAATCAAACGCAGAAGTTCGCGGTCCATCGAAGAAAGCTTGAGGAATGTCAGACTTCCCAGAAAAAGCACTGCTCCGAAGATAAGCCGGAGCCGAAAAACAACAATCGGTTGCGGAGTGTTGTGATCGAAGACCGTGGCGATGGCTAAAAGAGGAAGAGAGATCACTCCAATCATCGCAAGCCGGGCACTCCACATACCGCGGTTACGGGGAGCGACATTGGACCGGGCCGGCTGGGATTCAAGCTTTGCACCCAATGCCGCGGCAACTGTGACCAATGCCAGCGAAAAACCCCACGGCACGTCATAGAAGCTCCCCGTGTAGTACAACCCCTGGTCGATAAACATGTTTTGTAGAAGGCTCCCGGCGGCAAACGCGCTCAGCGCAAAGAAAAATTGCCGATAAAATCTTTTCCAGGAGCCTTGACTCTTTGCATAAAGCCCTCCTACGGCTACCAGTGCCGCGCAGTGTTCCGCCAAAGCGAGAACGTAGTACGCCGGATTGTAATTCGGGTAGCTCCTGATTACTAGTTGCCATGGCAAAGCAAAATAGAAGTAGAGGCAGACCCACCAGAAGAGCAGAAGAAGGAAGTCCAAGCGGCGAAATCGCAGGTCACCCGAAGCTGATTCGGCGTGCGGCCTGAGCGTCAACGCGGCCAGTGTGGGAACCAGAGCAAGAAGAAAAAGCCCATCGCCAGCAATTGGATTGGGCGCGGCCTGCCGCAGCACAACATCGTAGTAGAACCAGACTACCTGCGATAGACACAGGATGCCGAACCCTGTTTCACTCAACATCCAAAACAATCGAACCGTTCCGTTGGATTGCCGCCGGTTGCTGCCGAAGGAAAGCATCACCACCAGAGCCAGCAGACAAGGGAATGAGTCCCCGAGTGCTGTCAGCAATGCGCTCGGCGGCAAAAAGATAGCCGCAGCGGTCTGGGCGAGGACTAAGCCCAGGGCGATCCGCGTCCAGATTGTGTCAATCGTTCGAATCAATTCTGTGTATCCAATCGCTCCGAGAGGTTTAGGAAATTGCCTCCACCGTGACGGCTACAGTCGCTGGCAGCACCAGCCTGAATACGGCCCCGCCTTCGGGCCGATTCTGGCAGTCGATCTCGCCGCCATGCTGCCGGACGATCCCGTAACAGGTGCTGAGTCCGAGCCCCACGCCTTTGCCGACCGGCTTGGTGGTGTAGAACGGTTCAAAAACTCGGCGCGGATCTTTCAGTCCCGATCCCGTGTCCACGAATCCGATTTTTATCTGCTCTTGTTCCGCACTGATGGCGATGGTGAGAGACCCTGCTTCGGTTCCATCCATGGCGTCAATCGCATTCGCGATGATGTGCAGGAAAACCTGAATCAGCTGATTGGCGTCACCTTCGACCATCGGTACAGGGCCTTGTTCTTGAATCTCTACTCGAACATTGTGCCGACGCCCTGCGCGGGTCAAGTTCACGGCGCTCTCCAGGAGCGGCCGAACATGCAACGAAGCGCGCTGCAATGGCATTTCTTGCGCGAAGCTGAGCATGTTCTCGACCAGGCTATTCGTGCGGCGAGCGGACTCGCCGATCTTGGTTGTCATTCTTTGCCGATTTCCATCGGCCGTGGAATGCGATCTGAGAACCTCGACATTCTTGCCAACCGCAGCCATGGCTCTATTGATCTCATGCGCTACGCGCGCCACGAGTTTGCCTAACGATGCCAGCTTTTCGTTCTGTACCAGTTGATCCTCGAAACGCCTCAGATTCGAATAGGCCAGGGAAGCGTCTTCCAGGTAGCCGGCGAGTTTGAAATTCAAAAGATCTTGTTTGAGCAAAAGCAGGATGGTCAGAAGCAACGTAGTGAACAAAGTTAAGAGAATGCGAAAATGGCGAACTGGGACCTGCGTTTCGCCGCTCATCACCAGCCACAGTCCGATCACGGGAGTCGAAAGGGTCGCCAACATGGAGAGCCAAGCGGACCAAAGTATGGTTCTTCGGTTCGGGCGGCCCGGGGTTTTAGTTTCTTCCGAAGCTTGAAGCTGCTCCGCTCGCGAATTGCCGGAGTGGTTTATTGATATGACGCAAAACCAAGCAAGCGCTGTTATTAGCGGCACATCGTACAGGCTGCCTGTGTAGTAGTGCCCTGAGCTGATAGCATGGTTGATCAGGATAGACGCAAAACTGTAGATTGCCGAGGCGCCAAGAAGGTTTAAGTAGAAGCCACGCAAGCGTCCCCGGGTTCGAAAAGCCACAACCGCCAGGATAATCAGAAATAGTTGATTCCCCACCTCATCGACGATGTCCGAGTTGCTGTTGTAACGTGCCAAATCGTTCCCGGCCAGCAAGTACGCCATAGCCCAAAAGAGATAGACGTATGTCCAGCAAACTAGAAGGGAAGAGAGGTCGAAAAATCCTAGCAGTCGAGGACGATCGGGGCGGTCGTTGTTTGGCTCAAGAGCCAGCGCAGCAAGCATCGGAACAAATTTGATAAAGAGCAGGAATTCCCCGATAGGAATCGACGGAACGGGCTGGTTCAACCACACCTCATAATAGACCCACAAAAACATATTGACCGACCACATTCCGAACCCCAGCGCAATCAAAAGCCAGAACGCCTGTGGTGTCCCCCGAGTGGAAGCACCTTTCCAGGCAAAGAAGAGAGTGGCAGTGGCAAGCAGAAAAAACTCGGTTAAATCGCCGAACGCTGTAAGCGGATAGCCTGGACGGGAACGAAGCGAAACTCCAACGAGCAAAACTGGTAGAAGGATAGCAATGACGACGAGAATTCTCTCGCTGGAGAAACTCCAGCGACTGGAGTTGCTTTGAAGCTGTTCGGCTGTTTCCTGCAAACACTCACCTATCAAAGTCGAATTCGACGGCCCGTGTAAGGGGGTCCCAGCAACAAGCAACTTCCTGATGTGCCCGCCCCCAATGCCAGCAAGACAGGTCCCAAGGAGACAAACGAATCGTTTAAGGCTCGTCTCTATTTTGCTTGCCCTGGATGCCACATCAGGAACAATTGTTTAGGTGAGTGGCACAATCAATACACGCGGAAGAGGAAAGAATGATTCACCGCTCCCACGGGTGATCCTGGCCGGGCGCTGAAAGGACATTAACGAAAGCGTTCAATGAAACAGGGAGGAGGCTAAGACGCCAGGATCGGCGCGACATACCCAATCCTTCCCAGCTCCTGGGACGCGCGGAAGCTTTTCGAACATTGCGGGATTCTTATCCCCAAGTGCGCAAGCCGATGATTCCCCAATACGCAAGGTACGCAGCGGCGATCAGAAGGGAGAGAATAACGGCCGTCGAAAACCTGCGGACACCGCCTCGCACGCCATCTTTGGGTGCTCGCCACAGGGAAACGGCGCCAGCAAGAGTCGCAAGGGCATAAAACACGGTCGCCAGAAAGAAGGCAGCGGACCACGCAGTGAGATTTCCCATGCGCGGAATCAAGTCATCGCTGGCAGCGCTAAAGATGACCACAACTGCGATCAAGCTCAGCACCGCGATGAGCGACCACAATCGCATGCCGCGTTCTGCCGGCCGGCGGCGTTTTTTGCTCAGCCCGCCCAGGATCCAGAACGGTGCATACAACAGGACCAGAACGACGGCGAGCACGAACCAGCAAGTGAGAATGATCTCGGAGATCGCCAACAGAGCAGGGATGCGCTTCATCGTTACCGTGCCGCCGCCGACCTGAATAAATTGGCCTTCTGCGTTCGCCACGAGCAATTCAACGGTGGCTACGGGATCTGGGAGACCTTTTTTGGGGACCGACCGGAACTGTGTATTGGTTACAGGAATGAAGGTTTGATTTCTTTCCTCCAGAGAACTAACGAGAAGTTTGCCGTCCTCAAAGCGGATCCTAGCGACTCCCAGGAGGCGTTCGAGAAAGTGAGTCAACTCTGAGCGTGTCGAGTCTGGCTGGTACCAACCGGCGTACGCCTCGGCGAAGGCGGGTAACGTCGCGATCGGCGGCACCGGTGGCTTCTGCAGGTTGCGTGTGATGTAGGCGCGAATGGTCTTGCCGATCTTTCCAAACGCGTCGCCATTTGCCGCGTTGATGCTGTAAAAGTAGCCCACGCCGTTTTCGGGCATATAGGACATTTCGGTGAGGCCCCCAGCGACACCTCCATTGTGTCCGTGATACACGAAGCCCTCGTCGATATTCCAGTAGTTGCTCAAGCCATATCCAGCCTTCAATCCTTCTTTCGCCGCCCACGTTCGCGTTGGCGTTTCCATACGATCGATGGAAGGGGCGGGAATGACCTGGACGCCGTTTACTGTGCCACGATTCAGATAGAACTGGACGTAAGCCGCCATATCCTTTGCGGACGCGTTTATCGAACCTGCGGGACGATACATAACATTCCAGTAGGGGTAGATCGTCTTTCCGTCAGCGTGATAGAGACTCGTGAGCATTCCTGAAGTTGGCTGAAAATACGTTGCTGTATTCATACCAATGGGTTCGAAGAAATTCTTGCTGACGTAATCTTCGAATTTTTGTCCGGTAACCTTCTCGACGATGTACGCGGCAACCGCTGGCCCGGAGTTGCAGTAAGCCATGCGACTGCCCGGTCGCCAGCGCGAAATGCGCGAGTGGTGGTCATAATCAAACGCATCGCGGAGGGGCAGGGCAGGATCGTCTTTGGCGTACTCGCGCAAGTGCATGTCGTCCCAGCCCGTTGTGTGTTCAAGAAGATCAACCACACGTACCGGGTCCGTTGCTTCCCAGTGATTCTCAAACCACACTTCGGGGACGAGTTTGTGGACCGAGTCTTCGAGCGAGAGTTTGCCTTCATTCATTAGTTTAAGAATGGAAAGCGAGGCAAACGCCTTGGATGTTGAGCCGATGCGAAACTGCGTATCCGGAGTTGTGGGGCGATTCGCGGCCACGTCCGATTTGCCAAGACCCGCCATCCACTCGGGACCGTCGCGATGTACGATCGCGACCGACACGCCAGGTGTATGCGTTTCCTCGAGGATCTTTTCCAATTGTTGCTGGAGTTCTGGAATAGACTGCGCGGGCTTGGGCGCGTCCTCTTTTTTGTTTTGGGCAAGACTGGCAGTGGCGAGCAGGCAGAACAACGCGATCCGGAGTAGGGTTTTCACGGCTGGCATTCTGCTCTTGAAGGGCTCGGAACTGCAAGGAGATAAACCTTCTTCCAACTTCCTCGACAAACGGCTCACTTATCGCGAGAGTGGCAGGGACGTCCTTGCGACTGAACTTAGCGGTCTAACCCCGCGATCTTACTCGCGCATCTTCAGCGATCGAAATCTGATCTCCTGCGCACGCGACCCATTTCTCGTGCCTTTCTAGGTTCCAGCAACGACTCAGTTCTTATGGAACATTCTAGGGGCTTCAATCGTCTTTCTCTATAGACTGTCGGCGGGGGGACCACTGTGGAGTTGTGCGATTACTTTACGTCCACGTCATCCTTCAACTTCTCATATGCTGACGCGCTCATGATCTTCTTGCTCACTAGTTCATGCTTGTTCTTGTACGGTCGCCCGGCCATGATCCGCTTCGCCTCATGCTGCCCAACCCCCGGCAATCCCGTCAACTCATCCCCACTCGCTGCATTCAAATCCACCGTTTTCTGCTTTCCGTTTTCCCAACCTTCTTTCGCGCCATCGACCGCCGCCTTCACAGCCCGGCTAGCCTCTTCGAGCTTTGGCTTAGCTTCCGCGGCCGCTTTCGCGGCTTCATCATGAATCTTTTTTTCGCGCTCCGCCGAATCGCCCTCGCAACCTGCCGCCACCAACGCCGCCGACAACGCCAGCCCCGCTATTCCAATCCATCGCCGCATGTTCATCACCTCTCTCGACTTCCACACTATCCTGTACGCCTCCGCTGCCTCCTGTCTATCCTCAATTTCCCTATTTATTTATTTCTGCCCTTCAAAAACGTCCCCTTCTCCAAGTCCTTAAACGCCTGCTGCAACTGCTCTTGCGTATTCATTACGATTGGCCCATACCAAGCCACCGGCTCCTCGAGCGGTTTCCCCGACACGAGCAGGAACCGTATTCCCTCATCGCCCGCCTGCACGACTACTTCGTCCCCGCGGTCAAACAAAACCAGCGAACGGTTGTCCGCCGCCACCGGAGGCGCCGTATTCAGCCAGCCGACGGCTTCCGTCGGCACCGCTAAAGGCTCTGACGCATTGCAAAACTTTCCCGAACCCGCGAACACGTACGCAAACGCATGCCGCGTCGTCCCCACCGGTAAAGTCTTCCTGCGCCCCGGCGGCACCGACACATCCAGATAGATAGGCTCTGCTGCAATCCCATCAACCGGTCCGCTCTTGCCCCAAAAATTTCCGCACACCACGCGCACATGCGTCCCGTCGTCGTCCTTGATCTCAGGAATCTCCCCCGCCTTCACTTCCTGATACCGCGGCGCGGTCATCTTCAGCGACGCGGGCAAATTGGCCCACAACTGAAACCCATGCATCCGCCCGGCGTGATCTCCCTTCGGCATCTCCTGGTGAATGATCCCGCTCCCCGCGGTCATCCACTGCACGTCGCCAGACGCAATCTCTCCGTGATTACCCATACTATCGCCGTGCTCGACGGTTCCCGCCAAAACATAGGTGATCGTCTCGATCCCGCGGTGCGGGTGCCACGGAAAACCGGCGAGATAATCCTCCGGCACATCATTCCGAAAATCATCCAGCAATAAAAACGGATCGAAATCGGTAGTGTTGCCGAATCCAAATGCCCGCCGAAGATGTACTCCCGCACCTTCCACGGTTGGCTTAGCCGCCACGAGCCGCTTCACTGGTCGAATCGACATTTTCCTCCTCCCCTGCCCCGTCGGTCGCATCTCCATTGCGCGCATGCATAAGACTGACACGGCACACTGTGCCTCTGTAGGGCGGATATCCAATCGTACTGCCTTCTTGCATTCTCAAGTATCTCCGTAGACCGGCACGCTCGCGCCTTGAATCAGCTTCGCTTCATCGCTGCACAAAAACAAGATTACCCGGGCAATCTCCTCGGGCTTGGGCCATTTTGCAAAGTCAGCCTTCGGCATTGCTTTGCGATTCGCCTCCGTATCGATAATGCTCGGCATAATGGAGTTGGCACGCACTCCCGTACCCTTCAAATCTGCCGCCAGTGAATCGATCATAGTCACCGCCGCCGCTTTCGAGGCCGCATACGCCGACGCTCCCGCAGCGTGGTCTACCGCGGCTTTCGAAGCCACGTTCACGATCGCGCCGCTGCCTTGCTTCACCATCACTCGCGCCGCAGCTTTTACCAGAACAAACCCCGCGCGCAAATTCAGCACTAGCTGCTGTTCAAAAACTTTCGCCTCCATCTCCCACAGTTTCACTCCGCCCGCATACCCCCCGACGGCGTTCACTAGACAATCCAATCGGCGGTGCCGCTCCACAATTCCATCCATCAGTTTTTCGACCGCCGCCTCATCCGTGACGTCCACCGCATAGCCCTCTAACGACGCACCCTCCGCCTTCACCGACCTCGCGCTAGCCGCTTTCTTTAACTCGTCCAAATCCCCCGGCCTCTGAAACGTAACGATCACTCGCGCGCCCTGTTCGATAAACGCCAAACTCACCGCCCGCCCCAGTCCACCCGTCCCGCCCGCAACCAACACGATTTTCCCCGCCAGGTTTTCTCCCGCGTTCCCCTGGGTTGCGTCAACCACTGTGTTCCCCAATCTTACGCCGCACCCTTCGTTGGCATAGTTTCACCTGCTCATTATCCCACCACCTGCGGAAACTAGAAACTCCAGGGCAGACGGTAAGGCTTTTGTCAATGCGTCGGATTCCCGATTTGTGGAAGCTGATTTCAGCGCCGGGCTTGCCCGCGGCAAAGAGCAGAGAATCTCTGAACGATTCCCGTTTCCTCAATTGAAACGGATTCCGTTTCATGTTTGGTCCGCGAGTTTCCTTCCGCGACCATGGCAAGCTTACTCCGTTTCTCCAGGTTCTGGGGAGTGCTGCTCACGCCTACGATGTAACCCTCGACGGCTGCACTGCGCCCGGCACAAATCCGGGAACGTGCACAGTAAAAGTCCGCGTGGACGATGGACGCGGCGGATGGACGGAGTGCTCGTCGTCGATTAGTGTGGAACCGCGGCCCGACCGGCCACCCACGATGAGCTGCTCCGCAGACCCATACTTCTTCCGTTTTGATCCTGGCAGCATGGGCGCGGTTGACCTTTGCCAAGAACTCTTCCTTGTTCGTCGCCATGAATATGTCTCCTAATCCCTGAGTGATGTTGCGCCGGAAAATGAGGAGGAGTTGAACGGTACGCCGGTCGGCCCACCGGTGGAGTGCCTGCCCAATATCTCCTCGATTGTGCTAATGCCGAGCGGTGCCGATAGCTTCATGAGGTCGTCGGCGAGCTTACTAGCTCGTTCCCGCTGTTTGCCCGAAAGCGGTCTTCTTCAGACACACTCAGAACTTTCGGTCGTCGGATCTCTAGGAGCAGGAAGACTTCCACTCCCCGGTATATTGGCCAGTGCCGTTTTGGAACGTACTGGCCTTTAGTCCATCTGATCGGGCGGCTCCTCGCTCGGTAAGCTTCTTAAGGGCTCGGGGTGTGGCCGGGCCGAGGAGGGGCCGATGTTGCGCGATCGATTGCTTATTGGGTTGGGGGCATGTTTTCTGGCGGCGTCCGGAGCTTGGGCGGACGAAATCGGTTACGTCGACTGCTCGAAAAATGCGGACGCGACGCAGGTTTTTGGCAAGCCCAGGAGGTCTCAGGACGTCGTCGCCTCTTTGCCTTGCGGAGAGCGCTTTACGATCTTGGTGTATGGGTTTTACTTCTCGCGGATTCAGACAAGAGATGGGCAGGTGGGTTACATCTATTCGAGTTTGATCGCACAGGATCGCGGAGTCACTGCATTGCAGCCGGCGGCGTCGAAACAGCAAACGGGACCGCAGAGTGGGCCTCAGACTCCGTCATTACAAGCGACTTCGGAGAAAACGAAGATTCCGCGCGCGACTCCGTTCGACGCGCAGCCTGAAGCGGCTACAGCCGCCCAGCCCCAGGCAGCGCCTCCGGCGTCACCGGAGCAATCGGCTGCGGTGCCAGCGGCAACTCTGCAAGCGGGCACGACGCAATCGCCTGCAGTCGAAGGGGCTACGCCTGCAGCGTCGGCAACAGCTTCTAGCACAATTAGTTCGAATGGTGTAGGAACGGCTGCTCCTGTCGCACAGGTAGGTTCGAGTCCGGCGGCGGAGGCTCAGCCTGCGGCTGCCCAGCCGACTGGTTCTCAGCCAGCTTCGGCCGAACCTCCGGCGGCACCAGCGCTTGTGTTTACTGCACCACCGACGGCGCCGGCAAAACCGAATGCGGATACGGCGGAGTCACCTGCTGCCACGACGCAGCCTAGTTCGAATACGGCAGCGGAGACTCAGCCCGAGGCCGCTCAGCCTGCACCTACACAGCCCGCACCCGCGGCAGCGGCGCCGGCTCAACCAGCCCCAGCCCAACCAGCTGCGCCAGCAATTCGCCCTGGGGACATGAAAGATAGCTGGGAGAAACCACGCCCGAGCGTTCGCGCGGCTCCTTTGCTGGAGCTTTATGGCGGCTTCGCGCTTTCTCGGATGGGTGGTACGGGCTCCGGGACCAATTCGATCGGAGGGCTGGGCTCAGTTGCGTGGAACGCAAAGTCGTGGTTACAGATCCTCGCGGACACTAGCTACACCTTCGAAACGGTGAGCGGCGCCAAGAATGTGCTCTATGGAAATCACTATGGGCCCCGCTTCTTCTACCGTATGCGAAATCGATGGGGCATCACGCCGTTTGGTGAAGCGCTGGTTGGTGGATCGAACCTAAAAACCACGATCAGCGGGAGCGGAGGTTACACCTCATCCACAGGAAGCACTCTTTCCTATAAGGTGGGAGGCGGAGTGGATATCCACCCATCGCACCGCTGGGAAATCCGTTTGATCGATGTGGACTACTACAAGACGTCTTTCGGGACGAATACCCATCAGACCAACTACTGGATTTCTACAGGAGTTGTTCTGCGCCTGTTTGGAGGGGCAAACGAGTAATGCTGTAGACGGCTTCCTAAGCGCATCAAGGCATACGGCCAGCCAAGATGGGGTGGATATTGCAGGCGCGCAGCCTCGGCTACTGTTGCGAAACATGGGATGAAAAGAGACTGGAAGCCAACCAGCGAATTGGTTACAAGTGAAATCAGGTCGGAATGCGCCGATGCGGCTGGCGTGTAGCCGAGAAAGTCCGTGAGGTCCATTGGAGGCGGCGTGATAAAGATATTTGTGCTTCTGGCAGCGGTGGTGTTGGTGGGAACTCCAGCATCGGCGAAGGAGCCTCAGGCGGGGACGATTATCTCGGAGAGTTCGGTGGCCTGCGGATCGCATGTAAAGAACAAGAAAGAAACCGCGGAAGTGCTGTGCCAGGAGTATGTCGTTCGAACAGAGACAACGGAGTACCATGTGCGGCAGGAGAAGTCTGCGGATAAGGCATTGATTCCCGTGAACACGGGCGTCGAGTTCACGCTGGAAAAAGATAAGATGAAGTTTAAAGCCAACGGGAAGAAATACGAATACATCGTTGTTTCCGAAACGGCTGCGCCTGCAACCGCAGCCGTGACGACACCAAAGCCCTAACCGCAGTTACCCACTTAGAACGAAGTTCAAATCTCCAGGATGACCGGCAGGATTAGCGGTCGCTTGGACGTTTGTTTATTGATGTAGCGCTTCAGGTCGACGCGGATTTTTTCTTTGATCACGCCCCAGTCGGATTTTTCTTCGGCATTAGATTGCTCGACTGTTTTCATGATTACTTCGCGGGCCCCGGCGATTAATTCCTGGCCGTTGTCGCTGAAGAGGCCGCGTGTGACGATTTCCGGTTGGGATTCCATTTTACCGGTGTGTTTGTCGATCGCGATGATCGGGACGACTACGCCGTCTTCGGAAAGATGCTTACGATCGCGGATTACCACATCTTCGATCTCTTCCAGAGAGCCGGAATCGACGCAGACACGGCCTGCCGTTACTGGATCGCGCCGCCGAACTCCATCCGCCGTAAATTCGATGCACTTGCCGTTTTCGAGAAGCAAGATTTCTCCGGAAACGCAGCCGAGCTGATGCGCAAGAGCGGCGTGGCGGAAAAGATGGCGGTATTCGCCGTGAACGGGAATGAAGTACTTCGGCTTGACGAGCTGAAGGACTAGTTTTTGCTCTTCCTGACTGGCGTGGCCGGAAACGTGAATGGTGCCGGCGGAATTGTCGTAGTAGACGAGGGCGCGGCGGCGGAACATGTGGTCAAGCATTCGAAAGATGGCTTTTTCGTTGCCGGGAATGATGCGCGCAGAAAGGATGACGCTGTCGTTCTCGTCGACGGTAACGAAGCGGTGGTTATCGACGGCGATGCGCGAAAGCGAAGACATAGGCTCGGCTTGGCTGCCGCTGGCGAGAATGACGATACGCTTGGGATCGAAGTTGCGAATGTCCTGCGGACGGACGACCATGCCGTCCGGAATGCGCAAATAATTCATAGAGTGCGCGATTTCAATGTTGTCGACCATGCTGCGGCCAACGAAGGCGACTTTGCGGCCGACACGGCCGCCGATGTCGATGATTTGCTGGATGCGGTGAATTGACGAGGCAAAGCAGGAAAGGATGACACGACGTGGTGCGGACCGGCAGAGTTCCTCGATGCGCGGCACGATGGCGCGCTCGGAGGGAGTGAAGCCGGGGCGCTCGACGTTGGTGGAATCGCTGAAAAGTGCGAGCACGCCTTCGCTGCCGTAGCGCGCGAACGTATGAAGATCGAACGGAGCGCCGTCGACAGGAGTTTGGTCGATCTTGAAGTCGCCGGTGTGAATGATTACCCCGAGCGGAGTGCGGATGGCGAGGGCCACGCAGTCGATAGTGCTGTGGGTGACGTTGATGAACTCGATTTCGTAGGCGCCGATTTCGACGAGGCGGCCTGGCAGAACTTCGCGGAGGGTCGCGGAGGCGAGAAGGCCGGCTTCTTCGAGGCGTTTTTTCACCAGCGCTAGAGTGAAGCGCGTGCCGTACACGGGGACATTGAGATCGCGCAATATATACGGGAGCGCGCCGATGTGATCTTCGTGGCCGTGCGTGAGCACGATGGCGCGCACGTGCTGGCGATTTTGCTTTAGATAGGTGATGTCGGGGATGACGAGGTCGACGCCGAGGAGTTCGGATTCTGGGAACATCATGCCCGAGTCAATGACGAGAATGTCGTCACCCAGACGAAGGACCATCATGTTCATTCCAAATTCGCCGAGACCGCCGAGGGGGAATGCTAATAGGGACTGCGTAGACTTACTCAAAGAAAGGTTATCTCCGTGATGTGCGTAGGAATCGTATCATAGTGGGATGAGGGGCGCGCGTTGCGGTCCTGATGCGTGTGGGGCGTCTATTTTTTGCACAGGCGAATCGTGCACTAGCCGGCCGCAGCGCGGAGAAGCCGCTCGGGGACGCGACTAACGATCGCCGCCGCTGAAGAGATGGGCGATAAAGACGAGCAGAACGGCGCCAACGGTAGCCGCAGCGAGAGAATAGAAGAAGCCGCCGCCCCAGATGCCGAGACGCATAAAAATCCAGCCGCCGATGAATGAGCCAACGATGCCGAGAATAATGTCGGTGATGCAGCCGAAGCCGCGGCCGCGCGCGATTTTTCCGGCCAACCATCCGGCGATGAGGCCGATAATGATCCAGCCCCAGAATCCACTGGGGAGGTAGACCGAAATACTCTTTGTCTCGAACAAAGCGCTAAAAAGTGTGGCGGACATTCAGCCTCCAAGAAAAAATCCTATTTGATCTAGGCTTGTAATGCGTAGGAGTCTATCAGATGGGTTGCTGTTGCGTCATGCAATGGAGGGTGCCGAGGCCGAGGACTAAGTCGCGGCACGCGACGCCGATCACCTTGCGATCGGGGAAAAGTTTGGCGAGCGTGCTTAAGGCTACACGGTCGTTCGGATCGTTGAACGTGGGGACGATGACGATCTTGTTGGCGATGTAAAAATTGGCGTAGCTAGCAGGGAGGCGCTGGCCATCGAAATAGACTGGAGCCGGCATGGGGAGCGTTTCGATTTGTAAGCGTTGCCCGTCTTGATCTTTCATGTTTTTTAGCAGGGCTAGATTTTCTCGGAGCGGCGCGTAATTGGCATCGTTCGAATCGTTTTCGACCACTGTAACTACCGTTGTGGCATCGACGAATCTTGCTAAGTCGTCGACGTGACCGTGGGTGTCGTCGCCCGCGATGCCGTTTTTCAGCCATAAGACGCTTGTTACACCGAAATAGTTTCTGAAGACTTGGGCGTAGTCTTCGCGGGTAAAGCCGGGATTGCGTTCCTGCGTTTTGCTTAGAAGGCATTCTTCCGTTGTAAGCAGCGTGCCGCGACCGTTGACGTCAATGCTTCCGCCTTCGAGGACTACGCGCCTGCCTTTGTGCGCTGGTTGCCAGATGCGCCGCTTCAGTTTTTTGTTTGCGGTGGAGACAACAACGGCATCCCTTTTGTGATTGTCGTACTTGGCCCAGCCGTTGAACCGCCAATGCGTGTAGGCGACTTCTCCGGTGGAGTTCTTTACGCAGATGGGGCCGGAGTCGCGCATCCAGCCGCGATCGGTAGGAATGCGGAAAAAATCCACGGCGCTGAGATTGGCGCCGGACTTTTTCAGGATCGTGCGGACGCGGGATTCGGCTTCCTTATTTTCGACCAAGAGACAGACACGCTCGACTTGTGAAATATGTCGGACGATTTCGGCGAAGGCCCAGGGGATGGGCGCAAATTTGCCAGGCCAGTCTGTGAGTTCGTGTGGCCAGCCTAGCCAGGTGGCTTCGTGTTGGTTCCATTCGGCGGGCATTGTGAATCCAAGAGAGCGCGGAGTTGAGTTTGCCATTGAAGAAAAGAATTTAACACAGAGGAGAGGGCCCAGAGGCACGGAGAACAAAAACTCATTCGCCTAGCCAGCGATCGAGGATGGGTTGATAGGCGTCGATGCGGCGGTCGCGGAGGAAGGGCCAGTTGCGGCGAGTTTCTTCACTTTGGGCGGGGTCACATTCGACTACCAGGATTTCTTCTTTGTCGTTTGGGGCTTCGGAGAGGATGCGGCCGAAAGGATCTGCGACGAAAGAATTTCCCCAGAATTCGAGGCCAGCATCGCCTCTTTCTGGCTTGCCTTCGTAGCCGACGCGATTGACTACGGCGACGTAAACGCCATTGGCGATGGCATGCGCGCGCTGGATAGTGCGCCAAGCGTCAAGTTGGGCCACGCCGAATTGTGCTTTTTCGTGAGGATGCCAGCCGATACTTGTGGGATAGAAAATTACCTGCGCGCCTTGGAGCGCAGTGAGGCGCGAACCCTCCGGATACCATTGATCCCAGCAAATCTGAACGCCGATACGACCGTAAGCAGTGTCGAAATTCGGAAAGCCCAGATCGCCCGGCGTGAAATAAAATTTCTCGTAGTAGAGAGGATCGTCAGGAATGTGCATCTTGCGGTATTTGCCGAGGAGAGAGCCGTCCGCGTCGAGGACTGCGCAAGTGTTGTGATAAACGCCGGCAGCGCGGCGTTCGAAGAGGGAAACGACAAGGGCGACTTTTAGTTCTTTTGCGATTTTTGCGAGGGCATCAGTGGCCGGGCCAGGAACAGGTTCGGCAAGATTGAAAAGATCAGGGTCTTCGGTGCGGCAGAAATATTCGCCGTGAAAAAGTTCATCCATACAGATGATTTGCGCGCCGCGCGCGGAAGCTTCGCGGATTTTCTCGATGGCCCGTGAAAGATTTTCTTCGGGATTCGCCGCGCTGCGCATCTGTAAAAGGCCGATTGTGAATTTCTTTGTCATAAAATTTAGTTTATCATGCTCGTAGAAACATTTTTTTAGCGTTTTGTTCTTTCCTTCGAGGCGCATTTGTAATATCAATCGTTACGAAATGTGAATATTGGGACTTGGTGTCAAGTTCTGAAACGAAAGCGCGAGAGAGTTCGAGGAGAGCAGATGGCAAAGCAGCACGAAAAGACAGTCACGGGACGCGTACTGCACGATCCGGTGAAGGATAAGTTGCGCCCGATGTTTCCGATTGATCTGTCGAAATGCCGCACCATCGATGAATTGGTTCGCGCGATGGGGAATACGGCGTTCACTGGCCGGCAAATCGGCGACGCGGCCGACGTTCTAGAAACGATGGCGCGCGACAAGGATTGTTTTGTGGTGATGACCCTCTCCGGGGCCCTCACCGTAGCGAAGATGGGTTTCATTTTCTGCGATTTGATTGAGAGTGGTTTGGTAAAAGCGGTCGTTTCAACCGGGGCGCTGATGGCGCACGGACTTGTCGAGGCGACGGGGCACTCGCATTTCCGCTACGACCCAAAGATGGACGACAAGGAGCTGTTTCACGCAGGATACAACCGCGTTTACGATTCGCTCGAGCCGGAAGTGAATCTGGATCACGTGGAAGAAGTGATGGATCACGTGCTTTCGAATTGGAACGCGGAGGAAGTAGCCTGCAGCTGGAAGATTCACCGCAAGATCGGTGAAACGCTCCACAAACAAGGAGCAGGGCGGGGGATTCTGAAATCCGCGTACGAGCACAATGTGCCGGTGTTCGTCCCGGCGTTCAGTGATTCGGAATTAGGCATCGATTTTGCGCTTCAAAAGATCGCGCGACAGAGAGAGAAGAAGCCGCTGCTGCGGTTCGATCCGTTCGAGGATTTTGAGAAATTTGCCGACACGATGCTGGCGACGAAGCGCATGGGGCTTTTTACAGTGGGCGGAGGCGTACCGCGGAATTGGTCGCAACAATTTGGAGTTTACGCTGAGTTGCTGGCGCGGCGCGGTTACAAGAAAATACCACTGAAGCGTTACAACTACGGCGTGCGGATTTGCCCGGAGCCCGTGCATTGGGGCGGGTTGAGCGGGAGCACGTACACGGAGGCAGTGTCGTGGGGGAAATTTGTGCCACCAGAGGAAGGTGGGAAATTCGCGGAAGTTTTTGATGATGCGACAGTGGCGCTGCCGCTCATCGTCGGCGCGGTTCTGGATCGCATCGGGTATTTCAAGCGCGAGAAGTAGGCATGTAATCCGCACGCCGACCGCAGCGGCAGACAGGGCGGTGTAGATTGATCTTCAAGCAGTTCTATTTAAATTGCCTCGCACATGCTTCCTATTTCATCGGGGACGAGACGACGGGCACCGCGGTCGTTGTGGATCCACAACGCGACACCGACTGTTATTTCGAATTCGCCACCGAACACAAACTGGACATCAAGCATGTGATCTTGACACACCTGCACGCTGATTTTGTCGCGGGGCATCTGGAGCTGCGGGATCGTGTCGGAGCTACGATTTATCTAGGCGCGAAGGCGCAGGCAGAATACCGATTTACGCCCCTCAGTGATGGCAGCGTTGTCGAATTTGGGCGCGTGAGGCTGAAGGCGCTAGAAACTCCGGGACACACCCCAGAATCGATTTTGATCCTTGTCTACGATCTGAATCGAGGCGAAAACGACCCGTATGCCGTCCTGACAGGCGACACGTTGTTCGTTGGTGATGTGGGCCGGCCCGATCTACGCGCTGCCATGGGATGGTCAGCCAAGGACCTGGGTGCTTTGCTCTACGACTCACTGCAATCAAAGTTGCTTCCGCTGCCGGACGCGAGTCTGGTCTATCCTGCGCACGGGGCGGGTTCGCTCTGCGGCAAAGCCATCAGCAAGGAGACGGTATCAACGATCGGTGAGCAGCGGCGATTGAACTACGCTTTGCAACCGATGACAAAGAAAGCGTTCATCGAAATGGTGACTGCCGACCAGCCAGAGGCTCCGCCGTATTTCGTCTACGATGCCGTTTTGAACAGCAAAGAGAGGCCCACGCTTTCAGAGGCTCTGGAGCGCGAACTTAAGCCACTCGAACTCGATGCCATACTGGCATTGCAGGCCGGGGGCGCGCAGATCCTCGACACACGCGAGCCGGAGGAGTTTGGGGCAGCTCATCTGGCAGGCAGCGTCAATATTGGTCTTGGAGGGCAATACGCAACTTGGGCTGGAACCGTGCTCGACCACGCGCATCCGATTGTGATCATTGCGAGGCCTGGCAGGGAAAACGAATCAGCCATCCGCCTGGGCCGGATCGGTTTCGATCATATCGCCGGATATCTTCGCAACGGCTTGCAAAGCCTGGAAGCAAGGCCAGAGCTGATCGCCTTCACGGAGCGGCTTAGTTCCCAGTTTGCCGCGGAACTCATCTCATCGAGTAAGCCGCCGGTGGTTCTCGACGTTCGCGCGCCACGCGAGCGTGAACAAAAGCACATCGAGGGAAGCTTGAGCGTTCCTCTGAATCATCTTTCTGAGCGATTACAAGAGTTGCCAAGAGATCGCCCTTTGCTTGTTTACTGCGCAGGTGGTTATCGCTCTTCGATTGCCGCGAGCCTGTTACAGAAGCAGGGCTTCCACCAAGTGAGCGAAATTGCCGGCGGAATGGCCGCGTGGGAAGCCGCGAAGTTGACGGTCAGCACCCCACATCTGTAGAGAGGAGGAGAGATGGCGAAAGCGGAAGAGGCGATGAGCAAAGGCAAGTATAGTGTACACGCCGGAGTGGCGATGGTGCAGAAAGGGATTGTGGAATTTAGAGAAAAGACTGGGCGTTCACGCGAGGAATGGATTGCTTTCGCGAAAAAAGGAGGGCCAAAAGAAGATAAGGCGCGCGAGTGGTTGAAAACAAAACACAAGCTTGACACCAACACCGTTTGGTGAATCTCCGAGCGCGTGGATGGAAAAGGGGCGGAGGAACACTCGCCGGAAGCTTATCTGAAAACGGCGGTGGTATACGTTGAGGAGCCGTACCCGGGGCCGAAGGCGAAATGGCTGCCGATTTATGAAGATCTGTTGGAGCTAGGAAAATCAATGGGGCCGGACGTTAAGGCGTGCCCTTGCAAAACCATGGTGCCGCTGTATCGCGAGCACATTTTTTGCGCAGATTAAGCCGACAAGGAATACGCGGATTGATTTGGGGTTCGCGTTGACGCACTACAAAGGGAAATTGCCGAAGAGAATCATAGATACCGGCGGGTTAGCGAAGAAAGAGCGCATCACGCACCGGATTGAGGTGAAATCAGTGGATGGGATTGATGCGGGAGTGAGGAAATGGTTGAAGACAGCGTACGAATTGGACGCGAAGTGAGCTAGTCGTCTTCGCCGATTAGAATTGCGGCGCCGAGGACAGTGGTCCAGAGGCCGCGCTTGTCGCCGACGGCGGATTGCGTGACGTTCATGGTGCGAACGATCTTGTTGGAGATGCGGTAGACCTCTTTTTTCTCGTCGAAGCTGAGATCTGGGTCAAATTCCACGTTGAGAGTGGTGGCGAGCATCTCCGCGGCGAGCTCTTCCGCGTACTCGCCGGCGACTTCTTCGGTTTCGCCAAACGAGTGATGCTCGGAGAGATAACCGTACATCAATTTATCGCTCGGAAGCGCCAAGCCGATGCTAGCGGCGATGAGACGATGCGCTTCCTTGGTGGAGTTTTCGCTGATGACGGTGAACGCCACCTGGCCGGGCTTGATGTGCTTCAATCCTTCGCTTCGGGAAATCAGTTTACAGTTGGGCGGGAAAATCGAGGAGACGCGCACGATGTTGCACGCGGCGATGCCGGCATTGCGCAGAGCGAGCTCGAAGCTCGAAAGTCTTTCGCGATGTTTTCCGACGCCTTTGGTGAGGAAGATCTTCTTCGCGACGAACGCCATGGTGCCGGGTTAGGGTGCCTCCGTGAGTAAGAGTTACGGCGGAAAAATTTCCGCTGTGAAAAAATAACAAGAAGGTATTGCAGTGTCAAACGAATTCGGGGAATTTTTGCGGAGCGAGAGAGCAAAAATGAATGAATTGTGACAAGTAGCGTGGGATGCGCTCAGGAATCGCCGGCGATGTGCTGTAGCAACTTACCAAGAGGTTTGCAGAGCGCGAGGACCTTGCCTAAATCGTCGGCGCTGAAGTCCGGTCCGGCCATTGAGAGATTGGCTCCTTTGCGACTGACCTGGATGACGCCCACGACTTTGTCGCCGGAAAGAATCGGAGCGCTAATCAATTTCTGGATTATCTCGGAACTTTCGCCGATTTTTACGCCCTCGAAAACGGTGGCGTGACGGACACCCGCAAAATTGTTGATGATGTCCGGACGGCTCTCGCGAGCCGTGCGCGCGGCAATGGCAGAGGTGCTGGAAAGCGGAATAAAACCAACCTGTTTAAGCGATTCCGGGACAAGAAAGTGCAGGTGGCGCCAGCGTGTGGAAACTCCCATAAGGGCGACCTCGTCGGATTTTACGCCGAGATTCTTCGCGATGCGTTCCGCGATGCCGGGCAAGGAGATTTGGGAAAGGGCGGTAGCGTCCGATTCGACAGCACTTGCGATGCGTTCCAGCTCCGAAACAAGGCTGAGGCTCATGGTCATGGAATATCCGTGGGACGCGCGAAGGCTGCCAGGTGGGAGGAGCCGGGCGAATACCATCCGTCATATTCTCATTTAAGCGACAAAGGCTGCACGACGCAACGAATTTTCGAGTGGCACGTGTCCGAGAGAAGAATAGGCTCACTTGCATCGCTGTTTTCAACTCCCTATACTGAATGGGCCGCGACTTTTCAGCGCCCTTCAGCATCTCAAGCGGCGGAGAGGGCATGTCCGCAACGGTAACCCAGCCTGAAACCGACTATCTTCTTCGCAAGCTTCATTCTTTAACCGGTATTATCCCCATTGGTGCATTCCTTGCGGAACATTTCTGGTCGAATAGCTATGCACTTCTGAGCCGATCGCAATACGACGCGAAATCGCAAGAGCTGCAGACGATTCCGTTCCGCTTGCCGGTGGAATGGCTGTTTATTTTCTTGCCGATGCTCTATCACGGCGGATATGGGATCTATATTTGGTTGCGCGGGAAGTCGAATGTGTCGGTGTACCCGTGGGTGGGGAACTGGCTTTACACCACTCAGCGTTACACTGGGCTGATCGCGTTTGCGTACATTGGGTGGCATTTGTACACAGAGCGCTGGCTGACGCACGGTAGATCGACGTATGCGGATGTTGAGGATTTGCTACAGAATCCATACGCGCTGACGTTCATGTTTATCGGCGTGCTGGCGTCGTCGTTTCATTTAGGTGTGGGCATTTGGAATTTTCTATGTAAATGGGGCTTGGCTGCGACGGTGAAGGCGCAGCGAGCGGCCGGCGCACTTGGGGCTGCAGTGGGTTTTACGTTCAGCCTGGTTGGCGTTCTGATTGTTTTGAGTTTTTGGTTGAACTGGCATCCTTTTGACTTCTATTTGAAATGAGACAGCCGAAAATCATTGTCGTGGGCGGTGGTTTGGCCGGCCTGATGGCGACGATTCGCGTGGCGGAGGCGGGCGTGCCCGTGGATTTGTTTTCGATTGTGCCTGTCAAACGGTCGCATTCGGTTTGCGCGCAGGGCGGGATCAATGCGGCGAAGAATCAGAAGGGCGAAGGCGACACTACCTGGAAGCATTTTGACGACACAATTTACGGCGGGGATTTTCTCGCGAATCAGCCGCTAGTGAAGAGAATGTGCCAAGCGGCGCCGGGGATTATTGATTTGCTGGACCGCATGGGCGTGATGTTCAACCGCACGTCAGAGGGATTGCTGGATTACCGCAGATTCGGCGGCACGCTGTATCACCGGACCGCGTTTGCGGGCGCGACGACCGGGCAACAGCTGCTCTACGCGCTGGATGAGCAAGTGCGGAGGCACGAAGCCGAAGACCGCGTGAAGAAATACGAGGGGCAGACGTTTTTGTCTGCGGTGATTGACGAAGGAGGCGTGTGCCGTGGGATTTGCGCCATGGACTTGCGGTCCATGGAAGTAAAAACGTATCCAGCAGATGCGGTGATTTTCTGCACAGGCGGGATTGGCGCGATTTTTGGGCGATCGACGAATTCTGTGGTGTGCACGGGTTCAGCGCAATCAGCATTGTTTCAGCAGGGGGTCGATTACGCGAATGGCGAGTTCATTCAGGTGCATCCGACGGCGATTCCTGGAGAGGACAAGCTGCGGCTAATGAGTGAATCCGCACGAGGAGAAGGAGGCCGCGTTTGGGTACCTAAGAATCCATCAGACACGCGTCCAGCGAGGAGCATTCACGAGGGAGAACGCTTCTATTTTCTCGAGGAATGGTATCCCAAGTACGGAAATCTTGTCCCGCGAGATATTGCGACGCGCGCGATTCACAGAATTGTTTACCAGGAAAAGCTCGGAATACGAGGTCAGGCAGCAGTTTATCTGGACGTCACACATATACCGAAGGAAGTGCTGGATCGCAAGCTGGAAGGCATTCTGGAGATTTACGAGAAGTTTCTCGGTGTGGACCCGCGCGAAGAGCCGATGAAAGTATTCCCGGCGATGCACTACACTATGGGCGGCATCTGGGTGAACGCGGAAGATCAGGCCACGAATGTGCCGGGAATTTATGCCGCCGGCGAATGTGAATATCAATATCACGGGGCGAACCGCCTGGGAGCAAACTCACTGGTGTCTTGTATTTTTGGCGGAGGGTTGGCGGGACCTGCGGCGGTGAAGTATGCCCGGAATTTGGCAAGCGGCTGTGAGGCGGTTGGCTCGAACGTCTATGACAGCGAGCGCAAGCGGCAGGAAGAAAAAAATCAGGCGTTGATTTCGCCGGATGGTACGGAAAATCCGATGACCATCTGGCGGGAGCTCGGCGAAGTGATGACCGAGCACGTGACGGTGACCCGGATTAACAAAGATTTACAGGTTGCTGACGCCAAGATTCGCGAACTTCAGGAGCGCAACGGCAGAATTAATTTGAGCGACCGCACGCGCTGGTCGAACCAGACGCTGAATTTTGCTCGCGAGCTGGGCAATATGCTTGTACTTGCGCGTGTCGTAACGCTTGGCGCGCTGCAACGCAATGAGTCACGCGGGGCGCACTACAAACCGGATTTTCCAGAGCGGGATGACGCGAATTGGCTCAAGACTACGCGTGCCAAATGGGTGAATGGAGAAATCCAACTGAGCTATGAACCGGTGGACATTTCGTTAATTCCACCGCGCGCGAGGCGCTATGACGCAGCGAAGTGATGGAAGTCTTATCGCCTCGACGCTCGATTTTCGGCCCGCGATGAATTGCACGATTTGCTGAGGACATTGTGCCTGACGCCAAAGAGGTAATCGTTCGCGTAAAACGGCAAGTCAGTCCCAAGGGGACGCCTTATTGGGAAGAGTTTGCGTTGCCGTGGCGTCCCGCCATGAACGTCATCATCTGCCTCCGCGACATCGCCGAGACGCCGGTCACTCGGGATGGCACGAAGACCACGCCGATCAGCTATGATTCGAACTGCCTTGAAGAAGTTTGCGGCTCGTGCGCCATGCTCATCAATGGGCAGGCGCGCATGGCGTGCTCCGCGTTGGTGGATAAGTTGGATCAACCGATTCGCCTTGAACCTTTCTCGAAGTTTCCAGTAGTCCGCGATCTGGCGGTTGACCGTCAGTTCATGTTCGACAGCCTGAAACGCGTCAATGGCTGGATTCCCATCGACGGGACCTACGATCTTGGTGAGGGACCACGGATGGCTCCCGAGACGCAGGAGAAAGCCTATCCGTTGTCGCGCTGCATTTCGTGCGGAAGCTGCCTGGAAGTCTGCCCCCAGGTGAATGACAACAACCAATTCATTGGCGCGGCGATCATCAGCCAGGTCCGGCTATTCAACATGCATCCCACAGGCGCGATGCATGCGAAAGAGCGCATTTCGGCGCTGATGGAGCCGGGCGGCATCCAGGAATGCGCAAATGCCCAAAATTGCGTGAAGGCTTGCCCGAAAGACATTCCCTTGACCGAATCCCTCGCTGAAATGAACCGGCAAGCGTGGAAACAAGCGCTGGTCGGCTGGCTAATAGGGTAGAATCTCGCCGCACTCTTTCCATTGGAGGAATACATGCGTCAGGTCCGCGTCTCGCTGATTGGCTGTTTGCTAGCTGTCGGGTTTTTGATGAGTCAGATTGCCACAGGCGACGATATCGCCGACCGCGCGAAGAAACTGCATTTCTCAACTATCGTCCTCGACACGCACGACGACACGACGCAGCGCTTCTTCTCGAAGGACTTTGACATCGGCAAGCGCAATGCCGACGGGCACATCGACATTCCGCGCATGCGGGAAGGCGGCATGAACGCGATTTTCTTTTCCATCTGGATCGACGGCAGAATCATGGGGCCGTCGGCCATCCAGAAGGCGCTGGACCAAATCGACGCAGTCCACGAAAACGTAAATAAATATTCGAAAGACATGGCGTTTTGCCGCACGGCGGAAGAAGTGCGTAGGGCCCACGCGCAAGGCAAAATTGCCGCGCTTATCGGCGTCGAAGGCGGGCACATGATCGGGAACGACATCCGCGTATTGCGTATGTTCGGCGACTTAGGCGTTCGTTACATGACGCTCACCCACTTTTACAATGATGAATGGGCCGATTCCTCGACCGCCAAGCCGGAACACAACGGGCTGACGGACTTCGGCAAGCAAATTGTGCGGGAAATGAACCGGCAGGGAATCATGGTGGACATCTCGCACGTCTCCGACAAGACTTTCTACGATGCGCTGGAAATCAGCAAAGCACCGCTCATTGCGTCGCATTCCTCCTGCCGCGCTTTGTGCGATCACGTGCGCGATATGTCCGACGACATGATCAAGGCGCTGGCCGCGAAGGGCGGCGTCATTCAGATCAACTACGAAAAAAGTTTTATCGATCAAGCTTACAAAGACGCAGAGGACAAGCTGTCCGGCGGTGTGGTGGAGATGATGGACAAGCTCAAAAAAGAGTGTGGCGACAACGACGAATGCCTGAACAAAAAGATGGCCGAGATGACGGAAAAAGCCACTGCGGAAGGCAAACTACCGCACGTAAGCTGGGAAAGAATCATCGACCACATCGATCATGCGGTAAAGCTGGTAGGGGCAGATCATGTGGGGCTAGGCTCCGATTTTGACGGTGCGAACATGCCCGAGGGTATGGACGACTGCACCCACCTGCCTCAAATTACCGAAGCTCTGGTGCATCTGGGTTACAGCGATAGTGACATCCGCAAAATCCTCGGCGAGAATACGCTACGCGTGATGGAGCAAGTGGAAAGGGTCAGTCACGAAATGCGGTCTGCTCAATAACAAAATGAATCTGTCGGGAGTATCGAAGGCGCTTCTCGGAGCCCGGATTTGTCTTTCGGCGGGAATGGTGCTGGCGGGGACGATGGCGGCGGACGGAATCTCAGAACGGGCAAGGAAGCTCCATTTCTCTTCGATCGTGATCGACACGCACGACGACACCACTCAGCGATTTTTCGATCCCGGCTTCGATTTAGGTTCGCGGAACCCGCTGGGGAGCATTGATATCCCTCGAATGAAAGAAGGCGGCGTCGGAGCGATCTTCTTTTCGATTTGGATTCCCAACAAAATCACAGGACAGGAGGCAGTGAAGCGCGCTCTCTCCCAAATTGACGCCGTGCATGAGCAGGTTCGCAAGCATTCGAGCGATCTGATGCTTGTTACGACGGCGGAGGGAATTCGCGAAGCGCACAAGCAGGGCAAAATCGCTGCGCTTATTGGTGTCGAAGGCGGCCACATGATCGCCAGCGACCTCGGTGTGCTCCGCCGCTATGCAGCGCTGGGCGCGCGCTACATGACTCTGACGCACAGCGGAAACGCTGAATGGGCGGACTCCTCGACCGCCAAACCAGAGCACAATGGACTGTCGGAATTTGGCAAGGACGTCGTCCAAGAGATGAACCGTCTGGGAATCATTGTGGACATCTCCCACGTCAGCGACAAGACCTTTGCCGACGTTTTGGAGGTCAGCAAAGCGCCCGTGTTCGCTTCGCATTCCGACTGCCGCGCCATTTGCGATGCGCCGCGTAACATGACCGACGACATGATCAGGGCGCTGGCCGCCAAGGGCGGCGTCATTCAAATTAATTATCACGTCGGCTTTCTGAGCCAGGAGTTTCGGAATGCCGAGAAAGCGCATCCAGAGTGGGACAAAGCGATTGCGCTGGAGATACAGAGACGATGCGGGGATCGGGAAGGCTGTCAGTTAATTGAAGGTGATCGAGTTACAAGGGAGTACGTTTTGCGCGGCGATTTGCCAAAGGTGGAGTGGACCAAAATCATCGAGCACATCGACCATGCCGTAAAAATTGCGGGCATTGAACATGTCGGTCTTGGCTCTGATTTCGATGGCGCGAATATGCCCTTCGGGATGGAAGATGCGACCAAGCTACCGCTGATCACGAACGCTTTACTGGAAAAAGGCTATTCCGAAGGTGACGTAAGGAAGATTCTCGGCGAGAATACTCTTAGGGTCATGGCGGAGGTCGAACGCGTCGGCCGCGAGCTGAATGCCGCGAAGTAGTTGCAAGCCGCCATCAAGAAATAAACTGAAGAACTCAAATTGGAGAGGGAGAGCAATGCATAAATGCGGATGGATGATGACTGCGGGGCTGCTCATTGCGGCTGTACCCAGCAACGACGCACGGGCGCAAGCCGCCCCAGCGCACAAACCGGCGGCGGCCAGTCCCTATGATCGCGCTCTGCTGAGGCCCGCGCTTCTGACAGCGAAAGCGCCGGCTACATATCAAGTGAAATTCACGACAACGAAGGGCGATTTCGTTATCAGTGTCACTCGCTCGTGGGCGCCCCTCGGAGCGGATCGCTTCTACAACCTTGTCCGCCATCATTTTTATGACAATACTCACTTCTTTCGAGTCCATCCAAAATTTGTCGTGCAGTGGGGCATCAGCGCGTATCCGCCAGTTACTGCGGCGTGGGAACACGCTCCGATTAAGGATGATCCTGTCGTGCAGAGCAACTTGCGTGGTTATGTGACCTACGCAAAAACCGGCGATCCAGACACGCGCACGACGCAAGTTTTCATTAATCTAGTGGACAACCAGCGCTTAGACACGATGGGCGGTTTTGCACCGTTTGGCCAAGTGACGGAGGGTATGGAGGTGGTGGAAGCGCTGTATTCTGGTTATGGCGAGGCGCCGCCAGACGGACGAGGTCCGGAACAGGATAATATACAGAAGTTAGGGAAGTCTTACCTCGACAAGAATTTTCCGAACCTTGACTCCATCAAAACGACCACATTGATTCTGCCACCTGGAACAAGCCCGGCCAAGCCAGCGTCCGCGGCTAAGCCGACCCCAGCGGCTGCCGCCCAGAAGCCGTAGTCAGCGCGAATTTAGAATTGATTACTTTTTTGCGTTTGGTGCATCTAAACTTTCGTGATGGTCTTCTTTTGACATAGAGGAGACCCCGAGGTATTCTCAGTCTTCATGATGACCTGTTGCCAGATCATGTGTTGTTCATGCGCATGCAAGGTTGCGTGTTGTATGACACGCATCTCTGGTCAGGGGAGTTTCCGGACTTAGCGCTACTCTAAGATTCCAAGTTCCGAAGCCCACGGTGCCAGAGGTTCAGGCCACGTGGGTTTTTTGTTTTCAGGGAACGTTTTTGGACAGGCGATTCAGCCATGGGCGAAGTCAAAGAAACTAAAGCACAACGCGTCGAGCGCTTGAAGCACGCGAAGAATGCGTGGGAGCATTTTGACGAGATTCGCGCGTTTGCGCGCAACGGCTACGCATCAATTCCGCTCGAATGGTTTAGCACTTACTTCCGGTCCTGGGGCGTTTATACCCAGGGAGACGGCGCGGGAGTGGTCGGAGGAACTGGTGGGGAAGGCAGGGCCACGCCGTACTTTATGGTGCGCATTCGCATTCCGAATGGCTTGCTGCGCAGCGACCAGGTGCGTGCGGTTGCGGATATTGCCGAGCAGCGCGCGCGCGGCGTGGCCGATATTACTGTCCGGCAGAACATTCAGTTGCATTGGGTAACGCTTGAATCGCTGCCGGAAGTCCTGGAATCGCTTTGGCGGGCAGACTTGACGACGACCGGCGCTTGCGGAGACGTCGCGCGCAATATCACTGGCTGCCCCCTCGCAGGGCTGGATGCGGAAGAGATTGTGGATGCCTCGCCGCTGGCCCTGGCCATCGACCGCGAGCTGGGAGGCGCCGCGGCCTTCTACAATTTGCCGCGCAAATTCAAGATCTCTATCACAGGTTGCAGGCACTGGTGTTCGTATCCGGAGATCAACGATGTTGCGCTGACAGCCACAACACGCAAGAGAAATGGGGTTGTCGAAACCGGATTTTCGCTGCGAGTCGGCGGGGGACTATCAACTGATCCGCACATCGCCTTGCGGCTCAATGCTTTCGTCCAATGGGACCAAGTCGTTCCCGTGGCGCGTGGCGTCGCGGAAATCTTTCGCGCGAGCGAATCGCTTCGGCAGGGCAGGGAAAAAGCTCGCCTCAAATTCCTTTTCCTTCAACTGGGTTGGACGGCGGACAGTTTTTTGGATGAGTTGCAGCGAAAAATTGGTTTTCCTCTTGATCCCGGCGGGGCGGAAGATATCCCTAAGGATGTCCATCGCGACCACGTTGGGATTCACGCCCAAAAGCAAAATGGCCTCGTTTACGTTGGCGCCTCCGTGCTGCGCGGCCGCATCACTCCGCAACAATTGCGCACCGCGGCGGACTTGGCCGATCGTTACGCCGACGGCCACATTCGAACCACCACCATGCAAAACCTGCTGATCGTCAACGTGCCGCAACGCCACGCCGCCGCGGTAGCTCACGACCTTGAAGTTGCTGCCCTGCCGGTGCAAGCCTCGGTGTTCGCTCGCGGAACCGTGGCTTGCACAGGCTCTGAATTTTGCAAGCTCGCGCTGACGGAGACCAAGGGCTTCGCCCGATGGCTCACGCATGAACTCGAAGAGCGGCTTCCCGATTTCCAAGAACAGCTGCGTCTCAACATCACCGGCTGCCCCAATAGTTGCGGCCAGCATTGGATAGCCGACATCGGCATCGAAGGCAAAAAAACCAAAGTGGATGGCCGAATGGTGGACGCGTATTACTTTTGCATCGGCGGAAGCCTTGGCCAGTTTGTTTCGATTGCCCGGCCAGTTGGATACCGCTGCGCCGCGTCGGACGTTCCTGACGCCATCGAGCGCCTGCTTGTCGGATTTGAGGAGCGCCGCGAATCGGGCGAAACTCTGCGGCGCTTTCTAGCGCGCCATTCGAACGATGATATTCGTGCGATTCTCGCGGGGAGTTTTGTCCTGCCGGTTGAGCGCGATCTGGCTCTAGGGCCCGTTCCACAAGGAGTGAAGGGCTAAAGCATGAGCCTCTTCCCAATTTTCGTGAAGCTGGAAGGGCGGCTGATCGTCGTTGTTGGCGGCGGGAACATTGCCGAAGCCAAGATTCCTGGAGTGTTGGCTGCCAGCGCACGCGTCCGTCTGATCGCGCCGTCTATCACGCCGCAAATCGCCGAATGGGTGCGCTTCGGGAAAATCGATTGGCTGCCGAAGCAGTTTGAGCCTGCAGACTTGGACGGCGCTTTTCTGACAATCGCAGCGACCTCCGCTGTGGGTGTAAATGAAGTAGTCTTTCGCGAAGCCGAAGCGCGTGGAATTTTGTGCAACGCCGTCGATGAGATCGAGAACTGCCATTTTTACTATGGAGCCGTAGTCCAGCGCGGAGATTTACAGATCGCCATCTCCACAAATGGCAAAAGCCCAGCCCTCGCGCAGCGGCTTCGGCAAGAGCTCGAAGCGGAATTTGACCCGGAATATGAAGTGTGGCTGCAATGGCTCGGGGCAGCACGAGAATCTCTGCGCGCCAGCGGCCCAAGTTCGGATACCACGAAGAAATTGCTGCATGAGTTGGCTAGCCGGCCAATGTTCGAAGAATTTCTTCGCCAAGCCAAGAGGCGGCCTGGCCATCGGGGAGCAGCCTAATGGGCAGAGTCTATCTGATTGGCGCCGGACCCGGCGATCCGGAACTGTTGACGTTGAAGGCCGCGCGGATTTTGGCATCCGCTAATGTCGTGTTGCACGATTCGCTTGTGAGCCACGAAGTATTGGCAAGAATCTCGTCAAGCGCGGGCATCGTCGATGTCGGAAAACGCTGCGGCAGAAAGCTGCTAACACAGGATGAGATCAACGCGCTCCTTGTGGGCTATGCGGTCTCCCATGAAGTGGTGGTGCGCTTGAAAGGCGGCGATCCTTCAGTCTTCGGTCGCGCGGGCGAGGAGTTACAAGCCCTTCGCGAAGCGCGTGTGGAGTATGAAATTGTTCCCGGAGTGACAGCCGCTTTGGGCGCCGCCGCAGCAGCGGGGATTTCGCTCACAGATCGCCGAGTCGCGTCGCAAGTGTTGCTTTCGACCTTTTCTCGTGGCGCGGACGCGAATGCGATGGATTGGAGCTGCCTCACTCCTGCCACGACGCTGGTTCTTTACATGCCGGGGCCGGATTATGCGGAGGTTTCGCGACGACTCGCGGAAGCGGGTCTGCCCGAAGATCTGCCGTGCGTCATTGTTTCAGGCGCTTCGGGTTCGCAGCAGCAGGTGCGTTGGAGTAGGGTCGGCGCGCTCACTGTTGAAGAAAAACTTCCCGCGCCAGCGCTCATGATCGTTGGGCGCGTCGCTTTGCAGCAAGTCCGCGAATTAGGCGACGCATTCTGGCGTGAAGAGGGAAACGTGTCCGCAATGCAGCGAGTTTCCGTAACCTAGTAAGGAGAGAACGAAATGAGCACCGATGAAAAAGAAGTTCCGTTAAAGAAACCGTGGCGGCTCTCGCTGGATAGCTGGGCCGTTGTCGTGGCGTTGCTCGCAGCGCTACTTGTTCGCGCCGGAGTCTTCAAACATATTCCGTGGTGATCGATTCACTGCCAAACACAGAGAGAAAAAGGGAAAAAACATGGCAGACGCAGTCGTAATTCCTCAGGTTCAGCCGGTCCAGCCAGCGCTCCGTTTTCTTCGACTTATACCCGGCGTGCTTTTGCTCGCAGCCATCGGCTATGCCGGCAAGCTGCTCGAACAAAACGTGGGCAGGTACGCAAAGGCTCATCACTGGGTGTTTCCGAATATCGAGTATGTGCTTTGGGCCATTCTCCTTGGGCTTCTAATCTCGAACGCGGTTGGCGTTCCGGAAATTTTTCGTACCGGAGTCGCGACCTACGAATTTTGGCTCAAAGCCGGCATCGTCCTTCTTGGCGCACGATTCCTGCTCGGTGATATTTTGAAACTGGGCGGCGTGAGCCTCCTGCTTGTAGCGATCGAAATCACTGGGGCTATCGCCTTCATGACGTTTCTCGGCCGCGTCTTCCATCTCAAGCCGAAACTGATCACCCTCCTGGCCGTCGGCTCCGCAGTCTGCGGCGTTAGCGCCATTATCGCCACAAAAGGCGCCATCGATGCCGACGACGAAGACTCTTCCTTCTCGATTGCCGCCATTCTCGCTCTAGGTGCGCTGGCGCTCTTCACGTTTCCTCTAATCGGCCACTATTTGCATCTTGGCGACCGCGCGTATGGTATTTGGGCCGGCCTAGCGGTGGATAACACCGCCGAAGCGACCGCCGCAGGCGCGCTCTACTCGGAAGCCGCCGGCAAATTGGCCGTACTCGTGAAGTCTACGCGTAACGCCATGATCGGGTTCGTCGTCCTCGCATACGCCATTTACTGGGCCAGCCAGGGCCAAGCAAAAGCGGTGGGAAACAAAGCTGCGTTCCTCTGGCAGAAGTTCCCCAAGTTCGTCCTGGGTTTCCTGCTTATCTCGGTGCTTGCCACCTATCAGTTTTTCAGCAAGGATCAGGTAGGCGCGCTAGGCAATCTTTCTCGGTGGGCCTTTCTTTTGACGTTTGCTGGCGTCGGGCTACGGACAAATTTCCGCGACATGCGCAAACAAGGCCTTCGTCCTTTCGCTGTAGGAGCCATCGGGGAAGTCGTAATTGCGGTATTTACATTAGGTTTGGTGGTTGGAGCCGAAAAACTCTTCGGCTTCTAATCGACCAGAGCACACAACAAAGGGGCGCGGATCGTCATTCGGCTTGCCGAATCACACCCGCGCCCCTGATGTTTTGCTCCGGCTTTTTACAGCCCGAGAACGTTCACCAATTCCCGAACCGACGCAGAGGACTTCTGCAGTGCCGCATTTTCTTCTGCGGTCAGCTTGATTTGAATAATCTCTTCAGCTCCTCCTGCACCCAACTTCACAGGAACGCCGACAAAGAGCCCTTTGATCCCATACTCTCCATCCAAATATACGGCGCAGGGCAGGATCTTCCTTTTGTCTTTCAAAATGGCTTCCACCATCTCGACCGCCGCTGCTGACGGTGCATAGTAGGCCGACCCGGTCTTCAAAAGATTGACAATTTCCGCTCCGCCCTTGCGCGTGCGTTCTACGATGGCGTCAATCCGCTCCTTCGGCAGCAAATCGGGGAGGGGAATTCCCGCCACCGTTGAATACCGCGGCAGCGGCACCATATCGTCGCCGTGCCCACCGAGCACAAACGAGTGCACGTTTTCCACACTGACCTTACATTCCGTGGCCACAAACGAGCTCATGCGCGCCGAGTCCAGCACCCCAGCCATCCCCAGCACACGATTCTTCGGAAAGCCGCTCACCTTGAACGCGGCCTGCGCCATGGCGTCCAGCGGATTCGTCACCACGATGATGACGCAGTCCGGCGAGTGCTTGACGATCTGTTCGACAACAGCCCTCACCACATCGTAGTTGGCCTTCAGCAAGTCGTCCCGGCTCATCCCCGGCTTGCGCGGAAAACCCGCCGTAATCACCACTACGTCGCTGCCCGCCGTCCCGCTGTAGTCCCCCGTAGCGGTGGAAATGCCCGCCGCTCGCGCATCCGTCCGCGTGATTGGCCCAGACTCCAGCATGTCCAGCGCCTTACCCGCCGGCGGCCCATCCAAAATATCCGTCAGCACCACATCGGCTAGCTCCAAATCCACAATCCGCTGCGCTGTCGTCGATCCCACAAATCCGCCGCCCACCACCGTTACCTTCTTCCTGCTCATCCAGCCATCTCCTCGCTTTTTTGTTGGAACTCACTGCACCGTCTCT
The DNA here is from genome assembly GCA_036521695.1 of Candidatus Acidiferrum sp. GTDB lineage: Bacteria > Acidobacteriota > Terriglobia > Acidiferrales > UBA7541 > Acidiferrum. The sequence continues at coordinate 6,823 of DATDHE010000302.1, read as the reverse complement.
GGGTACTCTGCGTCTCTGGGTCTTTCTCTTTGTATTTGAAGCTTAGCGCGCTACAGCGGCGGACTGCATATTCTCAATAATCGCAGTAGCAAACGCGGCGGTGCCGACCTTTGTCGCGCCCGACATGAGCCGCTCGAGGTCATACGTAACACGTTTCTGCTGAATCGTTCGTGCGATGCCGTCCTCGATCAACTGAGCCGCCTCCTTCCATCCCAAAAACTCAAACATCATCGCGCCCGAAAGCATCACGGAGCTTGGATTGATCACGTCCTTATCCGCGTATTTCGGAGCCGTCCCGTGCGTAGCCTCGAACACACCAAATCCATCGCCGATATTCGATCCGGGAGCCATCCCCAGCCCGCCCACCTGTGCGGCGCAGGCATCCGAAAGATAATCGCCGTTGAGATTCGGCGTGGCCAGCACGCTGTATTCATCGGCACGCAGCAACACTTGCTGAAACACAGAATCCGCGATGCGATCGTTAATCATTAGCTTTTTCTTCCACTGGCTCTTGCCGTGCGTCGCATAAATTGCGTCCAGCGTCTGCTTAACCTCGTCGCAAATGGCCTTAGTAAACGCTTCGGTAGCCTGCTCAAGCCCCGGCTCGATCATTGCCGCGTTCTGCTCAACGCTAAGACCGGCATCCTTGTCTAGGTTGTCGAGAATCCAGCTCTCGCGCTCGGTCACCGTCTGCGCACGGAATTCCTCCCGTGCCAGGTCGTAACCCCAATCTCGGAAAGCGCCCTCCGTAAATTTCTGAATATTTCCCTTGTGTACGAGGGTTACAGCTTTTCTGCCGTGCGTCAGCGCATACTTGATGGCTCGTCGAACCAGCCGCTTCGTTCCTGTCGGCGAAATCGGCTTAATGCCCACGCCTGAATCCCAGCGGATCTGCTTCTTGCCGTCTTTGAGCATTACGTAATTGAGAAACTCCAGCAGTTGCTTCACTTCCGGTGTGCCGGACTTCCACTCAATCCCGATATACACATCTTCGGTGTTCTCCCGAAAGATAACGATGTCCATCTTCTCTGGATGCTTTACAGGGGAGGGAACTCCCGCGTAATACCGCACAGGCCGCTCGCAAGAGTACAAATCTAGAATTTGACGCAACGCCACGTTCAACGAGCGAATTCCGCCGCCCACGGGCGTCGTCAGCGGCCCTTTGATAGCCACGCGAAAATCGCGAATGGCGTCGACGGTCTCATTCGGCAACCATTCTTTGTACGCGTTAAAGGCCTTTTCCCCCGCAAATACCTCAAACCAAGCCACACTTCGCTCCCCTCCATAGGCGTGCTCCACAGCCGCATCAAAAACACGCCTCGAAGCCTTCCAAATATCGCGCCCCGTGCCGTCGCCCTCAATGAATGGAATGACCGGCGTGTCCGGAACCTGCAATTCACCGCCGCTGTAGCCGATCCCCTTGCCCCCAACAGGAACAGCCTGGCCGTTATACGAACTCTTCATGAATACAAATCCTCCCTGGATTTTCGAGCGTTTCCTGTTGGAAAGCCGTGCCGTTATTCGACAAACTCGCTGATTTCCGAACGTCCTCGCGAGCAAGAAAACATACCACAATGCGCGTGAACTTCGAAATGAACTGCCAATTTGGGCACTCAGAAGACCGGAAGGGAAGCCCGACTGTTTCATTCTGAAATATTTTCGCGTTATATACTCTTCTAATGGGCTGCGCACCGCAGCAAGGAGATACGGAAATGATGCTTGATTGGAATGAATACCAGAAAGAACTCGGCTCGAGAATTGGCGAGCTAGCAAAGCTCAGCCCGGACACTGTCCGTGGATATCAAACGCTAAGCGCCGCCAACTCCAAGACTGGCAAGCTGGACGAGAAGACCCGCCAGCTCATCTCGCTGGCTGTCGCTGTCACAACGCGTTGCGACGGCTGCATCACGTTCCACTCGGAAGCAGCGCTCAAAGCAGGAGCGACAAAGGAAGAGATTTCCGAAGCCCTCGGTGTAGCCGTAGCCATGAACGCCGGCGCTGCCCTCGTTTACTCGACGCGCGTGTTGGACGCCGTCGCTGCGCACACCGCGAAAGCACAGGGCGCCTGATTCGAGCGAAGAGGTCGTCGCGAAGCGCTACTTCTTTTTCTTTGTTTTCAAGGCTTTCACCGCTTTTGGCGACTTTGGCAGAATCACGTCCCCGGCCCGCGTCCTGCTGGCTTGGGGAGCGCCCTGCGTGGCAACGACGTGCTTCGTCAAGTCCACGGTGAATGCATCCATACTCGCGGTTTTATCGGTAGTTTCGTCGACGCCCAGCGACTCGCAAAGAATCGAATCTTGATCCACGGTCAGGCGCAAAAAGCCATATAAAGTATTGTTGTAAACATTCAGAGTCAGTTGATTGCCTTTCCCATCGTTGCCTGGAATGCCGGGCTGGGAATTCGCGCCGTTTTTTCCTTTGCGTGGATTGCTGAGATTCAAGTAACCGCCGTTGCCCGCGACTACGTAAGGGATTTGCCTGCCATCGGCCGTCATCGTCCGGGTATACCTCTCATACAGGTGCGCGTGGCCGGAGAGCACGATGTCCGGCCAAGTTTTTGCGGCTACGCACGCAGTGTCAATCTGCGCGAGCATCGCCGGGCTAGGGAAATGCGAGCTACTGATTGTAAACGGAGGATGATGTACAGCGAGAACTAGCGCAAAGGGAGCTGCTCCTTTTTGCGCGCGCTGTGCGGCCGCTGCAGCCAGTTGGCTTTGCAAAAACTGCAATTGCGCTGTTCCGGCCGTCGCGTCGCTGATGACTCCTGTGCTCTCACCCGTATTTGAATAAAGCCCGATGATCTTCAAAAATGGCGCGTTCAGAGTGAAGTAAACGCCCGGCTGCGTCATCGTGGTGCGCGCAAATCCCTTTGCCGAAGGATCGTTCGTGGGAACTTTCGTACAGAAGTTCTCGAAAAAAGGTGCGAGGGAGAATGCCACCGGCTCGCTCTTGAACAGCACGCCGTCGTGATTTCCAGGTATGGCGAAGATGGGCCCGGCGTAGTCCCGGTAAGGATCGTAAAACTGGTCGTAATAATAGCGTTCCTGCCCAAAATAATATACTACGTCTCCAAGGTGGTAGAAAAAGGCAGGCCGCCCATCTGCGTACTTTTTCGTACCAATGTCCCCTGCCATCGCGTCCGCAACTGCAAACTGATGTGAGGGCTCTTTGATGCCGCCCGTATCGCCCGCCGAATGAAAGACGATCTTGCCAGCGGCCTGAATTTGCTGACTGGGGCTCGCCCCGATTACGTCGCTTAGCGACATAACTGGCGGTGTTCTCCCCGGCGCCGGAATTGCTTCAATGACCTGTGTCGCCACGATTTTGGAGTCCGCAGCGACGTCTTGCGGATTGAACTCGTCGTAATTATCGGGAGAGGGCTGGGGATTCGCAAAAGCAAAACCTTGACTGGCCATGGTATTTCCTCCGAGTATTTGCTCTGAGGGCTTGCGGGTTGGGATAATCTATCACCCGGTTGATTGCAGGGCTATGCATAAGCAATGGGGCACCAGTGCATCTGCCAAACAAAAACGCCCGTGGCCGAAACTAGAGCGTTCAAGTCTCCTGCAGTCAGTCATTTTGCGGTTCAGATGCCAAGCTGACGAAATGCACCGGTTCCGGCTACGGGACGCTTTAGAACATATTCCACAGGAATTGGTTATAAACCTCGTGGTGATACTGCACTTCGGGCGCTTTCACAAACGTGCCCAGGAGCCGCGAGCAGCGATCCGCCGAAGCCTGCTTCAAGTCTGCGTAGCGCCCCTTCACATCCGCGCCGAGCAGTTTCGTCGTCCACTCCGACTTCTTGAAGTCCTCCAGCGCCGTGTAAATATTGTCAGGCAGATAGCGTTCGGCTTGTCGCAAATTCTTGATCTTCGCGGTCTCTCCATCGAGTCCCGTCTTGAAAATGGAATACATCACCAGATACGGATTCGCGTCTGGCGCCACCGAGCGCACCTCGACGCGCATGCTTTTTTCGTTGCCGATCGGGATGCGGATCATCGAACCGCGATCCACTGGCGAGGCCTTAATCTGATTAGGCGCCTCAAAGTGCGGGTCCAGCCGCCGGTACGCATTAACGCTGGCATTTAGCAACAAGCAGTTGTCATTGCCATGCGTCAAGATACGGTCCACAAGCGCCCAGCCCATTTTGCTAAGCTTTTCTTCGCCCTTCGGATCCCAGAAAAGATTCTTACCGTTTTCGCTGATGGAAACGTTCGTATGCATGCCGTTCCCGTTCACGCCCACGACGGGTTTCGGCAAAAAGCACGCGGTCGTGTTCATGTTCGTCGCCACCTGGCGGCAAATCAATTTGTAGAGCTGGATCTGGTCCGCGGCCTGTACCACTTCGCCGTAGCCATAATTGATTTCGAACTGCGAAGGCGCGACTTCCGGGTGATCCTTCTCATTCTGGAAGCCCATGGCGCGTTGCACTTCCGCGGTCGTGTCAATAAACGTTCTCAGCGGATCGCCGGGAAGGGAATGGTAGTACCCGCCAGTATTGACGTACTCAAATCTCCCCGTTTCGTGGTAATGCCGCTCTGCGTTTTCTCCTTTGAACAGGAAGCCTTCGATCTCGTTCGCCGCGTTTAGCGTGTAGCCTGCCTTCTTGTGCAACGCCCCGGCATACCCTTTCAGCACACCACGAATGTCCGCGCTATACGGCGATCCGTCCTTGTCGATCACTTCGCCGAACACCAGCACCTTGCCGGACCCAAAAACATCGGCCGGCCCCCAATAGAACGCACCCCAATCCATCGCCAGCCGCAAATCGCTCTCTCTCTGCGCCGTGAACCCGCGAATCGAGGAACCATCAAACGTCAAATTGTCCCAGCTCTTAATCAGGAACTTTTTGTCGTAGTCCAACATGTGCAGCCGGCCTTCGAGGTCGCTAAACAACACCGTCACGGCCTTGATACGCTTCTCGTCTGTCAGGTATTTGATCCGTTCTTCCTGGACTTTGTGCGGTGCAATAAGGTTCTTGCGCTGCTCTTTAGCCTTCAGGTTCAGCTCTTCGAGCTCGTCATAGGAAAGAGCAAGGAAATTACGCAGTTCGTTCGACATGAATCTCCTCGATATGGGATGAAATAATGTATGGAGCAAAATTGCGGAGCGTACAGGCGCGATTCATCGGCCCGTAGGGTATCGCGGCGGTCTTACGAGCGTCAAATCGAAAAATCATTTCGGGCCATCGAAAAAATGAATCGAGAGCAGGACAATTTGTCCCCTTTGCAGCTCCCAAAACCGCGCTAGTCGTAATACTCCTGCCCGAGGTGTGTGATCAAATCCTCCCCCATCATCCAACGCAGGGTATTCTTCAGCTTCATCGATTGGATAAATAGGTCGTGCTCGGGATACAGCCCCGGCGCGGTCATCGGCGACTTGAAGTAAAAGCTCAGCCACTCCTGAATGCCTTTCATTCCAGCGCGTTGCGCGAGGTCCAGGAAGAGAACCAGGTCCAGAACGATCGGCGCGGCCAGAATCGAGTCCCGGCACAGGAAATCCACCTTGATCTGCATCGGATAGCCAAGCCAACCGAAAATATCGATGTTGTCCCAGCCTTCCTTGTTGTCGCCTCGCGGCGGGTAGTAGTTGATGCGCACCTTGTGGTGCATCTTGCCGTAGAGCATCGGGTAGAGCTTGGGCTGGAGGATGTACTCAAGCACGCTCAGCTTGGATTCCTCCTTGGTTTTGAAAGATCCAGGATCCTCAAGAACCTCGCCGTCGCGGTTGCCTAGAATGTTCGTCGAGAACCACCCGTCAAGCCCCAGCATGCGCGCCTTGAAGCCTGGAGCCAGAATCGTCTTCATCAACGTCTGCCCCGTCTTAAAGTCCTTGCCGCATATCGGGACACTATGTTCCTGCGCAAGCTCTTGAATCGCCGGAATGTCCACAGTAAGGTTCGGTGCTCCGTTGGCGAACGGCACCCCGCTCGTAATCGCAGCCCATGCATACAGCATTGAGGGAGCAATGGCCGGATGATTCGACTTCATCGCCTCTACGAATTTCTCCGGCGCCGAATGCACTTCCTCCGGCTTGACGAAAACTTCCGTCGAACCACACCAGCACATCACCAGGCGCGCAACTCGCGAGCTCTTTCGATAATTGGCGATATCTTCCTTGATCTTCAGCGCCAGCTCGTACTTATTTTTGCCTTTCTTGATGTTCGGTCCATCGAGCAGCTTGACGTAGTCATGATCGAAGGCAGCCTTCATCGGCTTAATGCCCGAAAGAAAAGTCTTCACCTTCGCAAGGTCCTGCGGATTCAACACGCCCGCGTTTGCCGCGGATTGGTATGCATTGTCCTTGAAAATGTCCCAGCCGCCGAACGTCAGATCCTTCAATTCCGCCAGCGGCACGAACTTTTTTACGTGCGGCGAACGCCCATCCGTGCGCTTGCCTAGTCGAATGGTTCCGAGCTGAGTCACCGAGCCGACCGGCTGCGACTTGCCCCTGCGGACCAATTCCACTCCGGCCATGAAGGTCGTGCTGACAGCGCCCATGCCAGGTGTGAGTATCCCGAGTTTCCCCTTAGGCAGCGCGATTTTCTCAGGCTTTTCCATGCAACTCCTCGATTACAAAGATTTGCGAGCAACAGGCCGGCAGCAGATGGTTATCCGCAAACCGGACAAACCAGTAATAATGAGCGAAGAGCAGAGGATTTGCAAATCGGTGCTGCGTGGAGGGTGTGCGACCTGGAGGGGGGAGATTGCATGAGGGCGTGGTTTTTGGCACAATACTGAGTATATGTAATAACTCAGTATTGGAGGCACCTCATGTCGGATCCCTTGAATTCCCTGGAAGCCCAACGAATCAAGATCCT
>DATDHE010000301.1:0-3682 GCA_036521695.1 Candidatus Acidiferrum sp. | reverse complement strand
GCTCTGGCGCTTCTGATTTTGAGCCTTGGTTACTTGAATGGTCTCGCCAACGAATCCATGCTCATCAGCACGACGGTCTCGGCGCCTGAAGTCTTAGTCGCTGCGGCTCCAATGGCGACAGTAAGCTGAACACCAGCATTTTCAACTAAGCGACTGCTAGGCTCAGGTAGGGAAACGGTCGGGTGAAGTGAAAAACGGGTTTCTGGGTGGATTGCCGGCAACCCTTCCCATACCGGATTATGGAAGGGTTGCCCGTCAGGCCGGTGGCGGGAACCTCGACGACGTACGCTGAGGTGACGACCGCGGGACCTCCCGGAACGGCTTCGAGATTAAGTTCCACGAGCGCGGCACATTTCTGTGCGTCAGGGCCAGGAGCCGCACCGGGCACGTTCTGCGGCGCAGCCAAAGCTGACTGCGCCAAGCAAAGCGCCATGACGAAACTGATTTGGCTCATTGGTGATCTGAATTTGTTTTCTTTGTGCCGCGGGGTCTCTTTCAACGGTGCAAGGCGCCCCGGAGATCGGCACTTCATCTAAAGCCTCCCCGCTCATTTGTAGACGGTCAATCTTTGCCCGAGGGAAGTTTGCTTCTCAGCTCGTCAAAGAAGTTCAGCCGGACAATAACACTGTCGGTGGATCTCTGCTCCTGCCCTTCCGTCCCGTCTACATTCAGAACCACCGCGAAACGCTCGCCATCGGGTGCCAGGTCGTAAGGATAGTTGCCGCCCAGATATATCAATTTCTTCTGGGACCACGCTTGGGGCTTTCCGGCAACGAAGGAACCTTGTTTGCCGATGTAGCTAGCCACCATGATGCGCCAATCCGGAGTAAGGAAGAAAAGCCTACGCCCATCGCGCGACCAGATGGGGTACATGCCTCCTCCGGTTGAGATCTGCCACTTGCCTCCCGGCCCCGGGAAGGGTCGCACGTACAGTTCGAAGTTCCCCGATTCATTTGAGGAGTAAGCCAGCCACTGCCCATCGGGCGAAAATGCCGGCTGCGTCTCGGAAAATGATGTGCGCAAGAATGGCTCTGCTTTTCCAAGCTGTGGATGGTCCAAATCCCCCCTTCCGCACCAATTTAAACAACGCATATTGAATAGGTTACAGGCCGCTACCTGGTTTCGTACAATTATCGTACAATGCTTCCGGCGGGCTCCCCCCTCCCGGAGGCATTTATGCTGAGCGTCTACACTCGTCACTACCCTCCTTGCGCGCAGTCAGATCCCTATTACAGACGCTGCCACTGCCCGAAATGGATCATGGGCACTGTCGAAACGACAGGCGCCTTCGTGCGCGTCAGCGCCCGCACTCGCGCCTGGGAGAAGGCGGAAAAGAAGGCGCGGCTGATGGACGCGGAAGCGGCCGACCCCTCGCCGACACGCGTGACCGTAGAGGCCGCGCTCGAGGCATTCATCGCAAGGAAGCAGGGCCAGCGGCTCTCGCACAGCTGGCTCTACAAGTTCTCGCTGATGCAGCGTGAGCTGGTTAGCTTTGCGCAGGGTCGAGGTCTGACCTACATTGACGAATTCAACGACGATGAACTTGGCCTCCTCAGTCGATCTTGGAAGGTCGCACCCATCACCGCCCAGAAACGGCAGGAACGGTGGCACTCGTTCTTTTCCTACTGCGTGCGTAAACGCTGGCTAAAACAGAACCCTGTCGAAGAATTGGGCGCAATCAAGGTCAGACCGGTGCCCACTGATTATTTTTCGCAAGAAGAGTTTCAGAAGTTGGTGAACGTAACTCACGATCTGTCCCATTGGAGCACGAATCCCGGACACCGGGTGCGAGTTCGGGCTCTCTTGCTTCTCATGCGCTACAGCGGACTGCGCCTGAACGATGCGGTAACACTGGAACGGGCGCGTCTGACGGAAAATCGCCTGTTTCTGTACCAGCAGAAGACAGGGCTGCCAGTATACGTGCCCCTGCCGCCTCACGTAGTCGAGCTTCTATGCACGCTGACCAACAGCAACTCGCGATACTTCTTCTGGACTGGAAATGGGTTGCATTATCGCGCCAGCAATTGCTGGCACGCCAGTTTGCAGCGCCTCTTCAAGTGGGCAATACTCGACAAAAGGGCGCATCCCCACATGCTCCGGGACACGTTTGCCGTAGAACTATTGTTGGCAGGCGTTCCGATTGACCAAGTCTCCATTCTGCTGGGACACGCTAGCGTGAAGACCACCGAGCGGCATTACGCCCCATTCGTCAAGGCCCGCCAAGAGCAATTAGTTTCTTCCGTGGAAAAGAGCTGGCGGCTCCAGGGACTGCGCCTACTGAAGAGGCGCGCTTAGCAACTCTCGGCGCTTTGCAGCAACTGATAACGGTCAGCTTGCTTTGCGGAGCCTACGATGTACGCGATGAAGAACGGTTTCTGGTACGCGCAACGTGCGATATCCGCGCTTGTGCAGCGTCTCTTCCCTGCTCCAGCGGATCACGCCTGGTTCCCGGTCAAAAATCCTTCGAACAGTCTTCTCACTGAGCGCCCAAAGTTTGGCGATCTCAATCACCGAGTAGTGCTTCTCGTTAGCCAAATCGACAGGGCCTAGGGGTGACCCGACGGAAACCGGACGAAAGCCGTCCGATGACTCTACTGGTTTTCGAGCGAAGCCCGACATGGCACGACCTCAACTGCGATGCATGCTCAATCCGCGGCTGATGTGACAAGCCTTCAGCGGGGAACGGCCTGCAACAGAGCTGAAAGCGTCAATTCTATTTAAATGGAAAACAGATTTTGGTCAAACGGTCGCACCGGCCTGGCGATCGGCTCCGCCTCGATCATGGGAAATCGCTGTTCAGTAATCTAGTGTAGCGAAAAGCTTTGCCTTTTTCCGCCGACGTCTTGGGTCGGTGCTGGTGCCAGAGTAATACACGGTCGACTAAACAAGACTCGCGTGGTCACTACCCCTGTTTTGAGTGACGCAGATGAGTGCGCAGAAAGGCTGAATCTACGTGTTTTGCGCCACCCGAGTCCCCAATCAGCAAGCAAGTTGACGCTTTCGCGCCGCAGTCACCACCCGTATTGTTCTCAGTCGGAAAAAACTGTGGAGGTTTGGCTGTCGACCACGAATAGCACGGGGCGAGCGACCTCCCGTGCCTTTGTCCTTTATCGCCGGTTGTTTACCGATCTTTCTTATGCAGACATCGACAACCAGTTTGCCGCCCCCAATCGCTCTAATTTCCTCGGCCATTCCTCCGAGGAATGACTGACTGCCGAAAGGATGTTGGACTTAGCGATTCAGTGAGGTTAGTTTTACGCCAAGAGCAGCCGCCTTAATTTGCTGCCGGAGATGCGTATGCCAGGCCGGTCCAAAGTCTGTCACATCCGCGGAATCTTGCCCGCGGGTTTGAAGTGGACGCGTCCAGCCGCCGCTCTTCTCGCACTTCTTTTTGTCGTGCCCTTGGCTGCGACGGCACGGGGCTCAACGTGCTTCACGCGCATTAGCGCCATCCAAGCCCTTTCCACCGGCACCATTGGAGGTTGCAATCTGGTTACGATCGTGATCGGAGGCTACGGCTTTTCCCACCTGTCCCCGCGCCTGGTAGAGCTGCCAAACAAGAGCTTTTCGACATGCAACTACTGTGGTGAATTACGCCCTCCTTACGGCGGGCATTCCCCCTCCAATCGCACTGCAATTGTGGGGACATTCTGTGGCCAATGTGCAGATGACAACTTTATTC
>DATDHE010000300.1:0-18783 GCA_036521695.1 Candidatus Acidiferrum sp. | reverse complement strand
AGTTCGACGCGAATTCGACGAGATTGACGGCCAGGGCGCTGCTTTACTACGCCATAGGCTTGCCGGCGCTGGCCAGTGTGAAACTGGTCGTGCCGGCCTTCTACTCCACCTCCGATACAAAGACGCCCGTCGTTGTCGCGTCCATCTCGTTGGTCATCAACGTCGTTCTGAATATCGTCTTTATGCAGTTTTTCTTTAAGCGCGTGCAGAACGGAGGCCCGGCACTGGCCACGGCCATTGCCTGTTTCTTCGATTTCTTCGCGCTTTTTGTCATTTTCCGTTTGCGCTACGGGCAAATGGGAACGATGGAGATCCTGCGATCCTTCGGAAAGACTTCGTTGTGCGCGAGCATCATGGGAGTGGCCTGTTGGCTTGGAAATCGCTACACGGAATTTACGATGCACTCGCGCTTCCTCGTTCAGCTTCTCGTTTTTTCAGGACTGATTGTCGGAGCGACGACCTTTTATTTGACCCTCGCCTGGCTATTTCGTTGTCACGAAGTCCAAGAGGTGTATGGCATTGCGACGCGCCGACGCGCTGGTGGCGGGAACGGTTACGGGGAGATTTGATGGAAATTACCACAGCCATATCGCTATTTTTGACGCACGTTAAGGTAGAGAAGGGACTTTCCCTCAATACCGTCTCGGCCTATCAGCGCGACTTGGTAAAGTTCAACGTGTTCGCTCAAAAGCGAAAGCTGGCGCTCATAAGCGTGAGCCGCGACGATTTAGTGGATTTTCTCGCGGGGCTGTACCGGGAAAAGCTGGAAAGCCGGACGGTGGCACGACACCTTGTCACCTTGCGGAATTTCTTCCGGTTCGCGCAAGTTCAGGAGCTCATCACGGCGGATCCGTCTCTGAATCTCGAGTCGCCCAAGATCAGGCGTACTTTGCCAGGCTACCTGAGGCTCGAGGAAGTCGAGCGTTTGCTGGCGCAGCCGGATGCAAAAACAGCTTTTGGGTTGCGGGATCGCGCCATGCTCGAAGTGCTGTATTCCACCGGGCTGCGGGTCTCTGAATTGATTGGGCTGAGGGTTACGGACCTGGACGCGAAAGTCGGCTGCATTCGCTGCATTGGCAAAGGGGACAAGGAGCGCATCGTTCCGGCCGGACGCAAGGCGCTCGGCATGGTGGAAAAGTACCTTCGCGAAGCTCGGCCAAAACTCTTGGGGAAAGGTGTTTCTAGTCAGGCTCTGTTCGTGAACCGGAGAGGCGGATCGCTTAGCAGGGTCGGCGTGTGGAAGATTCTCTCAGCGTATGGTAGGCGCGCGGGTTTGCGCGTTGCGCTGACGCCCCACATCCTGCGCCACAGCTTTGCGACGCACTTGTTGGAACGCGGCGCAGACCTGCGGTCGGTACAGCTCATGCTGGGCCACGCAGACATTTCCACGACCCAAATCTACACCCATGTAGTGGAAGAGCGTTTGAAACAGATTTACAAAGCGCATCACCCGCGTGCTTGATGCGCTGAGGTCCTAGGCCAAAATTGCGGTTGCCTCCGCGGCAGTCAGCGCGGGCATCCAGAACGTGAAGGAGTGCGATGCCAGATTATATGTTCTTGCTGGAAAGCCGGCTGTCTCCCGAGCAGCGAGCGGTCATGATGCGCGTGCAGGAGCTCTCTGCCGCCATGGGATTCAACGTGTACCTGACCGGCGGAACGGTGCGCGACCTCGTGACAGGCGCCTCGCTGCGCGATCTCGATTTCACTGTGGAAGGGAACCCGTCGAAGATCGCCCGCGAACTAGAGAAAGGCGGTGCAAAAATCCTCTCAGAGAATGAGAAGCTACGCCAAGTAGAGATTCTTTTTGCGGGAGACGTCGACGGCAGTATATCAGCCGCCCGCGATGACCACTACGTCCGCCCCGGGACGCGACCGGAAATCCGATGGTCCACTATTATGGAGGATTTGCGGCGGCGTGATTTCTCTTTGAACGCCATTGCCATTTCGCTCAATCCTGCTTCGCGCGGATTGCTTCTGGATCCCACCAATGGACTTTCGGACGTCGAACGCGCCGAGGTGCGCGCTCTTACCATCCACAGCTTCACGAATCAGCCCGTGCGACTGCTCCGTGTTCTGCGCTTTGCTGCTCGCATGGGCTTCAAAATCGAAGCGCGGACGCAGGAGTGGTTCGACCTGGCCATCGAACGTGATTTACATCACACCATCGCGCCGGAAGACGCTGGAGCGGAGTTGCGGGCGTTGGCACGCGAAGAGCGCCCTGCCGTGGTCCTGAAGGAATGGGAAGAGCACGAGCTGCTCGAAGCAATACATCCGGTGATTGCAAAGCGCCGTCCGAATTATGAAGCCATCGCGCGGTTGATGAAGGTTCGCGAGGATTTGTTTACGGCGGGGGTTCGTCCGAAGCTCGCGACGCCGATGATGCTGGCCATTCTCGGGCGGCTCAAGGATCGGGAACAGAGCAGCGTTCTCTCGAAGGCAGGATTCCGCTCGGCGGAAGCGGATGCCATATTGAACTTCGAGAAGGAAGTGCTTGCTGACCAGAAGGAATTAATCGGACGCAAGCTGAATGCGCCGGTGGATGCTTACAAGTTTCTGGAAAGGCTGCCTGTTGAGCGCATCGCATACCTTCTGGCGGAATCGAGCATCTCGGCGGCGCTGTCGAAAATTCGCGCTTATCTTAACAAGTGGCGGCCAATTCGGGCCGCGCTGCCCATGGTGGCGAATGAGCTGGAAGCTTTGGGTTATGCACGCGGGGCGAAGTTTGATGCCATTGTCGAACAAGTCTTCGCCATGCAGTTAACAGCTCGGGGCAAAACGCCTGAAGAGCGCGTGAAGATCCTGCGCAAATTGTCGGGTATCAAAGAGCAGCCAAAAAAGAAAGAAAAGGAAAAGAAACCCGCGAAGAGCGCGGAAAAGCAGCCCGTGGCCTCCAGCGCTGCAGCAGCGCCGGAAAAGGGCACATCAGCGAAGGCCGTGCACGGGCAATCGCATAAGAACCATCCGGTGATGTTGAAGCAAGCCGCAAAACATAAGGCAGCCCGGGAGCAAGCGAAGCACGCTGCGGAGAGCAAGAAAGGTAGCCGCCGAAAATAAGGAATAGGCGCAGAAGTCCGCGCCTGTGCAAATCGTAATAATGCGATTCGCAATTCGAGCGAGAGAGTTCTAGAATCGAGATCCATGGGCCAGCCGCAGTTCGTTCATCTTCACGTTCATACGGATTTCAGTCTGCTCGACGGCGCTTGCGAGACGTCCGAGCTGCTCGATGAAGCTTCGCGGCAGAAAATGCCCGCGGTGGCCGTGACGGATCACGGTAACCTCTTCGCGGCCGCTAATTTTTTCAACGAAGCCAGCAAGCGTGACGTCAAGCCGATCATTGGATGCGAAGTCTATGTGGCCAAAGGCAGCCGCCACGACCGGGGTGAAAAAACGAACGGTTCGAGCGGACAAGATCGCGGCGAGGCCGAGCCGGGCATGCGCGGCAGTAACCACTTGGTGCTCCTCTGCGAATCGCTCGAGGGCTATCACAATCTCATCAAGCTGGTATCCTCAGGCTTCCTCGAGGGCTTCTACTACAGACCGAGGATTGACTATGACCTGCTAGCCAAGCACAACAAGGGCCTTATTGCGCTGTCAGCCTGTTTACGGGGCGCGGTGACGGAAGCGGTCGTCGATGAAAGGTATGACCAAGCCCGCGAAAACGCGTACCGCCTGCAAGACGTCTTCGGCAAGGGCAACTTCTTTCTGGAGATTCAGGACCAAGGGCTAGAGATCGAACAGGGCGTGAATCGCGAACTGGTCCGCCTGTCGAAAGAAACCGGTATACCCCTGGTTGCCACAAACGACTGCCATTACCTGCATCACACCGATGCGCATGCGCAGGAAGTTCTGCTGTGCATCCAAACGGGAAAGACGATGAGCGACACTCATCGGATGAAGTTTGCTACCGACCAGTTTTACTTTAAATCCGCGGCCGAGATGGCGCAGGTGTTTGGCGAACTGCCGGATGCGCTGAGCCGCACGGTGGACATCGCGGCGCGTTGCAACGTCAAGATCGAGCGCATCCCGAATCCATTTCCAGAGTTCAATGTTCCGGATGGCCACACAGCCGGAAGCTATTTTGAAAAAGTGGTCCGCGAGGGGTTTGCGACGCGCGTGCCGTACCTGGAGCGGCTGCTGAAGCAGGGCGCATTGCACAACCCGCTTTCCGAGTACGAACGGCGGCTGACGTCTGAAATCGAAATGATCAAGAAGATGCGCTACGAGGGCTACTTCCTGATCGTATGGGATTTCATTCATTACGCGCGCGCGCAAGACGTGCCGGTCGGGCCAGGACGCGGGTCCGCTGCTGGCAGCCTCGTCAGTTACGCTCTTCGCATCACGGACGTGGATCCGTTGCAATACAACTTGCTGTTCGAGCGCTTTCTGAATCCCGAGCGCGTTTCCTTGCCCGATATCGACATCGATTTTTGCATGCGGCGTCGTGGCGAAGTGATCGAGTACGTCACGCAAAAGTACGGCCGCGAAAACGTCGCCCAGATCATTACGTTCGGCACCATGGCTGCGAAAGCCGCCGTCAAAGATGTCGGCCGGGCAATGGAGATTCCTTACGCGGAAGTCGACCGGCTTGCGAAGCTCATACCTACGACTCTTGGCATCAACTTGGAAACTGCCCTCTCAGAAGCGCCGCTGCTAAAGTCCGCAATTAACAGCGACGAAAAGCTCAAGGACTTGATGGCTGTGGCCCTGCGCTTGGAAGGCCTGGCGCGGCACGCTTCGACGCACGCCGCGGGCGTGGTCATTTCACCGAGACCGCTGACAGACGTGGTCCCGGTTTACAAAACGAACCGGGATGAAATCACCACACAATACGACATGAACGATCTCGAGCGCATCGGCTTGCTGAAGATGGATTTCCTCGGCCTGACGACGCTCACGGTCTTACAGGATACCGTGGGCATGATCGAAAAGAATCGCGGTGTAAAGGTCGACATCGACAATTTGACTTTGGATGACGAGCAGACCTACAAGCTTTTCGCACGCGGTGATACGACTGCCATTTTTCAGTTTGAATCGCACGGCATGCGCGACATTTTGCGCCGCTACCAGCCTTCGCGCATCGAAGATCTCACCGCGCTGAACGCGTTGTACCGGCCCGGGCCGATTCAGGGCGGCATGATCGACGACTTCATCAGCCGCAAGCAGGGGAAGACCAAAGTTAGCTACGAGCTGCCGCAGCTGAAAGGCATTCTGGATGAAACCTACGGCGTCATCCTCTACCAGGAGCAGGTCATGCAGATTGCCAACCTCCTGGCGAGTTTTTCGCTCGGCGAGGCGGATATTCTTCGTCGTGCCATGGGTAAGAAGAAAAAAGAGGAGATGGCGGCGCAACGCGCAAAATTCATCGCGGGGTGCCTTACCAACAAAGTTCCAGAGAAAAAAGCAGAGCGCATTTTCGATCTGATGGAGGAGTTCGCCGGGTACGGGTTCAACAAATCCCATTCATGCGCGTATGCGCTGCTGGCTTACCAAACGGCTTACCTGAAGACGCACTATCCAGTGGAATTCATGGCCGCGCTGCTGACCTCGGAAACGGGCAACGCGGAAAAGGCCGTGAAGTATATCAACGAAGCGAGAGGCATGAGCATATCGATTCTGCCGCCGGATGTGAATGAGAGCGATCTCTATTTCACGCCGGTCGGTGAATCCATCCGCTTCGGGCTCGCGGCGATCAAAAACGTTGGCGAGAATACGGCAAAGGCCATCCGCGATTCGCGGTTGAGCGCGGGCGAATTCACGACGCTTTATGACTTGTGCGAGCGCATCGAGGCTAAGTTTCTGAATAAGCGAGTGTTTGAGAGCCTGATCAAATCCGGCGCGCTAGATTCTCTCGGGCCCCGGGAGTGCATGCTGGCGTCCGTAGACGATGCGTTGGCGGCCGTGCAGCGCGCTTCGCGGATACGCGAATCGGGGCAGCACGGTTTGTTCGGCACGGCAGCGGCGTCCGCACGTATGGTTTTTGAATTGCACGAGGCCGAACCGTGGAGCGAAGCTGAACGTCTCGCCAGCGAATACGCCATGCTTGGCTTTTACGTATCAGGACACCCGCTCGCCAAATATGCTTCGCGATTGCAAGAATTGAAATGCGTTTCGCTCGACCAAATCGAGGGTCAGCGTAACGGCAAAGAAATCACAGTTGCGGTGCTGATCGTTGGCACGAGGCCCATGCGCTCCAAAAAAGGCGCTCGCTGGGCCATTTTCACGATCCAGGACATGACCGGAGTTCAGGAAATGCTTGCCTTTCCTGAAAGCTTTGCACGACTGGAGCAGATCCTCAAGGCCGGAGCCCCGCTTTTGCTCAAGGTGCGGGTGCAGGTAGAGGAAGCCGGAACGCGGCTATCCCTGCAGGAAGCCGCGCGTCTAGGAGCCCCCGCAGAAAGGCCGGCATCCGGGCTACGCATCCGTATGAAGCTCGAAGACTTAAACGATGAATTGCTCGACCGTCTTGAAGAGATACTTTCCTCCTACCGAGGCTCGAGCCTGGTATCGCTTGATCTCTCTGACGCGAAAGGGGCGACGGCGACACTTCAGGTCGAGCAGCGCGTCCGGGCGTGCCCCGAATTAGTCGCAGCAATCCGGGAATGCATGGGCGACGAATCGATTGAGCGGGTGATGTGATGAAGTCCAAGGATAAGGCAAAGAGCCCGGCAGCCCAAGTGAATCGTCAAAGCGAGATCGAACGTCTGGAAAAAGATGTCGAGGAATTACGCCATCTTGCGGGCGATGAAGAAGCCGACGCCGAGCTCGAACGCATCCGCCAGCAGGTGGCCGAGCTGCGCAAGGAGTTTTACAGCCATCTTGGACCCTGGCAGCGCGCCCAAATCGCGCGGCACACGCAACGGCCTTACCCCCTGGACTACATAGGGATGCTCTTCACCGACTTTATCGAGCTGCACGGCGATCGCGGCTATGGCGACGACAAGGCCTTGATCACAGGACTTGCGAAGTTTCATGGGCGCCCCATCACCATCATTGGTCACCAAAAGGGCCGCGACACGAAACAACGCCTGCTGCGCAATTTCGGCCAACCCAAGCCCGAGGGCTACCGCAAGGCGCTCCGGATTATGCAACTCGCGGCAAAGTTTGGCAGGCCTATTTTCACTTTCATCGACACTCCCGGTGCCTATCCTGGCATCGACGCCGAGGAACGCGGCCAAGCCGAAGCGATCGCGCGCAATTTGCGTGAAATGGCCCGCCTACCTGTGCCGATCATTGTAACTGTGACGGGTGAAGGCGGCTCAGGCGGAGCGTTGGCGGTTGCCGTCGGAGATCGCGTCAATATCCTTGAAAACAGTTTTTATTCGGTGATTTCACCGGAAGGCTGCGCAGCGATCATGTGGCGCGACGCCACAAAGGCGGAGACAGCCGCTGCGGCCCTGAAAATCACGGCGAAAGACCTGAAAGAGCTTGGGATCGTCGATGAAATCGTGGCCGAACCAGAAGGAGGGGCGCACGTCGATCCGGAAGGCGCTGGGCAGTTGCTCGGCGAAGTCTTGGACCGGCAAATGATCGCCCTGTCGCAACAGCCGACCAAAGAATTACTCGATGCCCGCTACGAAAAATTCCGCAAAATGGGCCAATTCTTCGATTTTGGGAGTTAAAGTCACATCCCTGCGGGCTGTCTGAGTCCTAGGTCTACCCCTTAGCTTATTCGCAACTCGTCCGAGAGCAATCGTTGTCGCTTCCGGGGGCCCAAGCTAATCTGAATGAGCAACCATCAGAGTGATCCGGATCGGGGCACCTTCCGCACTTTCACGGCCACCCGTCTACGGAGAACAGGACTCGTTATGTCGGAACCCTTTCGCCCCTATGAAAAGCTTGTGGAAATCACCGTGATGGGCAAGAAGTTTCAGGTGCCAGAGCGCAACTCGCTTCTGCGATGTTTTCAGTTCATCAGCCCCGAAACAATTCCGTATGGGCGGTTTTGCTGGAATCAGGATTGCCAGTATTGCCGCGTTTCCTGCCAGTTGCCCGATGACGACGAGGCGCGGGAAATGTTGAGCTGCAAGTTCATCGTCATGCCGGGAATGGAAATCACCGAATTGAGCCAGGAGCTGAAGTGGTGCCTCAGGTCCAAGCTTCCAGCCGACGCCGCTGTCTCCTCTTAAGTTTCACAGCCGCACCGCGAAAAAGTGCCCCTCTTCTCGCAACTTTCATCTGCGTTCAGGGTTTGTAGGTTAAGGTGTACGTATCATCGCGCGACGGCGGTTGTGCGACGCCAAAACCCAAATTACCATCCCCGGCGCCCAGCCGTCGTCGTCGAATGAACGCGATTTGCACTCCTCTCTCCTCTGGACTACGATTCTTTCTTACAAACCATGCCCACAGATGCCCTAGCTTGTGACGGCTGCGGACAGCCCGCATTGTCTGAACACATTGCGCGTCGGCTTCAGCGCCTGGAATGGACGACGCGCTATCGACCGATCCACATTGGCACTCTGTTACTCGGCGGATTTTCTCCGTTGGCTGATGCAGACTTTTTTTATTCCGGAAAGTTTGCAGGGGAAGCTGGCCGACTGCTCGAGGCAGTTGGAATCTCTCCCATGGGAAAGCCAGCAGATACTGTGCTAAGCGAGTTTCAGCGCGGTGGGTTTTTTCTGACGCACATTCTCGAGTGTCCGCTGGAAAGTGGCCAGGCCGGACCATTGGTGTGCGAGTCGCTTCTTGGGAAACGCGTTTCGTCGGTGATGACGCGCATTCGCCGATCGCTGAAACCCAAGCGAGTCTTTCTGATTTCGGAATCGCTGGGGCTGCTGTCCGCCGGACTGTCGGGCGCCGAACTAGGTTGTCCCGTAATCCTCGACGGCGGTCAACCCTTCGCACTGGACTCTTCCAGTTTTTCTGAGGCGGCTCAGCATTTGCGCGCAGCGCTTGCAGCGCCCATCGCGGCGAAATGAACAGGGGCCGTCACCCCTAGCCCCAACGGACAGGTCGAGAACTGGACTTCGACCAGCTTGCCAGTCTTCCGGCTGTGATAGAATCGAAAACTTAGATACTGTGGAGTCGGAGCAGGAGTCGAGCCGTGAAGAAACAAGCAAAGTTTGGCATCGGAGTCACCGTGATCGTCGTTTCCATGGCTTTCCTGGCCTGGCTCGGCTACGGCGAAAGCAAGACGTACTATCACACCATCGCTGAATTGCAGACGCTCCATGGCTCTGATCTCTCGCACCGGATCCGCGTTGGAGGAACCGTAGCACCTGGCAGCATTCGCCGGTTCAGAGGCCGCGTGGATTTCGTTCTGGACGGAGAAGGGAAGTCGCTCCCCGTGAGTTATGTGGGCAGCGATCCTCTGCCAGACACGTTCGTGGATAAATCGCAAGCGTTGGTGGAAGGCCGGGAGACGGATGGGCGCTTTGTCGCTGAAGTGGTTCAGGCAAAGTGTGCGTCCAAGTACGAGGCGGCTCCGGGTGGAACGGTTGCGACTCCTTCCACTGCGACGCGGTAAAGCAATAATTAGCGGGCCCGGCTTGGCCGGGGGATAGGCGGAAGCCCCGTGGATGTATTCGGTTCGTTCGCTTTACTCCTGGCATTCATTTGCGCGGTATTTGCATTTGCAGGCGGGATTGCCGCGATTATTACGCGACATCCCCTGCTCGTTAAAAGCACGAGACAGGCAGGTATCGCCACCTGCTGCTTGATTTTCGTCGCGACCTTCAGCCTCGAATATCTCTTCTTCAGCGACAATTTTTCCGCAGCCTACGTCGTCGCTCACAGCAACCGCGCGCTCGCAACCTTTTATAAAATCGCCGCTCTGTGGGCTGGCCAGGAAGGCTCCCTACTGTTCTGGAGCTTCCTGCTTTCGATTTACGTTTTCTCCGTCTTGATTGCTTACCGGAATAAGAACGGCGAGTTGATGCCGTACGTGGGAGTGATTCTTGCCGGGGTGCAAATATTCTTTCTGACGCTCAATAATTTCGTCGCCAGTCCGTTTAAGGCTCTGGCCGTTCCCGGCGCTCATGGCGCAATGGATCTTGTGGCTCGCGCCGACGGCAACGGTCTGACCCCGCTGCTGCAATATCCGGAAATGGTGATCCACCCGCCGAATCTTTATTCGGGTTACACGGGCTTCACGATTCCATTCGCCTTTGCCCTCGCCGCGCTGCTTGCACGCTATCCCGGCGAGAAGTGGATCCATCTAACGCGAAAGTGGACAATGATCGCGTGGGGTTTTCAGACCGCCGGCATTCTCCTTGGTGCGCACTGGGCGTATGCGGTACTCGGCTGGGGGGGCTACTGGGGCTGGGACCCGGTGGAAAACGCCTCGCTGCTTCCGTGGCTGACGGGCACCGCCTTCCTGCATTCGGTGATGATGCAAGAGAAACGCGGGATGATGAAAGTTTGGAACGTCTGGCTGGTGTTCTCCACCTTTCTATTGTGCATTCTCGGCACGTTCCTGACGCGCAGCGGGGTCGTCAGTTCCGTCCATGCGTTTGCTCAGTCAAGTATTGGCGGTTGGTTCGTGGGCTTTCTCGTGGTCATTTTCACGGTCTGCCTTGTTGCGTATTTTAAGAATCGCGACTACTTAAAGAGTGAAAACCAGCTGGACGCCATCGTCTCCCGCGAATCCAGCTTCCTCTTCAACAACTTGATTCTTCTAGTTTCGTGTATCGCCGTTCTCTCGGGCACGCTCTTCCCGGTTTTGTCGGAAGCGCTCTCGGGTTCTAAAATCAGTGTGGGCGCGCCGTTCTTCAACAAGGTGAACATCCCGATCGGCCTGCTCCTGCTTTTCCTGACTGGAGTCGGGCCGTTACTCGCCTGGCGCAAGACCTCCGCGGAAAGCCTGAAGCGAAATTTTGCGTGGCCCCTGATTGTGGGAGTCGTGGCGGGCGGAATCATCTTTGTGCTTGGATACCGCGAAATCTACCCCCTGATCTGTTTTTCGCTATGCCTCTTCGTCACGGCGACGATCGTCATGGAATTTTATCGGGGCGCAAAAGTCATCCGAGTGCGCTCGGGCGCTTCCTATCTGACCTCCGCCATCGAACTGACCATGCGAAATACGCGGCGCTACGGCGGCTATATCGTTCACATGGGGATGGTGCTTATATTTATAGGGCTGGCCGGCGCGGCGTTCAATCAAAACGTCCAGAAGGAAATGCAACCCGGCTCCTCCATGCAGCTAGGAAAGTACAAACTCGTCCTCCAAAGCTTCGACAGCAAGCCGGAACCGAACTACACAGGCCTTCGCCTAAACGTGGAAGTCTTTGTTAACGATAAGCCGCTGATGATGCTCTATCCGGAGCGCCGCATCTTCGAGACGAATGGGGAAACCGGAACGATGGTAGCGATTTATTCGACGCTGCGCGAGGACTTGTACGTCGTCTATGCAGGACAGAGTCCCGACACTAAGCTCCCAGTCATCCATGCGTATTTGAATCCGCTGGTGAAGTGGATCTGGTTCGGTGGCGTTATCGTTGTTTTTGGCACGCTTGTTGCATTGCTGCCGAATCATAGAGCGGTTTTGGTCTTGTCCGGCGCGAAGCAGCCTGCGCCAGAGCCGCTTGTACACGGAATGACGCCGTCTGCGACGCTCAGAGAAGGCCATGACTAAACTGCGAAAGATACGACGGCCCGGTTTGCTCATTCTGCCCGTCGCATTGTGTTTTGCCGGTACCATGCCGCCTCTGTCTGCGGTTGGCGACGTTCAACAGTTGGATCACACGCATCAGTTGGGCATGAAAGTGAAATGCATGTGCGGCGGCTGCAACGATTCCGCCGGCGGTTGCTACCACGTCGGTGGCCCGTTCTCCGGCCCCTGCGATACCGCTCTCGGAATGCTGAAGAAAATCGACGAGCGCATCGCCCAGGGCGATTCCGATGA
Organism: Candidatus Acidiferrum sp.; assembly: GCA_036521695.1. GTDB lineage: Bacteria > Acidobacteriota > Terriglobia > Acidiferrales > UBA7541 > Acidiferrum. Next base: position 6,944 of record DATDHE010000300.1, on the reverse strand, counting down.
CCTCATCGTTCAATCGTTTGTGCAGGAGTATGGGCAAGCCGTGCTTACCGAGCCGCCGCATAGCGGATTTGGACGTGTGGCCTGGTGGATTCCCGCGATCGCTTTGATTGGGGGATTCGTGCTGGTCCTGAGTGTCATTTCGCGATGGCGGAATCGTCCAGGCGCCCAGCCCGCTTTGGCCACAGCTGGCAACGCACCTGCCGTTTCCCGTGAATTGCTTGAGCGAGCGCGTGCGCAGGCTGCCCGCGATACCGAGGATTGATCTTGACGGTCGTCACATCCATCGCTGTTTTTCTGATTGCCTCCGCGGATTGGGCTGTTCTCGGCGCTTGCCTTGCTCTGGGTCTCGCCACCGGGGTTTTCATTTTTTACATTCAGCCCGACGCTTCAGACCTCGCTCCACGCCGCTCAAAGCTCGATCAATTACTCGAGCGACGCGACACGCTCTACGATAATTTACGCGACCTGCGGTTTGAGTTTCGCTCAGGAAAATATGCCGAAAATGACTTCGAAGCGATGAAGCTCTCTCTCGAGAACGAAGCGGCCCTGGTGCTCGCCGAAATCGATCAGGTTACGGAATCCCAGGTGCGGCGTCCTCGCGCAATCAAGCCGGTTGCCTCGGACCGAGGAGCGCAATGAGGTTTTCGTGGATTCTACGCTTGGCACTCGGCGCTTTCCTGCTAACGCCGTTCTCTTTCATTTACGGCGCGACGGTACACGGCAGCGTAAAAAATGGCACCACGGGCAAACCTGCCTCTGACGTCGAGGTGATCCTGATCCAGTTGCAGGGCGGAATGCAGCCGGTGCTCAACTCTAAGACCGATGCACAGGGCCAATTCACTTTCGACTATCCATCCATCGGCACGCAGCCGATGCTGGTCCGCGCGGTCTATCGCGGGATTAATTTTCATCAACCGTTGCCTCCGGGTCAAAACCAAGTGCAAGTCGAGGTCTTCGAGCCGTCTAAAGATCCCAAAACAATCTCCGTGGGAACCCATTTCGTCATATTCCAACCGAATGGTTCAACTCTCGAAGTGGGTGAAGAGTACGCGATCAAGAACGACTCGCAGCCTGCCCAGGCTTATTTTCGCGTCGACGGCAACTTTGACTTTGCGATTCCGGAAGGCGCAAGTCTGAAACAAATCGCTGCGCAAGGTCCATCGGGCATGCCCATAGTGCAAGCGCCCATCGATCGCGGCAAGAATAGGTACAGCGTGGCGTACGCTTTTCGTCCCGGGGAGAACGGAGTTCGATTCTCGTACGAATTGCCCTACATGGGAAACTCCGCGACGGTGAAACTGCCAACCCTCTATCCTGGCGCGCGTCTTGTCGTGGTCGCAGCGCCCACTGTGCAGGTTACAGGCGACGGCTTGCAATCTAACGGTCAAGAGCAGGGCATGAGCCTGTATAGTCGTGATTCTCTCGCCGCCAATTCAATACTGTCCGTAAGCGTATCCGGTACGGCGCCTCCGCCGAGCGGCAATGAGTCTGCCGATCCAGATGCAGGGCCGCAGAACCGTGAGGCGCAGCAGGGAACTGGTCCATCTGCTGGTGCGGCCTTTCAAGTGGTGCCAGGCCGACTGGATGTCTTGAAATGGCCCATCGTGGGCGGTTTCTTGTGCATGTTCGCTCTGCTGGCGATTCTTCTCGCTCGCAGGCCGGTGGTGGCTGTTGCTGGTGGTCCCTCCGATGACGTTGCAGCTCCCGCCGCGAAACTCTCCAAGAAGACGGCATCCGCTTCGGTTGCGTCTGCGGCAATTCCGAACGCTAATCTAGCGGAAGTCGACGCAGCCGTAGGCACGAGCCTTGATGCGCTGAAAGACACGCTTTTCCGGCTCGAACTGCGCCGCCAGGCAGGAACAATTTCGGAGGCAGAGTACAACCAGGAACGTGCTCGCGCGGAAAAAGTATTGCGCGACCTTGTGAGAGGTTAAAGGGTGACGCCGCGCGGTGATATGTTCCCTCGCGAGGGTCACCGGTGACGCCCCCGGCATTTTCTCCGGTTGGACTTCGCCTTGAAAATATCGATAAGCGCTATGGCGGGCTCCTCGCATTGCGCGGAGTGTCACTTGTTATCTCCCCGGGAGAATGTGTGGTTTTTGCTGGCCGAAATGGCTCCGGCAAGACCACCCTTTTGCGCATTGTCGCGCGATTGGTTCGGCCTTCTCGAGGAACGCTGAGTTTTTCCAGCGAATCCCAACCCGAGGACGCTCGCGCGATTCGTCCGGGATTGGTCGCCCACGCCACGATGGTCTACGACGAGCTAAGCGCCGAAGAAAATCTCTTGCTCTTTGCGCGGCTCCAGGAAGTGGCACAACCAGAGAATCGCGTTGACGCTCTATTGAAAGAAGTCGGATTGTCGGATCGCCGCGCTTCCCTCGTGCGAACCTTCTCCCGTGGAATGCGCCAGCGCGTGGCCATCGCGCGTGCGCTGCTGCATGAGCCGTCTGTCCTTTTGCTCGACGAGCCAGCCACGGGCCTCGATCCTCAGGGAGTCACCTGGCTTGCCGAAGCGATTCGCCGCCTTCGCGATTCGGGACGCACCATTCTGATGAGTCTCCATGGCGAATCTGAAATCTCCTCGCTCGGCACACGTGGCATTCGCCTGGACGCGGGCTCGATCGCCGCGGACACGCGCACGGGCGCGATGTTTCGCTCCATTCTCACCTCCGCCGACGCCTGAATGAGCCTGCTCCCCAACGCGGCTGTTTTGCTCGGCAAGGAGCTTCGCACAGAGTTCCGCTCGCGCGAACTTCTTACTACCACAGTTGTCTTCATCCTGATTGTGATTGTTCTTTTCAGTTTTACGTTCGATCCGACGTCGGACGAATCGCGCCGCTTTGCTCCTGGCCTTCTCTGGCTGGCGTTTCTTTTCGCTTCTTCCCTGATGCTGCAACCGTGCTTTCTGCGCGAGCAGCCCAACGACACATTGAGCGCGCTGCGGCTATCGGTCAGCGATCCCGTCGCTATTTTTCTGGCCAAGCTCGTGGCTAACACACTTTTTCTCCTGCTGACCGAACTGCTTCTGCTGCCGCTCTTTGCCGTGATGTACAACGTGCTGGTCATTCCGGTGCTGCACTGGCTCGTGCTGGTGTTTTTTCTGGCGAGCCTGGGGATTTCCATTGCCGGCACGGCGCTCTCCGCCATCTCCGCGCAAGCCCGCATGCGAGAACTGCTGTTGCCGTTGCTCATGCTGCCGCTGCTTACACCCATTCTTGTCGCCAGCACGGAAGTTACGAAATCGCTTTTTGACCGAACGCCTTACGTGCAGTGGAAGGGAATCGGCTTCCTTGCAGTTTTTGACCTGGTTTTTTTGACGGCGCTATGGCTTTTCGGCGAATATCTTCTGGAGGAATGAAGCACTATGTGGAAACGCGCGATGATCGGCGCCGCAGTTCTCTTCCTGGTCCTTGCTGCCGCTTATGCGTCTTTTTATATCGCTCCGGAAGAGAAAACCATGCACGTGCTCCAGCGCATTTTTTATTTTCATGCCGCCGCCGCATGGGCCGGAATGACCGCGTTTTTCATCTGTTTCGTCGCCAACCTCCTCTACGTCTGGAGGCGCGAAGAGCGGTGGGATTCACTCGGCATTTCCTCCGCGGAGGTCGGTCTGGCATTCATCACCGTTGTTCTAATCACGGGACCGATTTGGGCCAAACCAGCGTGGGGAATCTATTGGACCTGGGACGCGCGCCTGACTTCCACATTTGTGCTCTGGCTTCTCTACATCTCCTATCTGCTTTTGCGGACATTGATCGAGGAACCAGATCGTCGCGCGCTTCTTAGCGCACTTTTCGGGATCTTCGCGTTCATCGATGTCCCTATCGTCTTCGGAGCGATTCGCTGGTGGCGCACTCAGCATCCTGCCCCCGTCATCATGGGAGGTCCGGGTTCCGGACTTGATCCAACCATGAACAAAGTGTTTTTCTTTAGCGTGCTTGCGATGCACGCTTTGATGGTGTTCTTGATCGTGGAGCGCTATCGGCTGGAAAAGTTGCGCACCGATTTTGAGGTCGTACGCCGCGAGGCGGAGGCAATATGACAAGTCTGGACAGTGTTTTCGCGGCTTATGTCATCGGCTGGGCCGTGTTTTTTGTTTTTTATCTGACCATTGCAAAACGCACCTCGTCACTACGCGCGGAACTTGATCGCTTGAAGAATTCGTTGAACCGGGGCAAGTAGTTGGCAAAGAAGAAAAAAGTCGGCATCGTGATGTTCCAGCTCGGCGGGCCGGATTCGCTCGAGGCCGTCGAGCCATTCCTGCTTAACCTCTTTCTCGACCCGGACATCATTCCCATGGGGCCGCTCGGTTTCTTGCGGCGCCCCCTTGCAAAGATCATTTCTTCGCGGCGCTCCGTTCGAGTGCGGGGCAAGTATGCGGAGATTGGCGGCCGCTCACCGATTGGGACCTTGACCGAGCGGCAGCGAGGAGCTCTCGTCGAAGCCTTATCCAACGAAATTGATCCAGTAGCCGTTATCGCAATGCGCTATTGGCACCCGCTGACTTCAGAAGCCGTTGAGTCGCTACGCAAAGCCACGCCGATAGATGAGATTGTGCTGCTGCCGCTGTACCCGCAGTTTTCGTACGCGACGACGCTGAGCAGCCTCAAGGAATGGCGCCGCGTTTACGGGCAGCCGAAAGGCGGCCCGCCAGAGCGCACGATTAGCCCGTTCTACGACCACTCGCTCTATATTCAGGCACTAGCGCAACGCATCAGCTCTGTCCTGCGGCAATTCGCGGACAGCTCTCGCATCCATCTGGTCTTCAGCGCGCACGGGTTGCCGATGAGTTTGGTCGAAAAGGGCGACCCGTATCCCAACCAAATCGAAGCGACCGTGCGGCTGGTCTGCGAAGAGGGAAGACATCAGTATCCGGGCTGGCCGCAAACGCATCTATTGTGTTATCAGAGCCGGGTCGGACCCTCAAAATGGTTGCAGCCGCCTTTGACAGCTACAATCGAGCGGCTCGGCACTGAGGGCGTCAAGGAAATGCTCGTCGTCCCGATTTCCTTCGTGACCGAGCATATCGAAACGCTGCACGAAATCAACATTGAGGCGCGCGAAGATGCTAGGAAGTTTGGCATCGAAGTCTTCCGGATGATGCCCGCCGTCGGCGATTCGCCTCTTTTTATCGCCGCTTTGAAGGACATCGTGCTTCGAGCCGTTGGCCTCGCGGTAGATCCGCAATCCTTGCAGGTTTCGTCGACGGCTTCGTGATGGCAACGTGCTCGATTCTCACTGCCAAAACCGGCTGGGGAAATCGGGTCCGGGCCGTGGCGGCAGAGATAAATTGCACCGAACACAAAGCGGAAAATCGACCGTTGCGCTATAATGCCGCGCTGGGACAACGGCTATGAAAGCTACCTACCACGCAGGCGTGCACCGCTTTGCTGTCTTTACCGTCTGTTGGACGGTGCTACTCCTGATTGCTGGGGCGCTGGTTACTTCCAACGATGCTGCGCTTTCTGTTCCAGATTGGCCGAAATCGTTTGGCACATGGACCCCGCCGATGGTCGGCGGGGTGTTTTACGAACACTCACACCGCGTCATTGCAGGCGCGTTGGGAGTATGGACGCTTATCCTCGGCATTTCAATTTGGATTAAAGAAGAGCGACGATGGCTGCGCTGGTTCGCCGTGATCGCGGTGGGCGGCATCGTTGCGCAAGCCATTCTTGGCGGCCAAGTAGTGATCCAGCTGCTGCATTACTGGCTGCCGGTGCTGCATGCCTGTTTCGCGCAAATCATGTTCGGAGCGATTTTGAGCATTGCCTTTTTCACCAGCAACTGGTGGATCTCGGACCGCCCGCAACTCGAGGACCGCGGCTCGCCCTCTATACATTCGCTGGCAGTACTCAACGCTGCGGTGATCTTTCTACAGGTATTCCTAGGAGCTGGTTTCCGCCACAAGGAGATTCCCATCTGGCCGCACGCCGCGGGATCGCTGGCTGTGCTTACAACGGTGGTTTGGACGGCGGTGGTGCTCCGCAAGCGCTTCGAGAATTCGCGTGAGCTCACCAAAATGAGGATTCTGCTTCACTCCTTGTTTGGCTTGCAGTTTCTGCTCGGCATCGGCGCATACTGGTCGCGCATTGCAACCGCAGACGCACCCCAGCCCATGCGCGTGATGATCGTCTTGACAGTGACACACACCGTCGTCGGAGCGCTCTTGTTTGCCGTATCTATCGTGACGATTCTCTTGTGCTATCGTCTAGTCCCGCGCGGCGGTGAAGTTGCCGTATCGTCGCAGGGGCGGGTGGCGGTTTGATGAGCACGGTTCGCACCACGGAAATTACGCTGGCTTCGCGCGCCAATGCCTACGTCGCCCTGACCAAGCCAGATGTTTCTTTCCTCGTTTTGATGACCACGGCCGCTGGTTATTACATGGGCGCGCGCGGCGCGGTGGATTGGGTGCATCTGATTCAAACGGTTCTCGCCACGCTCCTGATTGCCGCGGGTACGTCAACTTTGAACCATTATATCGAACGCGATTCCGACCGCTTTATGCGGCGCACGGCGTCGCGCCCTTTGCCTAGCGGACAATTGCAGCCGCGCGAAGCCCTGCGGTTTGGCGTAATTCTCTGCGTTGCGGGCGCGTTGGACCTGTACTTCTCGGCCGGGTTTCTTGCCTCGGCACTTGGAGTTCTTACCTCTGCGAGCTACCTGTTCGCCTATACCCCGTTGAAGAAACGTACTGTGTGGGCGACAGCTGTCGGCGCCTTCCCCGGAGCGATTCCGCCGATGATTGGCTGGGTCGCCGCCACTGGCACTTTGGATCGCGGCGCCTGGCTGCTCTTCGCTATTCTGTTTTTTTGGCAATTTCCGCATTTTTACGCCATCGCCTGGATGTATCGGGAAGATTATGCCCGCGCGGGAATTTTGATGCTGCCCGTCGTCGACCGCGAAGGAAGTCGCACGTTTCGACAGATCATTCTTACTGCTATAGC
>DATDHE010000299.1:0-2705 GCA_036521695.1 Candidatus Acidiferrum sp. | reverse complement strand
CGATGAGGTCGTCGGTTCGATCCCGACTAGCTCCACCAAATTTCGCAAGTTCTTAGCTCGTTGTTTCGATGGCTTACACTTCGGTCTGTTCGAGGGGCACGCCGCTGACCCTCGTCGGGGAAGTGTGCGATTTTGAACAGACAGACAATTGGGGCTTGAGTATGCTGCCAAGGCTAGGGAGTGTGCCTTATGTCCTGCCCATCATGCGCATCTCTCAACGAGAGGGAATTCACTGCCGAGATTATGATCCATTCCAGTGGCCTGCGCTCCGTGGACGACCCCGGCGTGTTCGCATGCCCAAGAATATCGGTGTGCCTGGATTGTGGGTTCTCGCGGTTTACCGCAACGGAGGCCCAGTTGCGGTTGCTCCGGACGCAGATCGCAGCACCTGCTTCTGCGGCCGCTTAATCGCTGCTGGCAGTCTGAGCTTCCGTCGTGAACTCTTGAGCTGAGAATCCAGAGCTGACAAACTGCCTGTCGTCAACCACCGCGTTCACAGCCGCGACCAGATCGATTGCTGCTCTTGCCTTCACGACTTACCCCTTTCCCCCTATGTTAACCCAAGTTCGTCGCGGAAGCGTCGAATTCCGCCATTTTAAGCTCTGCAGTGGAAGGAAGTATTTTGTTTGCAAACCCGGCATGCAAGAACGGCGTGTAGTGTAGACCAACCATCTTGATAAGGGATGAGTGGAATGGCATGATCGGCGCGAGATGTTCTTGCGCCCTAACTACCGCGCAAAAGACGGCAAGGATCACATCTACTGGTCCTTGGTAGAGACGGTGCGAACGGTCGACGGTCCGCGGCAGAGAACACTCTGCTATTTGGGTGAGCTGAACGGTTCGGCCCAGGCCCGGTGGCTGAAAAGCGTGGAGGTGTTCAATGAGCAAGGCGAAGCCCAGCAACTGAAACTGTTTCCTTCGCATGTGGAGGTGGCGGACGATGATCCGCAGGTAGCGCGGGTGGTGGTGAATCGAGTTCGTCTGGAGAGAACCCGTCAGTTCGGCGCTTGTTTCCTGGGCTGGGAGTTGTGGAAGCGTCTGGAGCTGGATGGCTTTTTTGAACTGGCGCTGGACGGGGAAGCGGCCGAGGTGCCCTGGTCGCGGGTGGCTGCGTTGCTGGCGATCAATCGACTGTGCGCGCCGGGCAGCGAGTTGGCGATTGAGGAGCGCTGGTACCCCTCCACGGCGCTGGACGATTTGCTGGAAATCGAGGAAGCCAAGATCAATGACACGCGTCTGTATCGCTGTCTGGACCGGATTCTGCCGTACAAGACGAAGCTGGAACAGCATCTCAAGGAGCGTTATGGGGAGTTATTCGGAGCCGAGTTTGATGTGCTGCTGTATGACCTGACCAGCACCTACGTGGAAGGAGCGGCGGAGAAGAACCCGATGATGGGCCGGGGATACTCGCGCGATCATCGTCCCGACTGCGAGCAGATGGTGATCGCACTGATCGTGAACCGGGAGGGATTTCCCTTCAGTTATGAGACCTTCGATGGCAATCGTGCCGACGTGTCGACCATGGAAAGCATACTGCGCATGGTGGAACGTAAGTACGGGAAGGCGCGGCGCATCTGGGTGATGGATCGTGGAATCGTGAGCGAGGAAAATCTGGCGGCGATTCGCAAACGGGGAGGGCAGTATCTGGTGGGTACGCCGCGCCGCCAGATGAAGCGGTTTGAAGCCGAGTTATTGAAGGACGACTGGACCCAAGTGCGACCGGATGTGGAGGTCAAGCAGATTGCAGTCCCGCAGGGAGAAGAGACGTATATGTTGTGCCGCACGGCGGGCCGCAAGGAGAAAGAAAAGGCGATCCGCAAGCGGTTTTCCACGCACATGCAGGCGGCCCTGCAAACCTTGGAGAAAAGCATTGCCGGCGGCCGATTGAAGGATCGCTACAAGATGGAGCGCAGACTGGGACGGATTCAGGCGCGGCACCCGCAAGTCAACGATCTGTTCGAAGTCACTCTGCGAGACACGCCGGCCGGCGTGCGTCTAGTGTGGGCAATGAAAAAAGAGCGGGAAGCCTGGCGGGACTTGCGGGAAGGTGCCTACATGCTGCGCACCAATCTGCAGGCGGATTCGGCCGAACAGATGTGGTCCATGTACATGCAACTCACCGAAGCCGAGGCCTCGTTTCGCGCGCTGAAAAGCGAGCTTTCCATTCGGCCTTTATTCCATCAGAAAGAGCCACGGGTGAAAGCCCACGTCTTGGTGGCCTTTCTCGGTTATGCCTTGTGGGTGACGCTGAAGCATCTGCTGCAGCGTCGACTGGCGATCGTCCCACAACCCTCGGCCGGCGGAGTGGACAACGCGCAACCGTTATCGCCAATGAAGGCACTGGCTCTGCTATCCACGTTGCAGAGCGCCGACATCGTGCTGCCCACGACCGATGGACGCGAGATCCGCCTGCGCCGGATTACCGAACCCACAGCCGAACAGAAATCTCTGCTGCACCAGCTCGGCCTGGTTCTACCTGAGCGTTTTCAGTTCAATCGCAAATGTAGTGTAGACCCAGCTGTTACCTAAACTGATTCTGAACGGGTTAGCCGGCTTCTCGACCATTCCGTGACGAACTTCGGTTAAGTGGTTCTCGTACCACGTCAGGATCAGCTTCCTGGGTGACGAAAATCAACTTGGACTGCGGAGAGAGGGTGCGGATTTGCGAGCCGCCGCAAGTCCATCCAGCGTTGCCAGGCCGAGAT
>DATDHE010000298.1:0-6492 GCA_036521695.1 Candidatus Acidiferrum sp. | reverse complement strand
TCAAGGCGAGGTAACCTGCATTCCCCCGACTCCGGCGATGGCTTGACGTTCGAACTTCTCTAGGGATCATCAGTCGTACAGAAGGCGGGCAATCGTAGGAGTCAAAAAATGTCCACTCCAATTCTTGCATCTTTCCGCGCGGGCGGTTTTTTCCTCTTCGCCTCTTTCTTGGCATGCCTTTGTTCTCAGGCTCAGGAAAAACGAAAAGACGTGGTCGTTATGAACAACGGCGATCGTTTAACCGGGCGAGTGAAACGCCTGCAAAACGGCTTGCTGTTCATCGAGATGCCGTACGCGTCCGGTAATATCGGTCTTGATTGGAATCAAGTGGACTCTGTCCAAAGCACTGGGACCTTCCAAATCGTCTTAAACAACGGGCAAAGGCTTGAAGGAACCATTGAAAAGATTTCTGGTGAAAAAGCGAAGAATGAGGATTTTCTAATTCGCGAGGCCACCGAGGAAGTTGAAATTCCCTCGACTTCCATCGCGAGAATCGACCAGAAAAAACCCACATTCTGGCGACAGCTGCAGGGCAATATAGATTTCGGTTACACCTTTAACAGCGGAAATAGTCAGTCGACGTTGAACGCGGATGCCAACGCGACTTACAAGACTACGGAGTGGCAGGCCACGACCTCTTTCGATTCGTCGTTTAGCGGTCAGTCGGGAGCCTCAAGCACTAATCGCGAAGATCTGCAAGGGACGGTCTCCAAGTTCTTGAACAGAAATTCTTTCGTCGCTGGTTTATCCGATTTTCTTCACAGCAGTCGGCAAGACTTGAATCTGCGTACGACCCTTGGCGGCGGTTATGGGCGTTATCTGAAGCGTACGACCAACAGCAACCTCGCCTGGCTGGGCGGCGTCGTTTACATTCATGAATCCTTCGACACCACTGCCGGTCAACCATCGGACCAGAGTATGGAGGGTGTGTTGGGATTGCAGTACAGCTATATTCGCTTCAACCTCGGAGAGCTCGACTCTCAGCTGCGTATCTATCCGGGACTGACGGATTCCGGTCGCGTGCGTCTAACCACAAATAACTCTCTCTCGATCAAACTAAGAAACAATTTTTACCTCCTTTTCACCTTCTGGGATAACTTCGATAGCCGTCCGCCGGCCACGGCAAGAAAGAATGAGCTTGGCACAAGTACAGGGGTCGGGTGGTCCTTTTAAGTACTCCGCCAGCCCGCTAGAGGCCTCTCGTCGTCTTCGGAGTCCCCGCGAACTGGGAGCAAGTCGAGTTCTACAACGTCCGCGGCTCAAATTTCTGATTTCGGCCACGAACTGGACGGTCTTCCACTGCAAGATTGCAGAATTTACCAGGGGGCCGCAGACACAATGCGCCGCGCTAGATTTGGAAAGCTAATCAACTTGGAAAATGCGGATGCCTTGGAGTGATAGGCGTGAGAATGTCTCTCAGCGCGTAACGTAGAAAATCAAGTCGTCTGTCCTTTAAGGCTTCCGGCTGATGACGTTTTCTTTTTCCAGCGCATCGATTACGACCTTAACCAGCCCTTTGATCGCTTTCATCGGCGAATTGCCATCAAAAGTATTGGTTGTTCCCGTCCACACAAGTTCTCCGTCTGACTTTGCCGTGGCATAAAAATTTGTCTCCACTTGTGCAAGCTTCTCCTTCTCCATGTACCCGGGGGAATAGACCAGGGGAGACACCGCGTTGTAGTACCCGTAAAAATTCCCGTAAAGAGGATACGGATTGTAAATCTCGCCGGGCACGTTGATGGTCTTCACCTGCGCTTTGGTTAATCGCGCCACGACGATTCCATCAAACTTCTGTTCCTGTATCAACTCCTTCAAATCTTTCATGGCGATGGGCGTCGCGTTGGGACGTGGCAGAAACACATAGCTCTGTGTGGCTTGAATTCCCGGCCTGGCGATCGCCGCGACCAACTCATCCTCGAATTCCGCGCGGTTCTCTGCCTTGCCGTTCAAGGCCAGCACGAGAATGTTGGTAAAGTGGGTCGCCCCCGAATAGTCCGGATTCTTCCAACTCAGCAGCAGTTTCGGGGAACTGGCCGCCAAGATCGCCGGGATGGCAAGTGTGGCCACGATTAGAAGCAATCTTCTTCTCAAAGTCATTCCTCCGACTAGCTTTATATGATTCCTAGGCCAGAACGTCCCGCCATCTACCGGCAACCGCCGAGTTTCACCTACAATTTGGAATCGTGGGGTTCAGGCCAGTCCCATTATCCGCGCAACTTCTCGGGTTAAGTCCTTTTGAATAATGGGCCAACGCGAGAGAGTCATGGAAGTTAATGTAGCCTACCTATGTTGCACGTCGACGCACACTGTCAAAACTTACAGACTCTCAACTAGGATCTTTTGGGGGCGCACCCACTGTGGCGGGAAGCCCGTCAAGGTCGTCGGCAGATGATTTATATCGTGGCGGTGAAGTCCAGAAGTGTATATGATTCCACTCTTGTCCAAATTAAGGTTTTTCCGACCCGCAATTTGGACAGCATGCGACGAGTTCCCGGGAGACAATCGCCGATAGCAGCCACCGAAAACTACGTAGAACCGGGCTCCGACCGCCATTTCTGGCATCGGACAGGCCATGAGAAGCTTGCGGCCCAATTTGGACAGCATCCAGCGGCAAAGGGGAACCTGATTCCCTCTGTTTCAGGAGAAGTCCATGAAATCAACAACTTACGTTGTCCGAAATGGGGGGAGTCACGACTAATTTGGACAGCAGTGATATGATTCGCAACATCCGCTGTGTTTAACGCGTCTCCTCCCGGGTTCAGGCGGCGCTTGCATCCTGAAGACGAACGTCCAAATGCATAAAAGCCCCAGTTCCCATTGCACTCGAAGTTCAATATCTTCTGCTTCAGGATCCTACGCCGTGCCCTTACGGTTTGTCCTGTCATCGCTCCGCCATGACATTGAGGTCGGCGTCAGTAGGTATCTGGTCATGGTGACGCATTCGTGGCTGGACCTTTTCGCACAGTCGAGGTGCGCTTGAGCTCCATCCAAACTCATCTAAACTGGGGCTGGCGGAATCTGGATTCCCGAATCTACACAGCGATCCTTGCATTTCTGGTGGCCACAGTATCCTATCTGGCTGCGAAGCTGGCTGGGGCTTTGGTCATTAATATCCCTCAAACGATTTGGCCCATGTGGCCTGGGTGCGCGGTCTTGGTCGGCATTCTCCTGCTAGTGCCCCGGAAAATCTGGCCCATTCTTCTCCCTGCAGGCTTGGCCGGCTTTGTTCTCTACGACTTGCAGGCTGGTGTCTCCATCCCTTCGATCGCCTGGCTCGTTCTGGCCGATACCATTGAGATTCTCGTTGCTGCCTGGGGCGTGAGCTATTTCTTGCATGGCAAGCCCCGTTTGGACAGCTTAGGAGCCCTCGCCAAGTACTCGCTCTGTACGGTATTCCTCGCCTCGCTCATCGTTTCGTCTCTCGGAAGCCTCGGCTTGAATAGGAACTTCTGGCTCAGCTTGCGGTTTACCTTTCTTTCGGAAGCGTTGGCCTTTCTCACGGTAACCCCAGCCATTATCGGTCTCTTCGGCTTACGCCGACCGTATATCCGTACCTCGCGGGCCCATTACTTTGAAGCAGCTGTCTTGCTGTCGACACTTGTTTCCTTGTGCTACCTCGTTTTTGTGGTTCCCAGCAGGAGCGAGTCACCGGCACTTCTGTATTCTCTCGTGCCACTGCTAATCTGGTCCGCTTTGCGGTTTGGGTCCGCCGGCGTCGGCTCATCGGCGACCATTGTTGCCCTCATGTCCATTTGGGGCGCGGTCCACGGACGAGGACCCTTCACCGAAGCGGACCCCATCAATCGCGTCTTATCGCTTCAGTTGTTTTTATTCTGCACTTCTATCGCTTTTATGGTTCTGGCGGTCCTGGTCGAAGAGCGCAAGATTGCGCAGCACGAGCTCAGCGAAAGCGAAGAGCGTTTACGTTTGTCTATGGAATCCGGTAAGGCGGTAGGCTGGGAATGGGACCTTGAGACCGGAAGAGATTCCTGGTTCGGTGACCTCAAGACGATGTCCGGAATCCCAGCCGAGCATTTTGTCGGACGTCCAGAAGATTTCCATCGTTACGTTCACCCGGAAGATCGACATTACGTCTCCCGAGCCGTAGCCGAAGCCAGGGAAAGCCGTCTGTCTTACGAGGCAGAGTTCCGCGTCGTTTGGCCCAACGGGAATGTCCGCTGGGTCGCGGCCAAGGGGAAATTCTACTATTCGGCGACTGGCGTTCCCGAACGCATGCTAGGCATGGCGCAAGACATCACTGAGCGCAAACTCGCGGAGCAGGCCTTGCGCGAGAGTGAAGCAGCTCTCACGGAAGCGCAGCGGCTTGCAAACGTGGGTAGCTGGCAATGGGATGTACAAACCGATACGGTCACCTGGTCAGAACAACTCTATCGGATCGCAGGTATTGATGCCTCTCTGCCCGCCGTCAGTTACCAGGGGCACGCAACCCTCTACACCCACGAAAGCTGGCTCCGCCTCCGGAGCGCGGTCGAAGAAGCGTTGCGTTCAGGAACCCCCTACGAACTCGATCTTGAGATGAATCACTCGGACGGCACAAGAAAATGGATCATCGCAAAAGGCGAAGTACGTCGCGATGGCGCCGGGAACATCATCAAGCTTCGCGGCACGGTTGATGACATGACCGTTCGCAAGCAGGCGCAGGAGGAACTTCGCAAGAGCGAAGAGCAGCTGCGTCTCGCAATCCAGGCCGGAAAAATGTTTACCTGCGACTGGGACGCGGCCACAAATGTATTCACCCACTCGCCAGAGAGCGTCCAGATTCTCGGGGGGGATCAGGCGACCTCTAGCACCGGCGAACAAATCTTGGAGAGCGTGCATCCAGAAGATCGAAAGGTATTTACGGCCGCGGCTGCCAGCCTCACACCCGAAAAGCCCGACATTAGGATCAGCTATCGCATGGTGCGCTCGGACGGCACCGTGATCTGGTTGGAAAGAAATAGTCGTGCGCAGTTTGACCCGCAAGGCAGGTTGCTGCGGATCATCGGCATTGTAACGGACATCACCGAGCGCAAGCGATCCGAAGAGGCTCTGCGCACGGGCGAAGAGCGGTTACGTTTAGCTGTCCAGGCTGGAAAGATGTTTGCTTACGAATGGGATGCAGCCACCGATATCCTTGTCCGCTCGGCGGAAAGCGTCCAGATTCTCGGCATTGATGAGGTGACGCCTCTAACCGGTCAGAAGATTTTGTCTAAGGTTCACCCGGATGACCGCGAAAGACTTGTCGCCGCCGTCGCCGACCTTCGTCCTGAGAAGCCTAACCTCGCGATCACTTATCGCATGCTACGCCCTGACGGTACTTTGATTTGGGTAGAGAGAAACAGCCGCGCACACTTCGGCGAACAAGGCAAGTTGCTGCGGATATTCGGGATTGTGATGGATATCACGGAGCGCAAACGCGGTGAAGATGCGGTCCGGCAGAGCGAAGAAAAGTATCGCAGGATCGTGGAGACTACCAATGAGGGAATTTGGCTTCTCGATTCGAACTTTGACACGTCCTTCGCGAATCGGCAGATGGCCGAGATGCTCGGATATCAACCTGCAGAAATGCTTGGGCGCAGCGTTTTCGATTTTTTCTTTCCCGAGGATGTTGGGCGCAAGCGGCGAGGTTTGGCGCGTCGGCGGGAAATGCACAGCGAACAATTGGATGATCGGCTCCGTCGAAAGGATGGCGCTGAATTGTGGGTACGAATGGCAGCCATCCCGATCTCCAGGGACAATGGAGATTTTGACGGCTCCATGGCGATCGTGGCCGACATTTCCAGCCAGAGACTGGCAGAAATTGCGCTTCGCGAGAGCGAAGCACGCTTCCGCTTGGTGGCCAACACCGCCCCCATACTGATCTGGATGTCGGATACCTCTAAGTTGTGCACCTATTTCAATCATAGCTGGCTCGCATTCACTGGTCGTTCCATGGAGCAGGAGCTCGGAAATGGCTGGACGGAAGGCGTTCACCCTGAGGATTTGCAAAAATGTTTTGATACCTACCTTCATGCTTTTGATGCGCATGAGAAGTTCACAATCGAATATCGGATCCGGCGCTATGACGGCGAATATCGCTGGGTTCTGGACCTTGGCGTGCCCAGGTTCAACCATGATGGCTCCTTCGCAGGCTACATTGGTTCGTGTGTTGATGTCACCGACCGCAAGCTAGCCGAAGAAGCCCTTTCCGGCGTGAATAGCAAGCTCATTGAGGCCCAAGAGCGTGAACGTGCACGTATCTCCAGAGAGCTTCACGACGATATCAGTCAGCGCCTTGCGATGTTGACCATCGAGTTAGAGCAGCTCGGGCAGAAATTCTTCGATTCGCCTCCAGACCTGCTCCACCGCGTTGCTCGATTACGAAACCAAAGCGCTGACATTGCCAACGACGTCCAATCCTTGTCGCACGAGTTGCATTCCTCAAAACTGGAATATCTCGGCATTGCCACGGCCATGCGAGCTTTCTGTCATGAGTTCTCTGACCAGCAGAAT
>DATDHE010000297.1:0-11120 GCA_036521695.1 Candidatus Acidiferrum sp. | reverse complement strand
TCGAGCGCGAATTCCAGAGTCTCGGCGACACGGCTCTCCAGGAAGCGACGTTGCGACGTATCAAGTTGACGCTTGATTCCCTGCAGCCCATAAGCACACCGGAAGCTGCCTTGCTGGAACGTGCAGCCGCGATGTTAAGCGCGGCGACGAGGGTCACCATCTTCGGAGGCGCAGGATGCGCGGGTTCCCATGCAGAACTGCCCCAGTTGGCAGAGAAACTGAAGGCTCCCATTGTCCACGCCCTCCGCGGTAAAGAATTCATCGAGTACGACAATCCCTATAACATCGGAATGACAGGATTGCTGGGATTTACGTCTGGCCACTTTGGAATGGAGCATTGCGATCTGCTGCTCATGCTGGGCACGGACTTCCCTTAGCAGCAGTTCTATCCAACGCATGCGAAGGTAATTCAGGTCGATTCGCGCGGTGAACAGATAGGCCGTAGGACGGCCGTCGATCTGGGCCTTGTTGGAACGGTGCAGGATACTTTGCGTGCTCTCTTGCCACTGCTGCCTGAGAAAGCAGACAGAACTCATCTTGAAGATGCGCAAGCTCATTACCAGAAGGCTCGCAAAGGACTGGACGATCTGGCAAAGGGCGAACCCGGTAAAATGCCGATTCATCCGCAGTACCTCAGTGCCATGTTGGACCGGCTCGCTTCAGACGATGCAATTTTTACGTGCGACGGGGGACTTGCGATGTTGATGGGGGAATTGCTCACCCTGCGGCAGCTCAAAGCGCCCGTGAAGATCATTGTCTATCAAAACGACGCGCTCAGTTTCATGGAGCTGGAAATGAAGGCGGCAGGGGTCATCAGCTTTGGCACGGACCTCGTCAATCCGGACTTTGCCAGACTCGACGATGCTTGCGGAATCTTCGGTCGGAATGTGGAAGACCCGGAAGAGCTTGAAGAATCCCTCCGCGCCGCATTCGATCATCGTGGTCCAGCATTGGTGAGCGTCAAAGTTGTCAGACTGGAGCTTTCTTTGCCGCCCACAATCGACTTTGAGCAGGCTAAAGGCTTCGGAATTTACCTGATCAAAGCGATGCTTAACGGCAGAGGCAGTGAAATTCTGGATCTAGCAAAGACGAACCTGAGGGAAGTCTTCTAAGCGCGCCGGGTCTTCCTGGTCTTGACGATGCGTGTATTTTCCCCCCCTGCGGGGTATGATACCGCCTGAGAAGTCCCCAACAAGACCACGGCCATCCGGAGGGCCACCCCATGGCTCACCGTTTCACTATCGGTGTTGAAGAAGAGTTTCAGATCATTGACCCCGCAACCTGCGCGTTGCGTTCGCACGTCATGCAGCTTGTTTCGGCCGCCTCTCCGGACATCGTCGAGCAAGTCAAACATGAGATGCACCAATCGATCGTCGAGACCGGTACCAAAATCTGCGAAAACGTCGGCGAGTTGCGCATCGAAATGCACCGTACGCGTGGCGAACTTGTGGCAGCCGCAGAGCGCGTTGGATTGCAGGTTGCCGCCGCCGGCACCCATCCATTTTCCAGCTGGATTGACCAGGTCATCTCACCCGGCGAACGCTACGAACACATCGTTGAGGAACTCCAGCAACTCGCCCGCTCGCTTCTGATCTTCGGCATGCACGTACACGTCGCCATGCCAGACAAGCAGACCACCATCGACATGATGAACATGGTCCGCTATTTCCTGCCGCACCTGCTCGCTCTCTCGACCAGTTCACCTTTCTGGATGGGACGCAACACCGGCTTGAAGTCCTTCCGTACCACCGTCTTTCGCCGTTTCCCGCGCACAGGGATCCCGGAACAGTTTGAATCCTGGAGCGCTTACGAAAATTTCGTCAATCTTCTGATGAAACTAAACTGCATCGACAACGGAAAAAAAATCTGGTGGGACGTCCGTCCTCACCCGGTGTTTGGCACTCTCGAGTTCCGCATGTTCGATGTGACCACCAAAGTCGAGGAAGCCGTCTCTATCGCCGCCCTCACCCAAGCCATTATTGTAAAGCTTCACCGTCTCTACAAACGGAATCAGAGCTACCGCTTGTACCGCCGCGCCTTGATCGAGGAAAACAAATGGCGCGCCGCCCGTTATGGCATTGAGGGCAAGCTGATCGATTTCGGCAAAGAAGCCGAAGTCCCCATGCGCGAGCTCGCTCTCGAACTTCTCGAGTTCGTGGATGACGTCGTGGACGATCTCGGCAGCCGCAGCGCCGTCGAATACATTCATACCATTCTGAAGGACGGCACCAGCGCAGAGCGCCAATTGCGCGTCTATGAACAGACGGGCGATCTGAAAGCCGTCGTAAGGCATCTGGTTACAGAAACACGCGGCGTCACCGAGCCTCGAGCTTCATCGGCACACGCTATCAATTAGAAACATCTGCAAGTACCAGGTCTCTGTTGCATTCGTCAGGAGTGACATCATGAAGAAGGTTGGCCTTCTCTGCGGGCGTGAATACAGCTTTCCTCCGGCCTTTATCGTGCGTGTCAATGAACTCGGAAAGAAAGACGGTGTTGCGGCGGAATTCGTAAAGCTCGGTGGCACGCGCATGGGCGAGCCTTCCGGATACCGCGTCATCGTCGACCGTATCTCGCATGAAGTCGAATACTATCGCGGCTACCTCAAGCATGCCGTTCTCCAGGGAACCTACGTCATCAACAATCCCTTCTGGTGGACGGCCGACGACAAGTTTTTCAATTACGCCATCGCCTCGAAGCTCGGCATCGCCATCCCGAAAACGGTCCTGCTGCCCCAAAAGGGATATCCCAGCGACGTGGACATCACTGCCGAATCGCTCCACAACCTCACTTATCCAGTGGACTGGGATGGGCTTCTCGATTACGTCGGCCGCCCCGCAATTCTCAAACCATTTTCCGGCGGCGGGTGGAAGCACGTCTACAAAGTCCAGAATAAAGAAG
Organism: Candidatus Acidiferrum sp.; assembly: GCA_036521695.1. GTDB lineage: Bacteria > Acidobacteriota > Terriglobia > Acidiferrales > UBA7541 > Acidiferrum. Next base: position 8,219 of record DATDHE010000297.1, on the reverse strand, counting down.
AGCTCCTCGCGGCTTACGACAAAACTTCGCCGTATTGCATGACCCTTCAGGAGTTCATCAACTTCGATAAATACGTCCGTTGTTTCACGTTTGGAAAGTCGGATATCACTCCCGTTCACTATGACCCGAAAGAACGGAAGTACCTCGTCGATCACAACTATCTGTCAACCGAGCTTGGAGCCCGCATCGTCAAAGATGCGCAGACAATTAACGAAGCTCTCGGCTACGAAATGAATACCATCGAATTTGCGGTGCAAGACGGAGTGCCCTATGCAATCGATTTCTTGAACCCCGCGCCGGACATGGAGCGCGACCGCATCACCGAATTTTATTTCGAGCATGTCGTCGACAAAATGGCGCGGCTCGTGATTGACCGTGCACTCCATGGGGCGGCGTCGTTTCCCTGGCCACGGTGGGAAGAAATGCTCGGCATCGGCGCCACAAGCGGATTCACCGGCGCTCCCAAAAGCGTCGCCGCAAGTCAATCGTCGTCACCCAATTCTTCCGCCAGCTCCCCTGCGGGATCTACGGACTTCAAAACAAAATGACCGGCGTCCCGACACCCTCAAGCACCCCTCACAATCCCGCCGAGGAGTGGAACGACATTCTGAAGGCCACGCTTCTGCGCGTTCCGGCTCTTCCGGAAGATCTATTCAAAAGGATGCGCCGCGCAAAACTCACCTTTGGCGATCGCGTCCACTGCCCTTTCCTCCGCCCATTTTTTCTGTCTCCGGACGATGAAGAGCGCGTCCGCTCCGTCGCGGAAACAATTGCCGACCTCGGAGAACGTGTGGTTACCGCAGCTCTAGAGGACAAACATCTCTTTGCGCAGCTTCATCTGCGGCCCGAAGAAGAGCGTTTAGCGCGTCTCCCCGCCGCCTACGGCCGGGCCAGCACCGCCTCCCGCCTCGACGCTTTTCTCTTACCGGATTCACTCAAGTTCGCGGAATACAACGGAGAATCCCCGGCGGGTGCGGGCTTCGCGGAAACTTTGGCGGAAATTTTTCGCGAACTCCCCGTCATGGGTAAATTCGCGCAAAATTATTCGGTTCATAGTTACCCACTCAGCGCCAAGCTTCTTGACGCCCTGGTAATGAGCTACGTGGACTGGGGAGGCTCCGCCAGTCCCCCGCAAATCGCCATCGTCGATTGGGAAGACGTCCCCACATTTAGCGAGTTTGAAATTCTGCAATCGCGTTTCGAGAAGATGGGCGTTCCCACGCTCATCGCCGATCCCCGCGAACTCGAGTTCGACGGCCAGAAACTCGTCGCCCAAGATACAAAAATCGATCTCGTTTACCGGCGCGTCCTCATCAACGACATCGTCGCTAAACCTGCGGAATGCGCTGCTCTGGTAAAGGCCTACACCGCCAACGCCGTCTGCGTCGCAAACACGTTCCGCTGCAAAATTCCCCACGTGAAAACCTTTTTCGCTGTCCTCACCGACGAACAAAACGGAGCCCTCTTCTCCCACGACGAACGCAAAATTATCCGCCGCCACATCCCCTGGACTCGCGTGGTGGCTGACGTAAAGACTTCGCATTGTGGCCAACCGATAGAACTCCTCGCCTTCATCCGCAAGGAGCGCGAAAATCTCGTCCTCAAGCCCAGCGACGAATACGGCGGTTCCGGTGTAACTCTGGGTTGGGAAACCGACGAAGACGCGTGGGACACAGCGATAGGCCGCGCCCTTTCTGCAAAAAACGGCGCCTGGATCGTCCAGGAACGAATCCCTATCCGACGCGAAGTCTTCCCCTTCATCGTAAATATCGGCAAAGTCGATTACCGGGACATGCTCGTCGATTTCGCACCCTATCTCTTCCGCGGTAAACTCTGCGGCTTTCTTACGCGCTTAAGCGCCACTGGCCTTGCCAACGTCACCAGCGGCGGCGGCCAAGTCCCCGCCTTCCGGGTTAGTCCGCGAACGGTTTGATCCCCATTCGCAGAATAGTTTGATGATCTCGCGGTTTCCATAACAGCGGCCAATTTCATTGGCGGCTCTTCAATTTTCTGCCAATTCTTGTAAAATTAAGAGATGTACTTTGGCCACCCAGACCCAGAGTTAATGCCCGGCGCCAAGAACGCCGTGGAGACTTGCCTCAGCGTCCGTCCCGGCGAGCACGTAGCGCTAATCGCCGACGAAGCTAGTCGCTCTGTCGCTGCGAGCATCGCCGCCGCCATCGAAGATCGTCAAGCTCACTACACCGGTTTGCTCCTCGAAGATTTTGGCCCTCGCCCCATGACGGTCGCGCCACCCGACGTCCTGCAAGCTCTCGAGACCGCTGACGTAGGCGCCATGTGCATGACACCGCAACCCGGCGAGCTCGGTGCGCGCATGGCCATCGTCCGCGTCGTCGAACGCCGCCAAATTCGCTATGCCCACATGGTCGGCGTAACTCCCGAAATTATGCAGCAAGGCATGCGCGCCGATTACCGCATGGTAGACCGCTTGAGCGACAAGCTGCGCGAACGCATGCTGGGCGCACAAACGCTCACGGTAAAAACCGTAGCGGGCACCTCAATCGCCGCTCATTTCGATCGTGGCCTCGACTGGGTAAAAACCAGCGGCCTCATCAGCCCGCGTTACTGGTCCAACTTGCCCGCTGGCGAAGTCTTCACGACTCCGGCTACGGTCGATGGCACTTTTGTCTGCGATGCCACTGCCGGAGATCATTTCAATGGGAAATATGGCGACCTGCAGACGACGCCACTGGTCCTGACAATCGAAGGCGCCCGCTTAACCGGCGTGGATTGTGCGCGCAAGGACCTCGAAGAGGAATTCTGGCAGTACTGTCACACCGATGAGAACAGCGACCGCGTGGGCGAACTCGCCTTCGGCACCAACCTCGGCCTTTCCGCCATGATCGGCATCTTGCTGCAGGACGAAAAATTTCCCGGCGTGCACATCGCCTTCGGCGACCCCTACGGCAGCCAAACGCACGCCGACTGGAAATCAAAAACCCACGTCGACGTCCTCACCCGCAACTGCGACGTCTGGATCGACGACGATCAAGTCATCTCCAAAGGCCACTATCAGCTCGACCACCTCGGCCTCGCCTGATCTCGCAATCCTTCATGCTTCCACGCCGCGTGTTTCGATCGCAAGACTTCGGACTGCAAAGCAGAATTCTTGCTAGTCCTCCAGCGTCGGCAAGCTCTGCAATACTTGCGACGCCCTCGGCCGATTCATCACTGCATCATCTTTCCTGATTTTTCCGTCTCGAAAAACCAAAACGCGTTTAGCGAACTGAGCGATGTCGTGCTCATGCGTAACCAGCACGATCGTTAACCCCTTGTCGTTCAAATTCTGAAAAATCTCCATGATCTCCACCGACGTCCTGCTATCGAGATTTCCGGTCGGCTCGTCCGCCAGCAGAATCGACGGACGATTCACCAGCGCCCGTGCAATCGCCACTCGCTGCTGCTGCCCCCCGGACATCTGCGAAGGAAAATGCTGCGCCCGTTCCGCCAGACCCACCATCGCCAAAGCCTCCGCGGCGCGTTTCTCGCGTTCCCCTTTGTCGATTTTCGTGTACAGCGTAGGCAACTCCGTGTTTTCCAGCGCCGTCGTGCGCGCCAGCAAATTGAATCCCTGAAAAACAAATCCAATCTTCTGGTTTCGAATCAGCGCAAGCGCCTTCTTATCGTGCTGCGATACATCCGTCCCTTCCAGCAAGTATCGCCCCGCGTTCGGACGATCGAGACACCCCAGCATGTTCATAAACGTCGACTTGCCGCTGCCACTCGCCCCCATGATGGCCACAAATTCCCCGCGTCCGATTTCCACGCTCACGCCGCGCAGCGCGTGTACGCGCGTCTCGCCTAAGTCGTAATACTTGTGCACCTCTTCGACGCGTAAAACTGCGTTCGCCGCCGCCCCACTCGGCGTCTCCTGGAATTGGTTTATAGCTGCCATTGATATCCCTGGATTTGTCTTACTCTTGAAATGCTTACCGTCTTATTCCACCTAGCCCCTGCGATTTTGCAGCCACTGACCGGATAATCACGTCGTCCCCCTCTTTCAACGCCCCTTTGAGAACGCCGCTCACTTCCGTATACGCATGATCCGTAATTCCCAGCGACACCTTTACCGGCTCCATCGTGTTGTCGGCGTGCAACTTCCAAACCACCGCGCTATCTCTCTTCGGTGCGCGCGGCGGATTCGGCGCCGCCACAGCCTGCCCCGCATTGCCAGTTCCACCTGCAGCCGGGTCCTCAAAAGCCTGCTTCTGCTCGCTCGCATCGATCCCGTATTGTTTGTAAACCGCCAGAATTTCTTCCGCCGACATTGGCGGCTTGTACCGCAGCGCCGTATTCGGCAGCTTCATCGCATTCTTCGCTGTATCCACCGGGATCGTCACATACGCCGTCATTCCCGGAAACAATTTCAGCTCCGGGTTCGCGAACTCAATAATCGTGTCGTAGGTCACCACGCTCTGCACCGTTGTCGCGTTCATTCGTACTTGGCTTACCACGCCATGAAATGTGTCCTTCGGAAACGCGTCCACTTTAAAGCTCACTGGCTTCCCGATCTTGATGTTCCCGACGTCCGATTCGTCCGTCTTCGCATAAACCCACATTTTCGTCAGGTCCTGCGCAATCGTAAAAATAGTCGGCGCTTGGAGCGACGCTGCAACGGTCTGCCCGACATCCACATTCCGCGCCACCACCGTCCCGTCGATCGGCGACCGGATCACCGTATAGTCCAAATTCGTCTGCGCCACCGCCACGGCCGCATCTTTCTGGCTAACCTGTGCCTCCGCCTGCGTCACATTCGCCGCGGCTGCACCCACAGACGCATTGGCGGAATCGTAGTTCGATTTCGCCAAATCCAACTGCTGCTGGCTCATCACGCCATCTTTGGTCAACCGCACCGCGCGATCGTAATCCGCCTTGGTCTGCACCAATCCCGCCTTCGCCTTCTCGAGGTTGGCGCGCGCCGCTACCAGATTCGCCTTCGCGTTTTCCAAATCCGCCACAGCCTGCAGCATCGCGCCTTTGAACAAAGCAGGATCGATCAGCGCCACCACATCACCTTTATGAACACGCGAATTGAAATCGGCGTTCAGCTTCGCAATGGTTCCCGAAACCTGCGAACCCACCTGCACCGTGATCACCGCGTTGATCGTTCCCGTCGCCTCCACCACATCGTCAATCTCGCCGCGCTCCACTTTCGCCGTGAAGTGCTGCGCCTGCGCGTTGCGATTCAGCCCGAACACCGCAAACACTCCGGCAATCACCACAGCACCCGCCAAGATCAGCCACCGTCCCTTAATCTTCATTTATCGTCCCTGGGTCATTATTTCGAAGAAGTTTTATTCGTATCGCAGAGCTTCAATGGGGTCGAGCAAAGAAGCCTTCCTCGCCGGGTAATATCCAAAAAACACTCCCACCGCCACCGAAAACACCGCCGCCACCAGAATCGATTCCACCGACATCTCCATTGGCCAGTGCAAGGTCTGGCCCACCAAATACGACCCAAAGATCCCAAACAGCACACCCGCAGCGCCTCCGACAAGGCTCAACATGATTGACTCACCTAGAAACTGCAACTGTATCGCTTCTTCCGTAGCTCCCACTGCGACTCGCACACCGATCTCCCGCGTGCGCTCCGTAACGGAAACTAGCATTACATTCATAATCCCGATTCCTCCGACGAGCAGCGACACCGAAGCAATCGCGATCAACAAAATCGTCAAAGTCTTGCTCGCATCGAGCTGCGCCTGAATAATGTCTTCCGGATTGCGAATGTTGAAGTCATCCTCTTCTTCCGGCCGCAAATGATGCCGATCCCGCAGCACAGCGGTCGCTTCCTGACCCGCCATTTTTACTGCGTCTTGCGACACCGCCGAGCACAGAATGTCGTCGAGCCACGTAATTCCCTTCAACTTTTTCTGCGCAGTAGTGTAAGGGATGATGATCGTGTCGTCCTGATCTTGACCCGATAGCGCTAGTCCCTTCGGCTGAACCGTAGCGACCACCTTGCACGGCAAACTATTTACCCGAATCACTTTCCCCACCGGATCTTCCACGCCAAACAACTGATCCCTCACCGTCCGCCCCAGGACGCATACGTCCGCCGCCCGGTCCACGTCGTCCTGCGAAAACACCGCCCCTTGATCCACAAACCAGCGCTTTATCTCAAAGTATTCGGGCGAAACTCCCCGGTACGACGTATGCCAGTTCTGATTCCCATAAATCACCTGCACTGGGTCGTCCACATTTGGCGATACGCTCTTGATCAGTGAAACCTGATTCTTGATCGCCACCGCGTCGGCGTACACTAAAGTCTTTGTATCGTGCGTTCCCGTCCGCACACCGTTAACTGCCCTCCCTCCCGCTTCCACCCACACGAAGTTGTCGCCCAAATTGTTCAATTGCTGTTCGACACGCGCCTGTCCCGCCTTGCCGATCGCCACAACGCAAATCACTGCCGCGATACCGATGGTGATTCCCAAGACCGTCAGCACGCTGCGCATCTTGTTTCTTAGCAGCGCCACTAGGGCGGACCGAAAGAGAGCCGAGTAGTTCATCATGACTCCAGTTTCTCTACCTTTTTTATCGGACGCTTCGTCCCGCGGATGTCCCACCCTATAAAGATTGCCCGAGAATCGGACGATTCACCCTAGCAACAATTCTCCTCGGCAGGACATGAATCCAACATAAATGAGCGCCCGAGCAGCTCGATCATCATAGGCTGTCTGGCCATCGCCGCAAGCCTATGACGGCTGGAAGGTGCGAGATGCTCTTCGGAGTAGAGTGCCCGTCAACTTGGCAGTGGTTTAGAAGAGGCGGGAGACGTATTCGCGCATCTGGTGCTTCCAATAAGGCCAGTCGTGGCCTCCTTGAGGACCCCAGTTGTCCAGCGAATGGCGGATGCCCTTACTGGAAAGGATCTCGGACAATCGATACGTGGGGCCGCTGTTCTCCCATTGACCTGTGCCCGTGCTGATGTGGATGTCGCAAGAGGCGAGCTGGCCGAGGACCCAGGGATCGTTCAGGTTCGCGAGATAGTCCACTGGATTATTGAAATACAAATTATCGTCGTACATCCCGTCCATGAAGTTGCGAACGTCGTATACGCCGGACATCGCGAAGCAGCGCTTGATCACATCGGGATGCTTGAAGAGCGAGTTGGCCGCATGATACGCGCCAAACGATGCGCCCATGGTAGAGATGGCGATCCATGGGCTTTGACAATTGTCCCAGATGAAAGGCACGACTTCTTCTCGAAGGTAGGAATCGAAAACGGACTGTACATAACTACGGTGAAAAGGATGCGCGCCTTTGTTGTAAAAACTGAGACCGTTGATGGAATTGATGCTGAAAAATTTTATCTTCCCGCCTTCGATGAAATCGGCCAGCGCGCCGATCATGCTCTGGCCTTCCAGCTCGGTTTCATCGCCCGCGCTGGTCGGAAAACCGAGAATGGGCTGCCCCCAGTGGCCGTGGACAATCACGCCCATGTCGATGCCCAGCCGAGGAGAATACCAGCGGTGATATTCGCGTTTCATAACATGTCCCTGGCACACGCTGCGGGGAAAGAGAGTATGCCAGCCCAGGCCGGACGGGGGCAATGGAATTGAACAGCGAAACTGACGCCGAGCTGGGTGTATATTTGGACTAACAAGACTCGGCAAACGGAGACAAACTGAATGGCCACACCTTCCACCACGAACCGCCCGACCCCGGAACGCATCTTCGGTCTCATGAACGCGTTCCAGCAGACCGCAGCCCTGAAATCGGGAATCGAACTCGATGTCTTCACCGCCATCGGAGCGGGCGCGAATACTCCGGCGCTGCTCGCCGCGAAGATCAGCGCATCCGAGCGTGGTTTGCGCATCCTTTGCGATTACTTGACGATCATGGGCCTCATCGCAAAAGAAAACGGGCGATATGCACTGACCGAGGAGTCCGCGCTTTTTCTCGACCGCCGGTCGCCTGCTTCTCTCACCGCAGTGACGGGGTTTCTAGGAAGCGCTTGGCATAAAAAAAATGTCGAGGCTTTGACCGACGCTGTGCGCAAGGGTGGAACGGCGGGAGTACAGGGAGACAACTCCAAACCGCAGGATGAGGTTTGGGTGGCGTTCGCGAAATCGATGGCGCCGCTTACGGTGCCAGCGGCTAATTTTATCGCGGAGCTCGTTGGCGCTTCGGAAGGCAAGCCTTGCCGTGTGTTGGATATCGCCGCCGGACACGGAAATTACGGCATCACCATC
>DATDHE010000296.1:0-6610 GCA_036521695.1 Candidatus Acidiferrum sp. | reverse complement strand
GCAGTGGCCTTTTCAGTGCAGCTTTGGGCGCAGCAGTACACCAGCTCGAGCCACGCAGCAGTTCTCTTCACGCTAGAACCGGTTTTTGCTTCGGCCACCTCGTACATCCTGCTCCGCGAGAGACTGGGCAGCCGGGCGTTGCTTGGGGCAGTTTTTGTGCTGGCGGGAATTCTGATCGCGGAACTGCTCGGGCCACCGGCCGCGCCGGAGTCTCCAGAGCCAACTGCGGAAAATGCCGTCCGCGCAGGAAGCGTGGTGTACGGGCACGACAAGTCGTGCCCGTCTTAGGTTTTTTGCGCGGCGATCGCGGCCATCTCGCCGTCAGCGGCCGTCGGTGTAATTTTGTACGTCCACCGCTTCGTACATGGTGGCCGTGGCGGCGTGAGCTTTCTCGTAGGCAGTGATGTCGGATTCGTGTTGCAGCGAAGTGCCGATATCGTCCAGGCCCTTTAGCAGAACTTCCTTGCGTGACGGCGCCAAGTCGAACCGGAACATTAAGCCATGCCTGTCGGCGATGGTCTGATTCGGCAGGTTCACAGTCAGCATGTAGCCTTCTTCTTTTTCGGTCCGCTGGAAGAGTTCTTCGACCTGCTCCTCGCTCAGCGAGGCAGGCAGAATGCCGTTCTTAAAACAATTGTTGTAGAAGATGTCTGCGTAGCTCGGCGCGATAATCACGCGAAAGCCGTAGTCTTTCACGCCCCAAGGAGCGTGCTCGCGGCTCGAGCCGCAGCCGAAGTTGTGGCGCGCCAGCAGAACCGATGCGCCTTCGTAGCGCGGGAAATTGAGCACGAATTCGGGATTCGGTTTCCCGCCCGGCAAATAGCGCCAGTCATAAAACAAAATCCGGCCAAAGCCCTTTCGTGTCAGCGCCTTCAGAAATTGTTTGGGCACCATCTGGTCGGTGTCCACATCGACCCGGTCCAGCGGCGCGACCATGCCAGTGTGCGTATTAAACGGTTCCATCTAATTCGCGCTCCTCATAAACTCAAATCGCGCTGGGTGAGATCAACTTCACTCTACGGAAGCGACGTCTAGCGAACGTACATCGACAAAGTGGCCGGCGATCGCCGCCGCAGCCGCCATCACCGGACTGACCAGGTGCGTACGGCTGTCCTTACCCTGGCGGCCCTCGAAATTGCGATTGCTTGTGCTGGCAGAACGCTCGTGCGGCGGGAGCACGTCGGCGTTCATACCGATGCACATGCTGCAGCCGGCGTCGCGCCACTCGAAACCGGCGTCGCGGAAAATTTTGTCCAGACCTTCTTTTTCGGCTTGCGCTTTGATTCCGCGCGAGCCGGGCACGATCAGTGCCTGCTTGATGCTTTGCGCGACGTGCTTGCCAGCCACCAGATGCGCCGCGGCGCGCAGGTCGTCCAGGCGCGAATTCGTGCATGAGCCGATGAACACGCGGTCCACGGGAATGTCCACGATCGGCGTGCCCGCTTTCAGTCCCATATATTTCAGCGCGCTTTCGGTGGCTTTCTGATCGTTCGGGTCGTGGAACGATCCAGGTTCCGGTACACGTCCCGTGACGCTCGTCACCATGCCCGGATTCGTGCCCCAGGTGACTTGCGGCGCGAGATGCTGTGCTTGCAGCTCGACGCTCATGTCAAATTTCGCGCCGTCATCGCTGTTGAGCTTCTTCCATCCCGTGACCGCGTCGTCAAACGCTTTGCCGCGCGGCACAAACGGCCGTCCTTCGAGATACTTAAAAGTCGTGTCATCCGGCGCGATCATTCCGGCGCGCGCGCCACCTTCAATCGTCATATTGCACACGGTCATGCGGCCGTCCATGCTCAAATCGCGAATGGCTTCGCCGCCGTATTCCGCCACATGTCCGGTGCCGCCGCTGATTCCGATCTTTCCTATAATGGCGAGAATGATGTCCTTCGCCGTTACACCGCGCGGCCGCTTGCCGTGGACCAAAATATGCAGCGTTTTGCTGCGCGATTGCACCAGGCATTGTGTCGCGAGGACGTGCTCCACTTCGCTCGTGCCGATGCCAAACGCCAGTGTTCCAAACGCTCCATGCGTTGAAGTGTGGCTGTCGCCGCAAACGATCGTCTGCCCGGGCTGCGTTACGCCTAGCTCCGGCCCGATAATGTGCACGATGCCCTGGTTGCGGCTATTCATGTCGAAGAGGCGCACGCCGGTTTCACGGCAATTTTTTTCGAGCGCTTCAAACTGCAGCCGCGCGTCGGTATCAACGATGGGCAGGATGCGGTCTTTCTCGGTCGTCGGAACGGAGTGGTCCATCACGGCGAACGTTAGATCTGGGCGGCGCACCTTGCGACCTTCGGCGCTCAGCCCCGCGAAGGCTTGCGGAGATGTGCCCTCGTGTATGAGGTGACGGTCAATATAAATGAGCGCAGGCTTCCCGGCTTCTTCGTGGACTACGTGGGAATCCCAAATCTTTTCGTAGAGTGTTTTTGGTGGCATGCCAGCTCGTCTCAGATTTTAACACTCCGGAAATATATGTCCAATGGACCGAGCCGTGCGTGCAGTTCAACTCGCGGGTATAACCGTCACTCTCGGCTGTGCTTTGTATCGCAGCGAATGAATTGGCGCACAGGCAAGATTGCCTGTCATGCACCGCATCACGCCGAAAACAGCTACCGCTTAATGCTCACTATCGCCGCGTCTGCTTCGTATCCCTCATCCTTGACGGTTTCTTCGGCTTTCGCGCGAAGCGTTTTCTCGTCGGCATCTTTTGGCGCCTTGTAACGTCGCCGGATCACTTCGTCGCCGCTTTGCATGCGAATCACCCAGTCTGACTTCTGGCTATCCCAGGAAACTTCCACGCTATTGGCACGCATATTTCCTCCAGCAGAATTCGTGGGACATTGTAGTCCCAACCGCCCTCTGGAGAGAATCCCCACTTTTCCGAGGAGGCAAACCCCACGCAAATAGAACTCTTGTGGGACGCTGGGCGATTAATGGCCGCCGCCGCTTAGTTCGCGGACGATGTCACTGACGAATTTTTTCGCGTCACCGAAGAGCATCATGGTGTTGTCGAGGTAGTAGAGCGGGTTGCCGATTCCGGCGAAGCCTGCGGCCATGCTGCGTTTGATGACCATGACCGTGCGAGCTTTGTCCACGTCGATGATGGGCATGCCGAAGATGGGGCTGGATTGGTCGGTGCGAGCCGCAGGGTTGGTGACGTCGTTCGCGCCGATGATCAGGGCAACGTCGGTTTGCGGTAGGTCACCGTTAATCTCGTCCATCTCCTTCAAGCGGTCGTAAGGGATGTCGGCTTCGGCGAGCAGAACGTTCATGTGGCCAGGCATGCGTCCGGCGACGGGATGAATACCGAATTTAACGTCGATGCCTTTCTTGGTGAGAATGTCATAGAGTTCGCGGACTTTGTGCTGTGCTTGCGCGACGGCCATTCCATACCCAGGAACAATCACCACTGTATTGGCGGCCGCAAGAATCCCCGCGGCATCTTCCGGCGAGGCGCTCTTGACGGCGCGTTCTTCTTTAGTGCCGGCGGCGGAGGCCTGCACTTGGCCAAAGGCTCCGAAGAGAACGTTGGTGAAGGAGCGGTTCATGGCTTTGCACATGATGACGGAGAGGATGAAGCCGGAAGCGCCGTCGAGTGCGCCGGCGACGATCAGGACCTTGTTGTTGAGGACGAAGCCGAGAAGCGAGGCGGAGAAACCTGCGTAGGAGTTCAAGAGGGAAATTACCGTGGGCATGTCGGCGCCGCCGATGGGCGTGACGAGCATGATTCCGAAGATCAAGGCTACGCCGATCATGATGGGGAAGAGAAAGGTCATTTCGGGATGAAGGACAAGAGCCACCACGAGTCCAAGCGCAGCAGCGAGAACCGTCAAGCTGACGTAGTTCTGACCTTTATAAGTGATGGGTCGCTGGGGCAGGATTTCTTGCAGTTTGCCGGCGGCGATTAAGCTGCCCGTGAAGGTGAGCGAACCGATGATGACTTCGAGGCCGATTTCCGCCATCTGGAATCTAGGGACGTTGGGAGCGGCGACGTAGTATTCGGCGATGCCGATCAGGGCAGCGGAGAGGGCGCCGAACGCGTGGCTCAACGCGGTTCGCTGAGGGACCGCAGTCATCTTCACCATGCCAAGCGGGACGCCGACTGCGGCACCGATGATGAGGGTGATGATGATCCACTTGTACTCGCTGACCTGCGGATCGCACAGCGTGGCGATGACGGCGATGGCTGAAGCGATTTCGCCGACGAGCACGCCGCGCTTGGCCGTGACTGGAGAGCCCAGCCATTTGATCGCCAGAATGAAGCCGATGGCTGCGGCGATGTACGTGAAATCGATCAGCTGCTGGAGGTCGGCTGGGCTCATGGCTTTTTCGCCGCCTTGCCGGTCTTGAACATGCCTAGCATGCGGTCGGTGATGACGAAACCGCCGACCATATTGCTAAAGGAAGCCGCGACAGCGATCAGCCCGAGGATGGTGGCGAGACGCGTCTCGTGGCGGCCTGCGATGATGATGGCCGCGACCACGACGATGGCGTCCAGAGCGTTCGTCAGCGACATCAGGGGAGTGTGCAGGAGCGGCGAGACGCGTTTAATGAGCTCGATACCTAAAAACGCCGATAGGATGAACACAAACAGACTCGAAATAAAATCCGCGGGCATCCATGCCTCCTTATGATTTAGCAGCCAGCGCCGGCAGCTTGTAAATTTCACGCAGCCTGGCGTTTACAATCTCTCCACCCCGGGTCAGCAAAGTTTCGCGCACGATTTCGTCCTCCGGATTTATTTGGAGTTTGCCGTCTTTCACCATATACAGCAGAAACGTGGCGACGTTTTTGGCGTACATTTGGCTGGCATGATAAGGAACCGTGCTGGCCAGATTGATGGAACCGATGATGGTTACTCCGTGCTCTTCGACTTTTTCGCCGGCGCGCGTCAGTTCGCAGTTTCCGCCACGCTCTGCGGCCAGATCCACAAGCACTGAGCCCGGCGCCATTCCGTCGACCATTTCCTTGGTTACGAGAATGGGGGACTTCTTGCCGGGGATTACCGCTGCGGTGACGACCACGTCGCTTTCCGCTACTACTCTTCCGAGCAGTTCGCGCTGCTTTTTGTAGAACTCTTCGCCCTGTGCCGTCGCGTATCCGCGCGCATCCTGTGCGTCCTTAGCTTCAATCGCGATCTCGACGAAGCGTCCGCCGAGGCTCTGCACCTGTTCTTTCACCGCGGGACGGAGGTCGTATGCCGAAACAACCGCGCCGAGTCTGCGCGCGGTGGCGATGGCTTGCAGTCCGGCTACGCCGCATCCAATGATGAAAACGCGGGCAGGCGTGATCGTTCCCGCCGCGGTGGTCATCATTGGAAAAAGCTTGGGGAGAGCGTCAGCAGCGATCAACACAGCCTTGTAGCCGCTGATGGTGGCCATGGAGGAAAGCGCGTCCATGCTTTGCGCGCGAGTGGTGCGCGGCATCAATTCAATGGAGAAGGCGGTCACGCCTTTTGAAGCGATTTCCTGGATGGTTTCGAGAGAGCCGAGGGGACGCAGAAAGCCAATCAGTAGTTGATTGGGACGATAGAGCGGAACATCGGCCTTGCCGGTCTTGTCGTTCGAACCGTAGCAGAGCACTTGAACGACGATATCGGCGGCACCGAAAACTTCGGCGCGCGTAGGGAGAATCTTTGCTCCTTTGGCGGCGTAGTCCGCGTCCAAATAGCCGGCTTCTTTTCCCGCACCGGCCTCCACAACAACTTCGAGACCTGCTTTCGTGAGGCTCGGAATTACGGCGGGCACCATCGCGACGCGGCGCTCTCCAGGAAAGGTTTCTCGTGGCACTCCGACAATCATCAAGCTTCCTCCGGTATTCTCTCTGCTACTTCAGAACTCGCCCACGAAGCTAGTTTTGGCCGGTCCGCGCGGCATTCTACAACGAATTCGAACCGCGAGGCTCGCAAACAAATAGCGCTCGAATGAGAGTTGGTTTATCCGGCTCCGACCTCTTTGCCAGGGATGAAATAGACTTCTTCGAACACGGAACCTTTTTGCCAGCCGGCTCGAGTGAGAATACCCTGGCCGTTTTCGCACATGCTGGGGTGGCCGCAGAGGTAGCCCGTAGTGCTTTCCGGGCGCAAATTCCACTCGTCGACATACATGCGAACGAGATCATCGACACGGCCGGTCTGGCCTTTCCATGAAGCGTCCTCCCACGGACGGCTGATGGTAGCGACATATTTAAACCACGGAACTTCCGCGGCAATCCGCTCGAGCTCTTCGCGATAACCGAACTCCCACGAACGGCTGCCGCCCTGCAGACAAAAGAATTTGTGCTCGCCGGGCATGGGGCCATCGCCGGCTTTCCAGTCTTTGTAAAGAGTCCGAACATAGCTGACGAACGGAGCGATGCCAGTGACGGTAGCGAGAAGAAGATGATTGGTGCGGCCGCTCTTTAGGTCGAGCGTAAAGCGGCCTTTCGAGATTTTGCGGCAAAGCATGGTGTCGCCGACTTTGAGTTTGTAGAGATGCGGCGTGAGGGCGCCGTCAGGAACGAGCTCCATGAAAAACTCGAGGCCTTCTTCATACGGGGAAGAGACAATGGAGTAGGCTCGCTCGATGCGCTTATCTTCGTGATCCACGCCGAGAGTGGCGAATTGTCC
>DATDHE010000295.1:0-2741 GCA_036521695.1 Candidatus Acidiferrum sp. | reverse complement strand
AATCTCTACATTCCGTCAACGGTGCGGTGGACGCAGGATGGCGCCCAAGTTTCCCTCACGCAGAAATCTGTCTATCCTTTTGATAGTCATATTGAGTTCCAACTGCAAAGCTCCCCGCAAAGAGATTTCACTCTAAACTTTCGCATTCCGTCCTGGGCGGAGGGAGCTTCGCTTTCCGTAAACGGAAAACGCATACAAGATTCTCCAGTCCCCGGAAGCTTTGCTGCCGTTCGACGCGAATGGAAAACAGGCGATCACATGGACCTGGATTTGCCGCTGACGAAACGCCTGGAGCCGATCGACCCGCGGCACGCGAACACGGTTGCGCTGCTCGCTGGCCCACTTGTCCTTTTTTCGGTCGGCGAATCATCCTCCGCCGTCGCGCGCCAACAATTGCTGTCCGCGACGAAGACGGGGAGGAGTAGTTGGCAAGCGGGAAGCGCTGCTACGCCTCTCACCTTGCTTCCTTTCACTGCCATCGCCGACGAACAATACTCCACCTATCTTCTCGTTAGCTGACAAGCTCGCACACGCATGTCAGCAGTTTGTTAATTTTCCACCCGAAACAGCGCTTCGGCGCGAAGAAACGAGCGCCGCTACCTACCTCCGTCACATCTTCTCTGGCGCCTCGATTCCTAGCAGGGAAAACGTTTCGACCAAGCGTGTTTCCACGAGCTCCGTCAGGCGCAATAAGAAGGCGCGCTTCTGTTCGTCTGCCTCCGTCAAGATGTGATGCTTGTGATAGAAATTGTTGAAAGCCTGCGCTAATTGGAAAGCGTACTTCGCAACGAATGCAGGCTCTTGCGCGCCGATGGCTGCGTCTATTGCAAGGTCCAACGAGCCGGTATTTAGCAGCAATTCCCACAGACCGTTTCCATCCGGTCCAGCAAATAGCACCGACGCCGTTTCGCGCGTCACCGCAGCGTTTGTCGCTCCGGCTTCCACGCCTTTTCGGCGTATGCCTCGGATGCGCACCACGGCGTACAGACAATATGGACCGGTCTCGCCCTCAAAGCTCAGCGCATCCTTGAAATCGAACGCGATGATCGCGTTGCGCGTAAATTTCAGAAGAAAGAAACGCAGGGCGCCCACGGCAATTGCACGCGCCGTCTGCTTTTGCTCCGGTTCGCTCATCTGCGGGTGCCGCTGCTGGACCTCGGCGAGCGCGGCGGCTTCGAGCTTGTCGATAAGGTCGTCGGCCTTGACGCCAAAGCCTTTGCGCCCGCTGACTTGGATGAAAGGGAGTCTGGCTTCCTCAGGCGAGAGTTCGTAGCCCATTTCGGCCGCGCAGCGGGGAGTAAGCACGACGAAAGCATAGGACAGGTGAATGGATCTGTCGGCGGCTTCGGCGTGGCCCAGGCGGCGCAGAGCTTCCGCCACGACATCTTGCACGTAAGACTGGCGCGCGTCGATGACGTTGTAAACCGCAGTGGCGGGCTCGGCGAAATGCGGGGCAGCGGGATCGCTTTTGAGAGTGGTCGTGGCCCAAACCGGCTCGCCCTCCGGAGTGTTCGGCCACATGCGGTAGTGAAAATCCTTTCCCAGCACTCCAAATTTCCAGAGCTGATAGGCGATGTCTTTCCCGACGTACGTTACCGTTCCATTCGAGCGAACGATGATTTTGTCCTGGATATTCTCTTCTTCGGCGGAGGAGGTTAAGGAGCTGGAGGAAGTAGATGAGGCAAAGGATGAAAGACCGGAGGTAGCTTCCTTCGTCTCTTTCCTTTCCTTTCCTTTCTCGGTTTCTTCTTTCCATGGCATGATCCAGCAGCCGGCCATCTTCCCGCTTGCTGCCAGTTGAATCGCGCCGGATTCCTTCAGCTTTTCGAACGCCGCATCCCAGAATTTCAAATGTAAGATTTCGCTTTCCCGCGCCAGCAATTCATAGGCGATTCCCAACCGGGCCATGGTTCGCAAATGCAAACTGACAATCGCATCCGCGACAACTTGGGCGACTTCCGCTTCTTCGCCGCGGTCTTCTTCGATCGCTTTTAAAGTTCGTCCGCGCAAAGCGGCGGCCCGCGCCTGGTCTTCATCAAGAAAGTGCGTTGCCTTCGCATACAAATCCCAGCAGTAATAGTCGAACCGGGGCTCCATCGCGAACATCTTTACGCTCACCGGCGTCCGTCGTTCCATATCGAGAAAACCGATCACCACGTCCGCCACCTGCACGCCCGTATTGTCGATGTAGTTCTGCACCTGGACGGAATGGCCAGCGTGGCGCAGAACTCGCGCCATGGTGTCGCCTAACACCGCATTCCTCACGTGCCCGATGTGCGCCGCCTTGTTGGGATTGATGCTGGTGTGCTCGACGACAATTTTTCCGCGCCCTGCGTCCGTTAGTTTTTTCCGACCATCTCCGCCTTGTTCTTTCCAAGCATTTTCCCAGAATGCTGCGCGGTCAAAGTACGCATTCAGATACCCGGCGCCAGCAACTTCCACGCGGGTGATGCCGTCGATCTTGCCCAAACTATTGGCAATCTCTTGCGCGATCATGCGCGGAGCTTTTTTCAAGTGTTTGGCCAACTCAAAGCACACCGGGGACGCCGCTTCACCCATTTCGATTTTGGGTGGTCGGTCGAGAACAACGTCGAGAGAAATGGCGTAATGCTCCTGGATGTGACGCACCAGGGCTTCGCGGAGGCGATTAGACAGCGTTAGATACACAGTTCCTCGATAAGAAAGATGGGTGAGTATAAGTGGGCGAGAGCATTTCGGTCAAAAGGTAGCGGCGGGAAAAA
>DATDHE010000294.1:0-23733 GCA_036521695.1 Candidatus Acidiferrum sp. | reverse complement strand
GAGCTCTTCCGGCAAATCCATGAAAAGCTGTGCGCCGTACCGCTAAAGTATTGAAAAAGAAAGATCCCGAACAACTTTCTTCTCGCGGATGTCAACCGCCGGTAAGGTGTGCGCCGAAGCAGCCCCAGAAAGAAAAAACTCTCACGCAAAACGAAAAACGGATCAGCTACACAACAGCGCCCCGCGAAACCATCTCGCAACTCCTAACTTAAACAAACTTCATTCCTCTTCTGCCAGGCTGTGAGAGATGTGGGTTAGGTTCTGAGCGGAGCAGGGGACCTTGGGCCCTTGCTCCGTTCTTTTTTGATTGTGCCATGTCCGGCCTCGAAGAGAAGCTTGCGGTCAGTACGGGTTTCGGTTTCCTGTCAAGAACAATGCCATAAGGGCGCCCTTTTTCGTCAGAACTCATATTGGAAATGACGATTAGTGTCATCCATCGCACGGAAGAGTTTTTCCAGCGTCTTGAAATAAAGCCAACTAGTCACGAATCATACAGTTACGCTCCATGGCCAGGATTACGGAATGGCCTCTAGAGTGCTTCTTACTATCGCAGACGCAAACAGGTGTTGGCGAAAAGACTGGGCGGATGTTGTTTTCGGGAAGCTTCTATGAGAAGAAAACAAGACGGGTTCTCCCTAATCGAGCTGCTGATCGTTGTGGCCATCATTTTAATTATGGCCGCCATCGCGGTTCCGAATTATCTCAGGTCACGACTTGTGGCGAATGAATCTTCGGCTACGCAGTCCGTGCGCACTATCAACACGGCGGTGATTACGTACTCCAGCATCTACCAAAACGTTGGATTTCCTCCAAACTTGATCTCCCTCGGTGGGACTACGCCTTGCACGGCAGCTCCTACAAGTGCCTGCCTTCTGGACGTGGTCCTCTCCTCCGGAACCAAGGCTGGCTATGTCTTTGCTTACACAGGTGATGGGTTGACACCCTCGCTTAACTACAATATTGCCGCGACGCCCGTTTCGTTGGGTGTATCCGGACAGCGCATGTTTTGCTCCGACCAGACGAGTGTGATCCGGTACACTCCCAACGGCACCGGTTGCGCCAATACAAGCCCTCCTATCCAATAAATACGACGATCAGGCCAACGAAATAATTGAGCTGAACAAACTGGAGCACGGGAGAACATCCCCGTGCTTATTTGTTTTCAGAGGCCGAATTGAGCGAGAGAGCATCATTTGCGGCCGCAGCCGGGCTTGTTAGACTACCAAGCATGCTCTCGCTCCTAGCCTACACCTGCGCGATTCTAGCCGCCTTCTCCTCGACCAGCCCCGATGCAAAATCGATTGCCGCAAAGTTGGAGGCGCGCTACCGCGGCGCGCATACTCTGGCGGCAACGTTTCTGGAGCGCTACTCCGAAAGTGGCCAGATGGTTCGTTCCGAAGCGGGAGTCGCCTATTTTCGCCGGCCCGGAAAAATGCGCTGGGAATACGAATCTCCAGAGAAAAACCTCTTCTTAGTGGACGGCAAGATGGCGTGGTTCTATGTTCCTACGGATCACACCGTCACGCGTGCCCCGGCAGAGCAAAGTACGGATTGGCGAACTCCTCTGGCTCTGCTTGCCGGTGAAATGAAATTGTCGCGCGTCTGCGCTCGGGTAGAACCCACCACGGCGGAAAAGCCCGACATTCTTGGGAACACCGTCCTGTATTGCCGCCTGCGCGGCGAAGAAAACGCCCCCCGGCACGCCGCGGGTGCTCCACCGGATACGCAAGAAGCCCGTTCCGACGAATCTGTATATCTTGAAATTGCGCCTGCTACGGGTGAGCTTGCCCGCGTCCTCGTTCACGAGAAAGGTGGCGTCGTGGTCGAGTTCAAGTTCGCGGACTGGCGCTTCGATCCTCCCCTTGCAGATTCCTTTTTCCACTTCGATGTGCCGCCCGGCGTGGCCATCGTTAACGCCGATTCCTCTGCCGAATCAAGGCCTTAGAGTCAATTTCACGTTAATTTGCAGGGGCGTTTCCCAAAAGGAACAGCCAACCCTCCGCCGCTACTCCGCATACTAACTAGATGAGGTAAACTGTTAGACATGGGGGAATTTGTCTGCCGCGTTGCTGACGCAAACGGCCGGGTTTTCTCGCACGTCGAGCCTGCGGGGTCGTTGGCAGAGGCGCGCCAGAAACTGGTCGAGAGGGGTCTTTTCGTCTACTCAGTGGAAACGCGCAGCAGCCTGCTTGGCGCGTTTTCCAGACGCCGCAGCGAACGTCAAATCGGGGGATCGGACTTCCTAATTCTCAACCAGCAGTTCAATACACTTATCAAAGCTGGTTTGCCGATCCTCCGCGCACTGGACCTACTGGCTGACCGTGCTACCTCGCCAAAGCTTCGCCCGGTGCTTTCCAAAGTCCGCGACCGCGTTCGCGAAGGGAAGTCGCTCTCGGAAGCCATCTCCGAGGCCGGCGTATTTTCCAAGGTTTACGCGACGGCCATTCTCGCCGGTGAAAAAAGCGGAAATCTATCCGGAGTTCTCGACTATTACATTGCCTACCAGCGCGTCAGTACGGGAGTTAAGAAAAAGATTCTCGCCACGCTGGTGTATCCCGTACTTCTGATCAGCGTTGCAACTATCATCGTGACGTACCTCGTCACCTTCGTGATCCCCAAGTTTGCCGTACTCTATCGCGACTTGAACGTGGAACTGCCCGGCCCCACTCAGTTTCTTATCGCGCTTACAGTCGATTACCGGTACGTCGTGATCGGCGCCTTCGCCCTCGTATTTCTCGCAGCGTTTGGCATTCTTCTTTGGTCGAGGACGGAAGAAGGCGGCGCGGCATTTGACCGTATGAAATTCCGCATCCCCGTTATCGGCGACACGCTTCTGAAATTCCAGGTGGCGCAGTTTTCGCGCACACTGGCTACGCTCCTGACTGGCGGCACTCCCTTGGTCGCAGGCTTGCAAACCGCTTCCGACGCCATCACCAGCAAGCTGATCCGTTCGACGGTCACACAGGCGACGCAGATGGTCCGCGAAGGCGAATCGCTCAGCAGCGCATTGGCGTCGAAGGGAACCATGCCTGCACTTGCCTTGGACATGATCGAAGTCGGCGAATCCAGCGGCGCCCTGGCCCCTATGCTCACCAGCGTCGCCGAGTTTTACGAAGAAGAAGTAAGCGTCAGGCTTTCCGCACTTGTGGCTATCATCGAACCCGTTATTCTTATATTCATGGGTTTGCTGGTAGCCTTTATTCTGATTTCACTCTATCTGCCGATTTTCTCGTTCTCACTTACGAACACGGCGCCTAAGTAGGCAAAAGGAAAAAGTGGCTACACAAGAGCACAATTGGACTCCCGGCGACGGCGCTGAAGCCCTCAACGAACGCGAAGTTGCGAGGAAACTGGCCGGCAGATACCGCTGCGCCTTCGTCGATCTAAGCGAGCAGCGCATTGATCCCGAACTGTTCCGCACGATTCCCGCGGACTTGATGTTTCGCTACAACTTCGTCCCACTCGAAGTGCAGAACAATTCACTCTCGATCGCCGTTTCCGATCCCAGCCTGGTATTGTTGAGCGACGAACTCCCGTTGCTGCTGGGGAAGAAACTAGCCATCAAGGTGGCTACCGCAAAGCAGATTGGCGACATCCTCAAGCGCACCGAGCAGTCCCAGCGCGTCCTCGAGCAAGCCACCGAAGCATTTACGCTCCAGGTTTCCAAGGAAGAAGAGGAGAGCGAAGAGACCATCTCCGGCGACCGACTGACCCGCGACACCACCGTCAGTCCGGTCGTGAGGCTAGTCGAGACAATTATCTTCACCGCTCTGGAACGTCGCGCGAGTGACATTCACATCGAAGCGCGCGACACGGAAGTAGCCGTCAAATACCGCATCGACGGGGTACTGCAACACGCCATGCACCCGATCGCCAAGGAATGGCATTCGACGGTTCTGTCGCGTATCAAAGTTCTCAGCGATTTGGACATCGCCGAACGCCGCGTCCCCCAAGACGGCCGTTTCCGCGTCAAGTACAAAGGCCGCTTCATTGACTTGCGCGTGTCCATCATGCCCGCCAGCCACGGCGAAGACGCTGTGCTGCGCGTGCTGGATAAAGAAACGCTTTCGGAGAAATTCCAGAGCCTGAGCCTGGACGTCGTTGGCTTCTCCGACCTGGAGGTCAAACGCTTCCGCCGCTACATCCAAGAGCCGTACGGTATGGTGCTGGTTACTGGACCGACAGGCTCGGGCAAAACCACCACTCTTTACGCCGCCATCAACGAAATCAAAACCGACGAAGACAAGATCGTCACCATCGAAGACCCGGTCGAGTACCAGCTCAAGGGAATCACGCAAATCCCCGTGAATGAGAAAAAAGGCCTCACCTTCGCCCGCGGCTTGCGTTCCATCCTCCGCCACGATCCAGACAAAATCATGGTCGGTGAAATCCGCGACCAGGAAACCGCCCAAATCGCCATTCAATCTGCACTCACTGGACACTTAGTTTTCACCACCGTCCACGCTAACAACGTAACTGACGTCATCGGCCGCTTCATCAATATGGGTGTCGAGCCTTACAATTTCGTCTCCGCCCTCAACTGCATCATGGCGCAGCGCCTTGTCCGCGTGATCTGTGAAAATTGCAAGCGTCCAAAAAACTTTTCACTGGCCGAACTAAAAGAAGCCGGCCTCGATCCAGCAACATGGTCCAACTTAGTTCTTTCCGAAGGCGCCGGCTGTCTGGAATGCTCTGGCACAGGCTTTCACGGCCGCACCGCCATCTGCGAACTGCTCGACTTGACGGATCGTATCCGCGAAATGATTGTGGACCGCCGGCCAACCTCCGAAATCAAGCGCATAGCTCGCGAGGAGGGCATGATCACTCTACGCGAAAGCGGCTTGGCCAAAATCCGCGCAGGTCTTACTACGGTCAAGGAAATTAATAAGGTGACCTTCGTTGAGTAGCACGGCGACATTCCACCAGGGAATTTATAAGAGCGACCTTGTGCGGCGCGTGGCGCGCTGGCTCGAAGCCACGCCTCATCCACCCCTGGCCATCGAAATCGGATTGGACAGTGTCGCCGGCGCGCGCTGGACGCGGACCGGCGGTGTGGACGGATTCAGCGTCGAGGTTCTTCCTCCCGGCGCTCTAGTTCCCTCTGCTGTCGAAACCAACATCATTAATCCTGCTGCCCTCAAGTCCGCCATTTCTGGGGTGTGCTCCACCTTGCGCGCCAAAGACGAGAGCGTCACCCTGATTCTGCCGGATCCTGTCATACGCGTCTTCGTCCAGCATTTCGACGATTTCCCGCGCTCGAAAGAAGAAGCCGATCCCATGCTGCGCTGGAAACTGAAAAAGAGCGTGCCCTTCGAAGTCGACGAAACGCTCATTTCCTACATGCGGCAAGCTCCCCGCGAAGCCGGAGTGGACGTTGTCACCGCGCTCGCTCGCTTGCGCATCATTCGCGAATATGAATCTCTGGCCGAAGCGGCCGGGCTGCATCCTGGCGTCGTGCTCAGTTCCTCCCTGGCTGCCATTGCGCTGGTGGAAGAACACAAACCTACACTCCTCGCGCGTGTTTCCGGTCCGTCCTTGACGACTGCTATCGTCCGCGAAGGTGTGCTCTGCGGTTATCGCTGCACCGAACTGCCCGCGCGCGGTGCTGACCTTACGCCGCACATGTTGCTCGAAGACATTTTTCCGGTTGCTGCGTATTACCAGGACACCTGGCAGGAAGGAATTCAATCGGTGCGGGTTGCTGGGCTTGGTGCACGATTGCCGGAATTTGTGCAGCCGCTCGAGGAGGAATTTCACTGCGAGGTCCGTTCGCTGCTTCACGCGGGTCTTTCTGACGGGCGCATCCCCGCGGACGCGCGTGCGATGGCCGACCGCGAACTGGACGGATTAGTAGGTTGGATGTTGCATCGTGGTTAGAATAGTTGGCTTTGGGCCTCGCGAGAGGAAGCAAAAGGAGAAGAATGAGGATTCGGCTCAATCTAGCCACCAAGCCTCTTGAGGCGCACCGAAAATTCATCGCCAGTTCTGGCCTGGTGGGTGTCATCGCAGCCATCGTCTTCCTGAGCCTCGGCTGGCACGTCTACCTGGCGCGCAAAGCAAACGCCGAAATGCGCGCCAAATCCGCGAAGATACTCCAGCAGGTGGCGGAGCTCGAACAGCAGCGCGCATCCTTGGAACACTTCTTCAACCTCGATGCGAATCGAAATCTGCACGACCGCGCCGCTTTCATCAACAGCCTCATCGACGCGCGAAGCTTCAACTGGACGCTGATGTTCATGGATCTTGAAAAAGTTCTTCCCGCTGGTGTGCGCGTTGTCAGCATCGAGCCGAAGCAGGAGAAAGGCCGCATCGAGGTGAAATTCACCATCGGCGCTGCCAGTGATGAGGCCAAGCTCAAGTTCTTGAAAGCCCTGGAAGACTCGAAGACTTTTACGAGCATCGAACTGATCGCCGAGCACCGCCCCACTCCAGGGACAAATGTTGATCAGATCGTTGTGGAACTGAGTGCGGAGTACTTGAGGAGC
The DNA here is from genome assembly GCA_036521695.1 of Candidatus Acidiferrum sp. Lineage (GTDB taxonomy): Bacteria > Acidobacteriota > Terriglobia > Acidiferrales > UBA7541 > Acidiferrum. The sequence goes on along the minus strand of DATDHE010000294.1, from coordinate 17,248 downwards.
TGATGCATCGCGACTTCACATTACAAAAACGCGCCATCCTGATCGTTCTCGGGTTGCTCTTGGCCGCGGACATGGGACTGGCTATGTATAGCTGGAAGCTGTCCTCATCGCCGCAAACGCCGCAAAGGGAATTCGACGAGCAAACTACAAAGCTCGGGGTTCTGAAGGGCGACATCAAGTCCGCGCAATCCATCAAGGACAACATGCCCCGTACACTCAGCGATTGTGAAAAGTTCGAACATTCCCTTCCGGCGGCAAGCACCGGGTATTCTTCGATTGAAGCCGAACTTGATGAGATCGCAAAAAAATCCGGCCTCCGGATCGAGACTCGTGCTCAAAGACAGAAGGAAATCACCAACCGTGGCATGGCTGAGGTGACCATCGATGCAACGGTCAGCGGAGACTATGGCAGTGTCGTGCGATTCGTGAATGGCTTGCAGCGATCTCAGAGATTTTACGTGGTCGATGGCTTGGCGCTTGCTACGGATACCCAGTCTCAATCCGCCGCAGGTCCTATTCGCGTGGGACTTCACGTACGAACTTATTTTCGAGAAGGCGCATGAAGCAGAAGCAGCAAATCATCGTCCTTGTTGTGCTCATCGTTGTTGCGGCGCTCGTTTGGGGTTTCGAATTTCGCAATCGGACTCCCAACACTATAACGGCGAGTTTCATTCAGGAATACAAGCCCTTGGGAGAAGACAACCCGCAAATTCGCTGGGACGAGTTGAAGCGCGCACAGGGGACCGAGTACAAGAGCAACGGCCGCAACCCGTTCAGCCCGCTTGCGCCTCCTCCGGACCCGCACAAACCGAAGCCAGTAGTTGTTCCGCCTGTGCCTGTCGTGCCGACGCCTCCAGCTCTGCCCACTATTGCGAATCTGCCTCCCAACCTCAAATTTTTTGGCTACGGTGCAGTCCCATCCGGAACACCCCGGCGCGCCTTCATTACCGACGGCGAGGATATTTTTATTGTAAGCGAGGGCGAGACGTTGCTAGGCCGCTATCGCATTCTTAAGATTAGCAATGCCTTTCTCGAGTTCCAGGAGATTTCCAGCGGGCTTCATGGCACCACGCCGCTGGAGGAGCAGGCCGCTCCGCCGTCCGCATGATAAATAGACCTGCACTGGCCAAAACGCGAAAAAATCAAGGCGGCTACGCCTTGCTGCTGGTTGTGTTTCTCACCGCCCTGGTCCTCGTCAGCACCATGTCCATTGGGTTGCGTATCCTCACGGAAGGGCGCCGCGAAAAAGAGCAGGAAATGATTTGGCGCGGCAAGCAATACACCCGCGGCATCAAACTTTATTATCGCAAGCTGGGCCGTTTCCCGACCTCCATGGACGATTTGGTTAAACCCAAAGTCGGTAATCTCCGTTTCATGCGGCAAGCCTATATGGATCCTATGAATAAAGAGGATGGCTCCTGGCGTCTGATTTATGTCGGTCCAGCGGGGAATCTCATCGGGAGCCTTAAGCCGCCTCAGGGCGGAATTCAGATGCCCGTTCCCGGCGGGCAACAGGGCACCGCGGCGGGTTCGTCATTCGGTGGCTTGGGTACTCAGCCTGCTCCGACCGGCGGCATCGCTGGGCCCGGCACTGCTCCTGCTCCGGGCGGTACGGGAAACGCAACCGGCGCAACGGGAACAGGCACTGGCGCGCAAGGAACCGACACATCCGGCACAGGCACCGATGCTCAATCAGTTCCCCCTGCCAATACGCCGACAATCATGGGCGGCAACATCATCGGTATAGGAAGCAAAGTCAATGAAAGTTCCATCATGGTTTATGAGAAGGCCCACAATTATCGTCTGTTCGAATTTATCTGGGATCCTTCCAAGGACATGGGCATAGGCGCTGCTCCAGGCACGCCGATCGGGGCTCCCGCGGGCGCGCCGGGGCAAAATCCGATCAATTCACCCGCTAATCCTCTAAACCCGCCGCCGGCTCCTCCGACGGCAGTGCCGCCCAATCCAAATCCCACGCAACAATAGCTAGCTGGCGACTTACTGTCGGGAGAAATCCACTCGTAGGGGCGGGGCACGCCGTGCCCGTCTGCTCTCATGAGGACAGCCAATCCAGGCTGTGCTCTCACATGTTCGCCAGATTTCTTGTGGAGAAACACGATGCGGCACACGCTTGGCCACGAATGTTGCTTGACCTTGGAATTTGGATTTAATTCGAGAGACTTGGCTGCGAAGCGACTGTGCTTGAGCTCGACTTTGCCGCTGGGGAAGAAGTTGCCTTCTTGGGGGATGGACTTGGCGCAACCTCAAGCGACAGACCGGCTTTACTCTTCTCGTACCCTCGCTTCACTCGGCGAATGTAAGAAGTCGTCTCGGCGTACGGCGGTACCCGCCCAAACTGCTGGACGCGCTCCGGTCCCGCATTGTAAGCAGCCAGGGCAAGCGCCAAATCATAGTTGTACCGCTGCAAAAGATCGCGCAGATAGTGCGTTCCGGCGTCGATGTTCTCTTGCGGATCGAAAATATCATGCACGCCGAAGCGCGCCGCCGTTTCCGGCAGCAGTTGCATCAGCCCGCGCGCATTTTTCTTCGAAACGGCTTTCGGATCGAAGTTCGACTCCGCGGCAATCACACTGAAGATAAGGTCCGCGTCCACGCTGTAGCGTGTGGCTGCAGCCTTCACAATTTCATGCCACGGGGCCGCCGGGGCGATCGAGGGCGGCAGCGGAGCGAATGCATCTTCCGGGTCAATGGAGACAACTTCGTCGACTGGAACTTCCACGACCCCACCCGCAATTTGTAGCCGGTATTTATCTCCGAGAAGTTGATATCCCGTTACATGAAGCCGCTGGCCGTTCCTTAAAGCGACGTACTCCGCGCGCAAACACGGCGTAGCAGCGAAAAAAAGCGCGCACGATAGAAGAGTGCGCATCAGGCGCACGGGGCCGCCTCTCGCAACGCAAAATGTTCGATGGCCGCCGCGACGCCGCTATCATCGTTGCTTGCGGTCTCGTGCCAGCCAAACCCCTTCAATTCCGCTACTCCGTTTCCCATCACTACAGGAATGCCCGCGAACGTGAGCATCTCCAGGTCATTGCGATTATCGCCGATGGCCAGAACCTCCTTGCGCGCCACCCCCCGCAAAGCAGCCCACTCCGCCAGCGATGCGCCTTTGGAGCAAACAGGATTGATGACATCGATCATCGAAAAATCTCTGCTTTCGTAGACGGTCACGGCCAGCGCAAACTCCGCCGCGAACGCAGCCCCTCGAAGAGCAGCTTCTGCATCTCGCATTCGCGCGATGTTTCCGCTGAGCATCACCTGAATCGGATCTTCTGTGAGACAGCTTTCCAGCGGATTGGCCAGCCCCAGGAATTCGCGATTGCGCGTGTAATAAGCAGTTCGAATCGGATCGTCTTCGTTTATGGTTTCAAGCACGATCTGATTTTCGCGCCGCCGGTCAAAAACAACTCCTGCACAATCCCGCCACCCTTGCGTCAACTCCAAAACGCGTCCCGCGGTCTCCCGCGCCAGCAAGTGCCGCACATGCGTCTCGCCGTCAAACGTTCGAATTATCGCTCCGTTGCTGACAATCATCGTCACCGGCGCCCCAAGCTGCAGGGCTATCGGCAGGGCGAAATCGTGACGTCGACCGGTAACCAAGGCGACTTCGATCCCTTGCCGCGTGGCTGCCGTTATCGCGGCCCGGTTTGCCTCCGGAAGCTGCCAGCGACTGTCCAGAAGCGTGCCATCAATATCCAGGGCGATCAGCCGGACGCTCATCTATCCATTATACCTTTAATCTGGGATGCCTTCCGGAGTGTGGGCGGCCCCCTGCCGCCAAAAGAATAGCCAAAAAGGCCTGTGATAGACTTTCCGAGATGACCAAACGAACGAATGTATTGGAACTGGAATGTTCCGCGTGCGCGAAGAAGTACGATTCCACCATTGAGCAGCACCTCTGTACCTGCGGGAAGCCGCTCTATGCGAAGTATGACCTGAAACGCGCAGCTGCCACGCTGACACTGGAAAACTTGAAATCGCGTCCACACTCGCTCTGGCGCTACGCCGAAGTCCTGCCAGACGACCCGCCAGTGACACTGGGAGAGGGTATGACACCCATTTTGCCAGCAAAGAGGCTCGGTGCCAGGCTCGGCGTATTCAACCTGTTGGTTAAATACGAAGACCTGAATCCTACCGGTTCTTTCAAGGCCCGCGGCATGACCGCAGCCGTGACTCGCGCCAAACAATTGAATGCACAGGCTTTAGCTGCTCCAACCGCAGGGAATGCCGGCGGCGCGCTGGCGGCCTATGCTGCCGCGGCGGGAATCCCTGCGGTCATCGTGATGCCCGCTGATACGCCCTCGGCGAACGTGATGGAATGCCAGGCGTTTGGCGCTAAAGTCATCATAATAAATGGTCTGATTTCCGACTGCGGCAAATACGTCTTCGAGCACAAGGACGGCGAAGGATGGTACGACGTTTCCACTCTCAAGGAGCCCTACCGCATCGAAGGCAAAAAGACCATGGGCTACGAGCTTTGGGAACAGCTCGGCGGGAAGTTGCCGGATGTGATTCTGTACCCCACGGGCGGAGGCGTCGGACTCATTGGCATGTGCAAGGCCTTTGATGAGATGCAAGAGATGGGCTGGATTGGCGAGGAGCGACCCCGCATGGTTGCTGTGCAAGCGGAAGGCTGCGCCCCAATCGTCAAAGCCTGGGAAGCGCAGCGAGCGACCTCAGAATTCTTCCAAAACGCGGCGACTCTGGCCTCGGGACTTCGCGTTCCCGGACCTCTCGGCGACTTTCTCATTTTGCGGATGCTCAAGCAAACCAACGGAATGGCTCTGACGGTCACTGACGAAGAAATGCTGCAGGCAGGGAAGGAGCTGGCCTCGCTCGAGGGAATTTTCGCCGCACCGGAAGGCGCCGCCACCGTGAGCGCCACCCGCAAGCTCACCGTCTCGGGCTGGATTAAGCCGCACGAGACGGTCGTGCTATTCAACACCGGCACAGGCTACAAATATTCGGAAGCGTGGCAACGGGCCTTGCAGACGTAACTTCCTAAACCCTATGAAGACACACCGAATCTATTACGACGACGCGTACGAACGAGAATTCAACGCGCGTGTCGTGCATTGCGAACTTCTCCCGCCGGACGTGAAATCCGGAATTACCGCGCAGGTGCTGGGCTTGGTTCTGGATCGCACCGCTTTCTATCCCACTTCGGGGGGCCAGCCGCACGATTTAGGAAAAATCGGAGACGCGAACGTACTCGATGTCCGCGATGATGGTGAGGAAATCATTCACGTAGTCGACCACCGCCCCGCAAGTCCGGACGTCCTCGGCTGCATCAACTGGCCTCGCCGCTTCGACCACATGCAGCAGCACTCCGGACAGCACTTGCTTTCGGCCATGTTTCAGGAGCGATATGGGAGGACGACAGTTTCCTTCCATCTCGGCGCAGACTTCTGCACCATTGACCTGCGGGGGCCGGAACCGTCGGACGAAATACTGGAGGGTGCAGAGCGCGCGGCGAACAAAATTATCTTTGAAGATCGGTCCCTAACCGTTCGCTATGGCACTGCTGAAGATCTGGCGGAACTCGGAGTGCGCAAAGAAGTCGAGCGTGCTGGAATATTGCGCGCCATCGAGATCGAGGGCGCTGACCTCCAACCCTGCGGCGGAACGCACGTCAAGAGCACCGGCCAGATCGGAACTCTCCTTGTGCGGCGTTGCACGAAGATGAGGCAAGACTGGCGCGTGGAATTTGTTTGCGGCGGCCGAGCCGAGCGTGCCGCTCGCCAGGATTGTTTGCGTCTTCGCTCGGCCGCGGAAAAGCTGAGTTGTGCGCCGGAAGAACTGATTGCCGCCGTGGAGCGCGTCGTCTCGGAGCGCGACGCCAATTTTAAAAGGGTGCGTGCTCTTCTCCAACGCCTCGCGGAAGTCGAAGCGGCAGATGCCGTATGTGAAGCTGCGCCGGGCTCCGATGGCCTGCGCGTGGTTCATCGTGTTTTTGAGGATGTCGAACCCGAATTCCTGGGACACTTCGCAACGCACGTAGCGAAAACAGAAAAGTCCATCGCGCTCCTGGCAAGGCTGGGATGCGGCCACGTATTCTTTGCGCAGCACCCCACCGCAGCTAAAGACATGAACGCTCTTCTAAAACAAGTTTTGGCAAAAGTCGGAGGCAAGGGCGGCGGCACACGCGATTTCGCTCGGGGCCGTTTGGAAGATCCAAACAAAGCCGGGGAAGCTCTCGCCTTCGCGCGAGAAGCTCTCGCGCGCTTATGAAATCTAAGCTATAAACTCACTGCAAATCGGGACCGAACAACCGCGCCCGTTGCAGTCTCCAAAATCGGTCGTAAGCAATTCAGTGAGGCATGGCATGACCAAGCGAATTTCGCGCCGCGACGCTCTCAGACTCGGATCGTCCGCCGCCATTTCTGTAGCCGTTGGACCTTTTCTCGAGGCACGCGCCACAATTGCAGCAGCCAAACCGCTCAGCCGATTCCCAGCCGGAGATTCCAAGATGACATCCTCGCCCGAAGCCAGCATTTGCTTTATGTCCGCAAAAGAGATGGCGGAACTGATTCGCCAGAAAAAACTATCGTCGCGCGAAGTTATGCAAGCGCATCTAGCGCAAATCAAACGGGTGAATCCCAAAGTAAACGCCGTGGTCACGCTGGTCGACGAAGAGAAACTTATGGCCCAGGCGCTCGCCGCTGATGAAGCCCTGGCGAAAGGGAATTACCTGGGCGCGCTCCACGGTTTGCCTGTCGGAGTGAAGGATCTTCACGAAACGGCCGGCATTCGAACCACCTACGGCTCGCCGCTTCATAGCGACTTCGTTCCCGACTTTGATTGCCGCGTGGTGCAACGAGAGAAAGAGGCAGGAGCCATAGTCATCGGAAAGACAAATGTGCCCGAGTTCGGACTGGGCTCGCAAACCTTCAATCCTGTCTTCGGCGCCACGCATAATCCCTATGACGTAACAAAAACTTGCGGTGGCAGCACCGGCGGCGGCGCCGTGGCTCTGGCATGCGGAATGGTCTCTCTCGCGGACGGCAGCGATATGGGCGGCTCGCTCCGCAACCCGCCGAATTTTTGTAATGTCGTGGGCATCCGGCCTTCACCCGGCCGGGTTTCCAATGTGCCCACCCGTTTAGGCTGGGCCACACTCTCCGTCCCTGGGCCCGTCGCGCGAGACGTCTCCGACTGCGCTTTTCTGCTGAGCGTTCTAGCAGGCTATGACCAGCACTCGCCAATCTCGATCGAGCAGCCGGGTGTTCAGTTTGCGCTGCCCCTCGGGCGTGACTTCAAAGGCGTGCGCGTGGCCATGTTCAATAACCTCGGGCTACCGTGGGAACCCGAGGTCAAAGCTGCGGTACTCGCCCAACGAACAGTGTTCGAATCGCTGGGGTGCATCGTCGAGGAAGCGGAACCGGATCTCGGCGACGCGAACGAATGTTTTAATGCGTGGCGCCACTGGTCTTCAGAGCTTGCCTACGGTGATTTGATTGCTAGCAAGGGCGATCAGCTCAACGAATACATTCACTGGCACGTGCAGGAGGGCCGCAAACTTACAGGCCCATATCTCTCGAGAATCGAAGCCAAGCGCACGGCTTTGTTCCAGAGGATGACCGCGTTCCTAAGCAAATACGAATTCTTCGTCTTGCCAGTCAATCAGGTTTTGCCCTTTGACGTAAACGTGCATTACCCCACCGAGATCGCCGGCGTGAAGATGGAGAGTTATATAGCCTGGATGAAATCGGCGTATTACATTTCTGCGATCGGCAATCCGGCAATGTCCGTTCCCTGCGCGTTTTCGTCAAATGGATTGCCTATCGGCATCCAAATCGTCGGCCGTCATCACGACGACTGGGGTGTTCTGCAGATGGGCTACGCCTTTGAACAGGCTACTCTTGTGGGCAAGCGGCGCCCAAGTGTTGCTTAATTCACTCCGGTGAAAGGTTAGAAGAGTCTCGTTCGAAGGCGGTCCGGGATATTCTTCAAATCCATCAACGTAAGAAAATCGATGGTCTTAAAGTCACGGTCAATCGCGGGCGGACCGCAGAGTCGTGCGGAGATCTCCAGGTAAGCGCGAAACAGGCGTGGTGTAGCCGGCACTGGTGTCGTTGCGTTGCTGGTGCGGCATTGAAACTCAGGCTTGGGATTCGTGCGCAGCGCCGGTCCTATCAGATATTTTCGCCGCAATTCCTCATACAGGGCCATCCCCGCGTTTTCGTCCTGCGAGCTTACCGAGCTGCAGCCAAGTAAGTATCGAGCCCTGCAACTTAATGCGTATCTAACAACTCCTTTCCATAACATGTGCAGCACGGCCGTATTCCGGTACTCCGTGTGCACGCACGCTCTTCCGAGTTCGAGCACTTCCTCGCGAATCCCCTCGAACGGAGTGAAATCAAAAAACTGCTCGCTGTAATATCCGAGATTCCCCTTGGCGCGGAATCCGCTCTGCATGCGGTACGTTCCCATCAATTTCCCGGAGTTGGTATCGCGGACCATCAGATGATCGCAAATGAAATCATATCGGTCGCGATCAAGCCCAATCCGCGCGGAGCTCGCGAGCCCCTCTCCCAGCTCGCAATTAAAAACCAGATAACGCAGGCGCTGGCAATCGACCAGATCTTGCAGTGTTTGCGCCACGCCAGCTCGAAACTGGTGCGTGGCCGCAAGCGGATTGTCGCAACCGTGCTCCAAGACAGCGGTCGGTGCCATGCCTAAAGTGTCGAACGAGGCAAATTACAGGGACGTTTCAGGAATGTGATTTGCGAGTTTCGGTGAGGTATCTGATGCGATACAAATTGCTTTGATACACGAGAGAAGGATTCCGAGCATGCTTTTGGGCGAGACATCCGTCGATTGGCAGATGCCCCGCCCACTAAGCATTCAAGTGTCGATTACGGCTTGGGGGGCTTGGCTGGAGCCGGGCGCTGCGATGGCTGTTGATGTTGCTGCAGTTTCTGCTGCTGTTGGATGTGTTTTTGTTGCAGCTGTTGGGTCTGGTTTTGGTGTTGCTGCTCCAATTGCTGTTTTTTCGCGTCGTTTGCCTTTTGTTGTTCCAGTTTCTGATGGTCCTGGTCCTGTTTCTTCTGGAGGTTCTGGCGCTCCTGGCCCTGTTTCTCTTGAAGTTTTTGCTGCTGTTGCTGATATTTCTGGTCCAGTTTGGGATTGCCGGTGTTTGGAAGAGCTGGGCGTTCAGCGGGCTGAATATCCTTTGGATGGATCACATTGTTAGGACGGGGTGCATTGTTTTCTGGACGCGCCGACGGCTCATGAACCGATCCACTGTCTCTGGCCGCTACGACTCCGCCACCTTTCAACTCACCTGGTCTGGGAGTTGCAGCGATGGGCGGTTTGCCATGGTTCGCGGAAGCGTGGAGCTCTGGGTTAGAGCGTGCGGCCTGAATATGTTCCGTTTGCGCAGCCACCGGCGGGATATGCCGCTCATGCGCGGCCGCTTCTTCTTGCGCAGTGGCACGCGCGTTGACGCCGCCATTGCCACCATTGAAGCTCACGCGGGTGACGGTGGTTTCGTTGACCCGTGTGTTGTAGACGTTGCGATTCACATTGACGTTCACGTTCAAGACGGCGCGGTTATAGAAAAAGTGCCCGTTGTCCCAGCGCCCACCTTCGAAGCCGTGACCGAAGTAGCCGAAGCCATAGTTGATCCCGCCGTAGAAACCCACTTGGGGCCCCCAATAGCCGTCATAGAAAACATAACCGCCGTCTGCCCAACCCCAATAGCCCGGGGTCCAGAGAAAACCGACTTCGGGAGCCAGGACCCAAGTTCCCGGCACCCAATAATAATCGTTATCACCGTAAGCCCAGTATCCCGGCGTCCAGAGGTAACCGTCGCCGGGGCATATCGGTTGTTCGTAGACCGGCAGTTCGGGTGGAGCAATAGTTATGGCTACTCCGACACGAACCTGCCCGGAAGATGCCACGGACATGACCAGCATTCCCAAGGTCAACATCAAACAACGAATAGAAAGATTGATACGCATTGCGCTTCCTTCTGCCTGATCATCCATCGCTTACCCGGTGTTGCTTTCGAGCTGCGGGCTGCGCGGATTGCGAGGCGCGGTTTGTGGACGCGAACCGGAGAGCGCCCAGTTGCATGAACCGCATCCTAGCGGTCGCTCGAAGTTTTGCCCATCGGGTGATGGGAGTAGGAAGCAAGGAGGGATGCCGTATTCGACGAGGACTTCAGCAGAGCTACACCGAGCAGGTTGGATCCCAAGATGAACCCGAGTGGAGACGTGCAGGAGTTCCTCGATCTCGAAATACAGCATTTACCCGATAGCTCGGTATCGGCTGGATCGTTAGAGTCTACGGTTCGACCATAGACAGCTCCGCGAGACGCCTAAGGGGATTCCTGTAATTGGTGGTGCCTGCACCGAATGAGTGTGTTAACTTCAAGCGGAAAACTGGGAAGAGATGCGGTAAGAAGAACGATAACCTAGCTGGGGCGCAGCGGGTTAAACGGCAAGAGCGGTCGCTCCCAACCGCTGTGCAGGAGAATGGAAATGAGCACCAGCGCTTTAAGCCCCGACCCCAGGAATTCGGCGATGCCACAGCGAGCCGACGGTGCTCCTCAGGGCGAACACGTCGTTTATTTTTATCAAGAGAGTGATTCTCTGCTCGATTCCCTAAGCGACTTTATCGGTTCTGCTCTCGGCGCCGGCAATGCGGCGATCGTTATCGCTACCAAAGTTCATCTCGACGGACTGCAGCAACGGTTGAGGGCTTGCGGTTTGGACACGCAGAGGGCCAGCAGGCAGGGGAGATACGTGGCCCTCGACGCTTCTGCACTGCTATCGCAAATCGTGGTGGACGGGGTGCCCGACGCAGAGCGTTTCGCGGGGACCGTCGGTCGGGCGATGGGCCGAATTTGTGCCACGCTTGAGGGCCCGCGTCCCGAGATCGCCGCGTTTGGAGAGATGGTTGCGTTGTTGTGGGCGGAGGGTAAAATTGAAGCCGCCATACGGCTCGAACAGCTTTGGAACGAACTGGCAAAAAAATACTCCTTTTCGCTGCGGTGCGCTTATCCAATGAAGAGCTGTCATGGTGAAAAGAACATTCAGCCTCTAGTCAGAATTTGCGCAGAACACTCGGCTGCCATGTTCCAGGACGGCGACACGTTTCTCAAAAGCAGCGATGGCAAGATGGCGCTACGCCGCACGGAAGAACGATTCCGGCTATTGGTGGACGCCGTTCAGGACTACGCCATCTTCATGCTAGATGTGCAGGGCCACGTCAGCAGCTGGAATACGGGAGCCGAACGCATCAAGGGATATGCGGTTTCCGAGATCATCGGGAAGCACTTCTCCATCTTTTATCCGGAGGAAGACCTCCGAGCGGGTAAACCGGAGCGAGAATTGGAGATCGCCGCCAAGGAAGGGCGGTTTGAAGATGAGGGATGGCGGCTACGCAAAGATGGTTCGCGCTTCTGGGCCAATGTGATCATTTCGGCGATAAGAGACGAAAGCGGAGAGCTGATCGGATTCGGAAAAGTGATTCGTGATTTTACGCAGAGAATAAACGCCAGCGAGGTATTACGAAAAGAGATTACGGAGAGAACCGAGGCGCAGCGAAAATTGCACGATTCCGAAAAGTCTCTGCGTCAACTTTCCCTCCGGCTTTTGCAAACACAAGACGAGGAACGCCGGCGCATCGGCAGAGATCTGCACGATAGCGTAGGCCAATACCTTGTCGGGTTGAAGATGAAGGTGGATTCGCTGAAGTCCTCGGCGGAACGAAGTCAACGAGGGGATAGCCGTGAGTTGGCCGAATGTTCCCAGCTGATTGAAGAGGCTATCTCGGAAGTTCGTACAATCTCCTACCTTTTGTATCCTCCGATGCTTGAGGAACTGGGCTTAAAATCAGCGGTTCCTTGGTATTTGGAGGGGTTCACAAAGCGGAGTGGAATCAAGACCACACTTGAGGTTTCTCCAGAGTTTGACCGCATTCCTGGGGATATGGAGTTAGCGGTATTTCGCGTGCTTCAAGAGAGTCTGACAAACGTGCACCGCCACTCCGGCAGTTCAACGGCGATTGTGCGGCTGCTGACAAAAAATCAGGCCGTCGTCCTGCAGGTCATTGATGAGGGGAAGGGAGCACAGTCTAAGAATCTGGGAGACCGAACGCCGGACTGGATGGGCACGTTTGGCGTTGGGCTGCGCGGTATGAATGAGCGCGTAAAACAACTGGGAGGAAGCCTGGAGCTATCTTCCGATCCGCAGGGAACCACCGTCACTGCTACGCTCCCCCTGCCCGACTCCGGATCAGAAAATAAGCCTGAAAAATAGCAGAACGAAAATGGCAGCGCCTCGTTTTAGGCTGGCCAGATAAAATGCGTCGCATGTGGGACTCATCAAGTCCCAGTACCTGACTGACGAGCAAAAAATACATACTGAGTGAGAAAAAAATCGCATTTCGACACACACGGCAGCCCGTCCGTCTCCTCGCCATCCATCCGTAACTGATTGATTTTGAAAATGTTTAAATCCATTGTGCGAATGGCGCGTCGGTTGCCTTCATCTCAGCCAGTTAACGCAAAACTGATTCGGGAGGGGAACTATGGGTGCGAAGTTCGACATCTTCAAAAAACTACCCGATGGTCACCCGCTTTGGGTGAAGGCTGTGGAAGGACTGGAAGAGGCAAAGGGCCAATTGGCTCGTCTGGCGGCGAGCTCCCCGGGTGAGTATTTCATCTATAGCGTTCGAAACGGGTCGGTGATTCACGCAACAATGGCTCCCGAGAGATAACTGGGAGCGGATGGTTTGGAAAAGCAACGTCTAGAGCTAATAAGCTACAATTTCAATGGCGGCATACCCGCCCGCACACCTGTTTCGGCCTATTTGCACATACAGAACTCAGCTAGCGCGCATACTCCACTATCGATTTTCATCCGACTTTCAAAGACATTAGCTGCAAGTTTGTCTCTCAGTTCACGGGAGGGAGGAGAACAGGCGCCTGGGTTCGGTCAGGCACCTGCTCTCGGTGGGTGTGTCGGAGCGGAGGTTTTTCTGGAAATCAGGTTAGCGAGGCTCGGCTTGTGCAACCATCGGGTTTTTCCTGTAAGAAGGGCTAGTGATTCTTGTAGAAACAGAATGGCTATCTTAAATTAAAAATGAGTTTTGGATTGCCGAGGACACGAGCTGCGTTCGATAGAGAACCGTGATCAAGAAATAACACAATGGCAGCGTGCTAATTTTGCCCAGCGGTGAATTGTTGTTCTCTTTGTTGGGGCAGAGCGAGCGGATATTTATCTTTGAGGAATTGCACCAAATTCTCTCTTACATAACATCGTAGATCGAAGGCTGCCGGGCCGTTGCGGGCGCTCATCAGGGCTCGGATTTGGATGGTGCGCTCCGTTGCATCGGTAACTTGCAGAGCCCAAGTCTTTTTTTCCCACAGTTCGGTCGATTCAAGAATGCGATGTAGTTCCTCGCGCAATTCCTGGATAGGAGCAGTGTAGTCCACGTAGATCATGGCGGCCGCGAGGAGGTCGGCTCTGGTGCGAGTCCAGTTCTGAAATGGTTTTTCAATAAAATAGCTCAGAGGCACGACTTGCCGCCGGAGGTCCCAAAGGCGCACGACAACGTAGGTGGTATTAATTTCCTCGATCCATCCCCACTCGCCTTCCAGAACTACGGCGTCCTCGATCCGGATGGGCTGCGTGAGCGCAACTTGAATGCCGGCTATCAGGTTTGAAAGCGTGGAGCGCGCCGCCATACCAACAATCAGGCCTGCAAGGCCGGCGGACGCGAGCAGACTCACGCCAACGTGACGGACCGCTGGAAATGTCATGAGCATGACGGACGCGGTTACGATGCTTACGGTCAGTGCGGCAATTCTTTGCAAAACTTGAGTCTGTGTGCGAATCCTGCGGGAAGTGAGATTATCCGGAGTATCCAAGGAGTAGCGAGCGAAGATAAAGTTTCCTGCCAACTCCGTCAGAATTATGATTGTCCACCCGATCGAAGCAATCACGCCCAGGCCTAGAGCGTGTTGCAGGATGCTTTTCAAATCGGCAGGGAAGGGCGCAAGCGGCATGGCGAGAACCAAAGCCAGCAATGGAAAAATCAGCCGCGTTGATTTCTTTACACGCCTGGCAAATAAGGACGGTGTATCTTCGCCTTTGCGACGAAGAACTCTTTCGGCCGCAAAGAACAGAACAAAATGGACAACAAGCGCCAAAGCAATGGCGCCAGCCAAGATCGCGCCTGAAATCAGCCACGTGCGAGTGTCGCCCCAAGAGACTTGCATCGGTCCGATACTCCTATGAGAAAAGTTACGTTTCCTGGTTCGGTCTGAGAACGCCGAGTTCCCCTTTTGTCATGCCGAGTGGAGCATGCGAGTTCCTGCAAAAGCAAATCCAACAGGCTTCTTGAAGCTGGCCGAAACTCGGAGCCGCCTAATCGTGAAAAAACGTCCCGCTAACTTTTCTCGCCTTTAAGGCTTTACCTTGGCTGGAAATCTCTTGCCAATGAAAGGAACCGTTTTGTAGAGAGCTTCTCGGGTGGGATGAATCCAAGGTGACACAGGCCGCGGAGATTCTGCAAGAAGGTTGGAGATATGAATCAAAGATGGATAAGAATCGGCGACGATTTTTACGAATGCCGTCAGAGGTACGGCGAGCAAAATACCCATCAAACCCCAGAGCCAGCCCCAGAAGAGGATCCCTGCTGTGGCCGCGACGGGCCCAATACTCACGCGCGACCCGATTATCCTTGGAATTAAAAAATTTGCCGAGATGATATGAAGACAGACGATGGTTAACACAATGATGGCAAACGGGCCTGCCGTATCGAATTGCAAGAGAGCGGCGGCGACAGGAATCAAGACGGCGAGGACGACACCGAGAAAGGGAATCAAGTTCAGGAAGCCGCTGGCGATGCCGAGCACCACTGCGCCTTGTACCTTCAAAGCGAGTAGCACAAGAACTGTAACGCCGGCCATGGCAGAACCGATGAGCAAGTTTCCGACAGCGAAGCCGCGCACCATTTTGGTTACGCGTCCGACAAACTGTGGGACGTCAATGGTGGCGCCCAAGGAACTCTCCAAACGTTGATTCATTTGATCTTTGCGCAGCAGATTGAAAAACATCAGAAAGGGCACAACTCCAACAATAATGACGGCTCCCCACACTGGGCCGACTCCGCGAATAATATAGGAAGGCCAGCTAGGCGGCTCTTTGACCTTGACTTCAGCGATCTTCTTTGCGTTCGTCGATGTTTCTGGATTCAGACTGCCCGCGGTTTCTTGCACCCTTGCAATCTTCTGGGTTAGAGGTCTTATAGCGTCGCGGATTTGATCCGCATATTGGGGCACGGCGTCGACGAGATTGGAAATGCGATTGTAAGAAACGTACGTCAGGAAACAGAAAAACAGCATCCCGGTAACAATGATAGTCGCGGCGGAAACGGAGCGAGGGACGCGCCAACGCTCGAGATGAGTGACGGCCGGATCGACCAGGATGGCAAGAAACGCGGCGAGCAGCATAGTGATGCAGAAGGAACTGGCAAAAAAGCAAAAGGCCATGAGAAGAACGAGAACAATAACCCACAGCAGCCAGGCAATCCGGCTGAGCAAGCGCGATTGTAGCAAGTCCGTTGAGCGGCGCATCATAGAGAAAAGTCGGCTCCCTCTTGTTGTGGCGGTCTGCGTGCGCGGTGCCTCCTTGCGCCCGAGTCGAGGGCGAGAAGGCCCTCACTGGCAGTTCAGGAGACGGTCTGGCGCCGAAATAGATGTGCAATTAGCGAGATGAACCGTGAACAGCAGTAGTAGATGAATCAGGGCTCCGGATATATGGGAGACCAAAAAGGCGCCGAGCCACGCAAGCAGCAGAACTGCAAACAAAATGATGAACATGTAAGTCTCCTAGTTCCTTACGATCGGCTGATGTTTCCAACGCCACGTCTTCGCACTTCCTAAACCTGTGCCTGCTCGTATCGCCGACGGCCGGTCGTCAGACTTCAATTCCGCCGGCGACTTCAGATTCTTCCAAGAAGCAACAAAACGAGTAGGATTACGACGACCAGGCCCAGGCCCCCGCTCGGGTAGTATCCCCAGTCTCGGCTGTGCGGCCAGGTCGGCAGGCTGCCCAAGCTCATCAAGAGCAGGACTACCAGAAGTATGATCAGCATATTGGTTTGCTCTGCGTGGTCCATTGGACTCGAAGACGTGGGTTCCAACAATCGAGGTAACCCTGTAGAGGTTGCATTGCGTTAGCGTATGCCGATGAAAATGGCGCAGAGAACACACGCATGCTTTCGGGTCTGGCTGGCGAAATGGGTCGAGGAATTGCCCAGGGAAAAGTAAAATACAGGGAAAACAGTATGGGGTTGACGGCTCAAATGTAATATTCATGGGTTGCATATCATGTAAAGTCTAGATCACGCTGAACATGCCCAACGACCTGGATTACGTGTAATGGACGGTACAAACCAGTTTCTAGAGACTGCTTGAGATTAGGGGTAAATACGGTGAAAATTCTCGTTGCAGACGATCACGACATCATTCGCCGGGGCCTAAAACAGCTGCTCACCTCGCGTCCTGGCTGGGAAGTGTGCGGAGAAGCCAAGACCGGAAGAGAAGCTGTTGCTCTCGTGGAACAGCTCAAACCCGACATTATAGTCATGGATATCAGCATGCCGGATTTGAATGGTCTCGAGGCGGCGCGCAGAATCCATAAGTCATTTCCGAAAATGGGAATTCTCATCTTGACGCTTCATTTTTCGGACCAGCTTGTACGCGACATCGTCGAGGCTGGCGCACGCGCTTACATCATGAAGTCCGACGCCGATCGAGATTTGGTGAGCGCCGTTGAAGCCCTGGCTAATCATCGAACATTCTTCACCTCCCGTGCGGCCGAAATGCTTCTGAATGGGTTCGCTAATCAGAATTCCGTGCCCGATCCGGAAGCTCATTTGCGGAACAGACTCACATCCCGCGAGCGCGAAATTGTACAGCTGCTCGCTGAAGGGAAGAGCAGTAAGGAAATAGCAGTGGCTCTGGGGATAAGCGTGAAGACGGCGGAAACGCACCGCGCAAATATCATGAGGAAGCTCGAGATGCATTCCGTCAGCGAAGTTGTTCGTTATGCGGTAAAGAATCAAATCATTGAAGCGTGATGCCCCCGCGGTCGCGGACGACGGGTTTTTGTACGGATGTTAGCAACAAATTGGAAGCCCATGCCTCTTCAGACGACTTGCGGTTCTCTGTTTAGCCCTGTCTGTGGCTTTCATCGAGGATTCGAGG
>DATDHE010000293.1:0-3078 GCA_036521695.1 Candidatus Acidiferrum sp. | reverse complement strand
GTGCCGGTGGAGTTTGGCGACTTCATTGCGTTCGTGTTCCCAGGCCTGATTCCAGCTCTGCCGCTGGCGGCTCTGGTGATGCCCCTTGCCGAGATCGTTAAGGTTCTTCTTAAACTGCTCGCATGAATCCTGACCCAAAGTGCTGATCTGGGAGGCTGCGATTGTCGTTAGCATTCGACGACGTTTGGCTAGTGTGGGCCTGGCCAGCGTCAATTTTCGCGCGTGATCTTCAGCGTTTATCACTTTCCGAGTTTCTAAAGCCGCCTACACGAAAATGCACCGGGCGCACCGAACCAATACGCTAATGACAACGAAGACGAGGCTGGCGCTGCCAATACCGTTCACTCTCATCTTTCTTTCCTCTTCTGGTACAGGTTGTGCCTTTTCAGCAGCCTCAGCACACGGGTTCCGATTTTTCAGATTGTGCCAAAGGAAAGCTCGATTACATTCGACGTGGAAGCATCGGCACCAACAAACACCAACATGTCGGATGCTACCTTAGCATTTACTTCTCCAAAGGTTACGGGATGTGTGTATAGGTGAGAATTCAGGCTTCCGCGGTGGATACTAGCAGCGCTCATAAAAATTGCCCGCTGAACGGTAACGACTCCTTTGGCGTCGACCGCAATCCGCTGGCAAGGAAAGCCCGGTGACAGCGAAATCATAGCGAGCAAATCGATCGCGGGTGCGTCGAAAAGCCACGACTCCTTCGAGGCACAGATCCTTTGGCGGTCTCCTTGGTTCTGTGGTTGGAGGGATTTCCCCTAACGAAGAACAATTGATAAGGAATGGCATCGTAGCTGCCGCGATTTCCACAAAGTACTATCGGAGGAAATTCAACTATGGGTTTAGTCGCAGATATGGTAACCGTCGATTGTCGGAGCTTAGACGCGTTTTCCGATATGTTACACGAACACTTTGTTTCGCGGTTAGTCAGGCGCTCCATCCTTCAACTAGCCATTGCAACACTCGTGATCTCTATTGGAGCTACAAGCGCAGCCGCACAGAATGGCGGCCCCTACATCTATCCCTCGAAGGGACAGACCCAAGAACAGCAAAACAAGGATCGATATGAGTGTAGTCAGTGGGCCATAAGTCAGAGCGGATTCGATCCTAGTAAGCCTCCGCCGACGACTCCCTCAAGTGCGCAGCGACCTCAAGGTCAAGCAGTTCGCGGAGCGGCTCGCGGTGCTGCCGCCGGCGCGATTGGCGGAGCCATTGCTGGCGATGCGGGTACTGGCGCCGCCGCCGGTGCTGCGATCGGCGGGGCGGCTG
The DNA here is from genome assembly GCA_036521695.1 of Candidatus Acidiferrum sp. GTDB lineage: Bacteria > Acidobacteriota > Terriglobia > Acidiferrales > UBA7541 > Acidiferrum. The sequence goes on along the minus strand of DATDHE010000293.1, from coordinate 1,803 downwards.
GTGGAATCCGTCGACGCCGAGCAAGGAAGGAGGCCCAGCAACAACATGCTGAAGCCCAAGCGGCGGCTGCCGGCGGTCAGGATGCATACAATCGAGCGTTTGCGACGTGCCTACAAGGACGTGGCTATACCGTCAATTGATCGCGGCGGGTTTGGCAACTCACGCCATGCAATCGAGTTCGCGAACCCGGATCTCATTCGGCGCGGCTCATGCAAGGACCGAGTGTTGCGGCGATTCCATCAACTGAACATACGCCCTCGAGCATTACTTCAAAGTATCCTGCTCCCTTTGGAATTAGAGCCACCAATAGTACAAGGTCGAGAGACCTGGCGAGGTGGCAAATGGCAGACGAACAGCACTCCGAGGAAGTACAGCGCTGGACGGCAAAGCGTCGCGCGGCACTGGTGCTCAGCCTCCTGAAGGGGGAGACGACCGCGGCCGATGCCGCGCGACGTCACGGGCTGAAAGTAGCCGAGGTAGAGGAGTGGCGAGAGCGGTTTCTATTCGGCGCGGAGAACGCATTGCGCGCACGGCCGAAAGAAGAGGATGCGCTGCACGAGGAAGAGGTTAATCGGCTCAAGTGCAAGGTCGGCGAGCTGACCATGGACCTGGACATTCTCCGTGAGGCGGCCAAACGCCCTACGACGCCAGGGACGTCCGACGAGTGATGGCGACGTTGCCCGGCGTGTCAATCCGCAGAGTGTGTCGAGTGCTTAGGTTTCCCCGCGCCCGGCTGCGGGCGCGCGCGGCATTGGCTGCGGTTGCCACCGCGGCTCGATGCAGCACTGGTAGTACGCATCCAGCAGTTAATCGAGCGCCATCCGACTTTTGGTTATCGGCGGCTATGGGCTCTGCTGCGCTTCAGACAGGGGATCCACGTCAACCGCAAGGCTGTGTATCGAGTGCTGAAGCTGAAGGGCTGGTTGGTCCATCAACGTACCGTGACCCCGCGGCCACGAGTTCAGGGCCTTAAGAGTCGCGCCCAGCGGAGCGACGAGCGATGGGCCATGGATGTCACGCATGTTCCGTGCGGAGCTGACGGCTGGGGTCATCTAACTGCGGTCATCGATTGCCACGACCGCGAAGTAACGGGTTACGAATTCGCCTTGCGGGGTCGCGCGAAGGAAGCTGAGCGCGCCCTCGAGGAAGCATGTCTGACGCGGTTCGGCACGCTGCGTCCCGACGGCGCGACGCCGGTAGTGCGCAGCGACAACGGGTTGATCTTTCAGAGCCGGCGCTTTCGCGCCGCCTGCCGTGACTACCGGCTACGCCAGGAGTTCATCACTCCCTACACGCCCGAGCAAAACGGCATCGTCGAGCGGTTTTTCCGCAGCCTAAAGGAGGAATGTGTCTGGCAGCACAACTTCGGTGACTTCACCGAAGCCCGCGCTGCGATTAGCAAGTGGATTAACTGGTACAACGCCGAACGGCCCCACCAGGCGCTCGGCTATCGCAGCCCGCGTGAGTTCCGTGGGCTACAACCCAAACTCGTGGCTTGATTCGAGGGGAGCACTACAAAAGATCTCAAAAGCAAAATGCGGTGCAGATCATAAGCATCGGCCCGGACGACACGAGCGGATATCATTCAACTAAAGGGCAAAGCGACATGCGGCCTATGTCGCTCACTTCGAACGTCGCTGAATATGCAACCGGCACGACCTTAGTTCGAAAGATTTAGGGCGATCGGTGAAATCGAACTCTGTTCGAGCAGCCCCAGTTGTCTCTGCGGTGGTAGCCATTGTATCGATTTGCGCGCTTCGCGCGGTCGCGTTGGCCGCAAGCGCGAGTGAAATTGATTCGAAC
>DATDHE010000292.1:0-36205 GCA_036521695.1 Candidatus Acidiferrum sp. | reverse complement strand
ACCCTTGTCGGAGGCGCCCCACTCGGCTGCAAGCCACCCGCGCTTTTCGAGGCGATGTAGGGCCGGATAGAGCGAGCCTTGTTGAACCTGCAGGACTTCCTTGGAGATTTGACGGATTCGCATGGAGATGCCGTAGCCGTGGACCGGGCCGAGAGCCACGATTTTCAGAATGAGCATGTCGAGAGTGCCTTGGAGCAAATCCGATTTTTCAGTGGGCATTATGTCTCCTGAGTTCAAGTGATGCAGCGCGCAAACGATATCTACAAAAAACTGGCTTCACCGGCATAAACCCACGGGCACAGATCTAACTCGTTCCGCTTTGCTTTGCCTTGGCGTCTCGAATCTGCTGTATTAAAACTTCGCGAACGTAATGCCAATTGGGGACGAGTGCCAACGCAGATTGCGCATATTTCTCCGCGGCGTTCAGGTCCGGTGTTGTACGGTTCAGGTTGGACCACGCAAGATTCATGAGTAACTCGGGCTCTCCCCAAGTCGGCTCTAGAGGGTCGTTCGTCGCGTTTTTATGTGTCCGGAGTGTTTCGAGGCCCTTCTCATATGCATCCATAGCTTTGGCCTGGCCGCCTCCACGCTCCACAGGGATGTTCCAATAGATTGGACCAAGCACCCAAAGCAGGCGAGGATTGTCGGGCGCCATCGTCTGAGCGTCTTTCAGCGCTTGCCGGGACTTTGCTACCAAAGCTTGCATTTCCGTTGGATCTTTTTTGTTGACGGAGTAGGCGAGGAGACCGAAGCACGATCCGAGCGCAATTTTCGCATCCACAAAAGCAGGATCTGCCACGGCCGACTTCTCGAATTCTTCTGCAGCTCGATGGAGATCCTGCTCCAGATCTTTCTTGTCGACGTTATCGTTGAAGCCGTTTATCGCTTTGCGCCACAGCGTAAAGCCCCGCCAGTATCTCACGCGTGACGCAAAATCCTTGTTCTCCGTGAACGGCGCTAGCTCCCCATAGAGATGTTGAAGACCCGGTCGGTTGTCTTCGTAATCGGCCTTCTGAATTTGCAGGACGAGTGCGTATAGGGCTTCTCGTTCCGTGCCCATCGGATTCGCCAGAGCCGCTGCCGGAGCAATGGCAAAAACCACCGCTGCAATCAGGAGGAATACGCCAGGGTCATTCTTCCTAGACATTCTACCTATATATGTTGCGGATAGGTAGAATGTCAAGGAGAGAGTAAGCAAGAATTAATGGCGTGAGCCGACGTGTGGGGTGAGAGCCGGGAGACGGCCAGCACACCTAGGCGCTAGTGATCCGGTGTGGCTGGTTAGGAGTTCCAGGCGACGCGGGTAAGCTGCTTTTTCCGGGATTCCCATTCGGAGCCTGAGAGAATGCGCGGAGCCACATCGATCAAGCGGGGAATGAGACGGAAGACGGCGGCGGAAGTCCAGGGACGGCCGTCGCGCGTACGATAATCGCGGATGTTAAGCGCGTCGGCCATGCTAGTGAAAGAAACATCCTGGACGACGAGCTCGGCGAGGAACTTGAGTGTTTGCGTCTCGAGGGGATCGTCTTCGAGGTGATGACAGTCTGCGGCGATGCGCAGGCCGAAGGGAATTTCTTCCGTGCCTTGGATCTCTTCGGGAGGCTCGGGCGTGGCGGAGGTTTCGATTTCGCGCTCCCATTCGAGCGCGACAAGCGTCCAGCCAGCATCGTGCATCTTTGAGAGATACATGGAGGTCGGCAAAATGGTGACCTTTTCTCGGATGCGCTCGTGCTTTTTCATGGCGGCCTCCTAGAAGTAAGTGGAGAGACGTCTGCTAACCAAACCTCCAAAATAGGGCAATCGGATAACCCATTTTGGTCCAAGTATAACTAGCAGAAAAATAAGGAGTTATCTTTAGACGAAAAAAAGGAAATGCTTCTCAGACGTTCGCTGGTGGGATGAAGGTGTCGCGTTGCCGGACAGTTTACCAGGACGTTTCATGGGGAATGAAACTTCTTGACCATCTTGGGTGCTGGAAGCGTATGATCTGCCAGTCGTTGAACCCACCACAACGTCCACTCCCAGAACCCGGCCCAGAAAGCAGCGCGATGCCCACGGACGCCGAGGCGCGCCGATTGGAAGACCGTTCTCCGGTGCATGTCACCGTGGATCTGTCCGGATTGGATATCCACACCGTGGCTCAGCAGGGCGTCACAGAAAACGTGAGCGCCCGAGGTGCGCGTGTGGTGACGAGCAAGCCGTGGCATCCCAATGACCATGTAACGGTCAGATCACTCTTGGGAAACCTGAGGTCCAGAGCGCGCGTCGTTTACTGCCAGCCCTTGGGGAAGGATTCGTTTGCGATTGGGTTGGAGCTATTTGTAAGTGTTGGCGAGTGGACCATGCCACAGGCGACCCAGAGGAATATGGCTTAGGCAGAGAGTGGCTGGCGACTTGTGCAACCCCAAACCACAGCGCCGGCAATCTTGGGATTCCTGTGTGCGGGGAGCGCGATTTCTTTTCAGGCCACGCCTGGGTTCGCGGCGTTCAGCTTTAGCCGCCGGCCCGTCACTGAGTCATAAAACTAGCCTCATCAGGACCGGCGCCTCCGGGCAGGACAAGCTGGTTGCAGGCTAGACGAAAAGCCTCGTACCAGGTTCTCGTGAAGCTGGCGATCAGTTCTTCCACGGTGCGTCCGCCAATACTGATGCCGGAGTGAATGACTTCCCCCCAGGTGTGGATGCGAGTGTCTTCCTGCCGTACTTCGAAAGTCACCCATTGAGCTATGGCGACGCCGATAGCATGATCGATCCAGCCCACTTTCTTTCCTGGGACGCATGTGGTAATGACGTGGTCCACGACGGCATTCACGGGGCGTAGAAGTTCAATCTGGAGACGGCTGCCGGGCTCCCAGGGATTGCCGTCGCGCCAGCGCAGTTCACCATAGACATTGGCGAAGGTGTTCCAGCGGTGTGTATCGGAAAAAACGAGCCAGGCGAGCGCGGGGCTGGCCTTTGTGGTGATGGTATATTCAAATCTAGCCATAACGTGTTGTGACTACTCCTTACTAAGTTTTTTGATGGGGGCCGGGCCAAGCGCAGGCGCGATGGCGAGGGTTATTTATACGTTGTTTCTTTAACGTTGTCAAGAATATAATTCAGTTTATGCAAAGTCGGGAGGACAAGTGAATGCCGAGGAAAGCGGATAAACAGTTGGAAGGCCGAATCGTTGATGCTGCGTATCAATTGTGGAGCACAGGCGGGGAACATGCCGTAACCATGCGGGCAGTGGCTCTTGCTGCGAAGACGACGACCCCGACGCTCTATGAGAGGTTCCAGGACAAGCACGACTTGATCGTCTTCATGCGCGTGAGGGCGAGAGAGAGGATGTTCGCTGCCCTGCAGCCCGCGAAGTCTTCGGTGGAGGTTTGCCGGCTTGGACTTGAGTTTGCGATTGCCAATGGAAATGAATATTTGCTGCTGACTTCGGATTGGGCGGAGCGTTTTGCGCGCAGGGAACGGTTGCCGTCGTTCGAGTATGTCCGGGAAAAGCTGGCGGAGGATATGGGCGGCGCTCCGGCAGACTATACGCAACTTGCGCTTGCGCTGGTCGCGGCGGTGCACGGGACTGCGATTTTGCTGCTGGGAGAGAGAGTCGACGCTTCCATCGAGAAGGAGTTCAAGCGCGCGTGCCTGGAGGCGTGCGAGGTGCTGATCGAGTGCGGAGGCAAGAGAGTTGGAGAAGCCGCGTCTAAGCGAGCCGTGAAAGTGTAATGTGAACAGTTTGGGGCTAAGGTCGCGTGCAAACGGATGCGGATTACTTTGTGGCAGACACAGCCCGGTGTTTTGCCTTGATCAGGACATCGACGGAATCGGGGCGGCCATTCCAAAAATCGAGGCGGATGCGGCCGTCTGGAAGTTGCGTGATAGTGGCGGGGATGGCGCTAGTGGTGAGATACCAGCCTGTGGGGAGGACTACCGCGTTGCGGGGCCTGCCTAAGCTGCGATCGAAGATAAGTTCGTCTCCGTCGAGTTTGTAGCTGGTTGGCGCGGTGTAGGTTTCGGAGATGCGTAGACGAATGGACTGCCCTTTTTTCACTGGCGGGAAGGGGATAAGGACCACTTGCGTGGTGGGAGTGACCGGCTCGCCCGCGTCAGTTTTTGCGGCGGCGAGATCTGCCCCGGTCATCATCTTGGTTGGAAGCTTTTCGCCAGTATCCAGAATATAGGCGGACGGATCAGAAACGGTGCTGCCTTCGCGGACGACGTTCAGGTATTTGTCGGCTCCTTCATGAGATTCCGTGTAGTCGTGGTAAAGGCTGAAAGCGTGCGTTTCCGGCTGTTGCAGAAAATAAACGATGTCGCGATCCTGATGAGCGCGCTCGGAGAGCCGCGCTCGCTCGGATTCTCCTTGGAAGGGCGATTCCCAACTGCGGGCTTGGGTGGCGGATTGCGAAGCGGCAGATGGACCGGTTTGGGCGCCGAGTTTAGCTCGGAGAATTAGCGGTGCCTCGCCGGAGCCGGCGTTCAGGAAGCTGATCGCGATGCGGCCATCGGGTTCTGGTAGAACTTGCGACGGCACATTGCAGCCGACGAGTTCGTAGCCCGCGGGCAGAACGACTTTGTTTCGTTTGATGCTGAGCGGACGATTGAAAACGATGGCATCGCCTTCGCGATAGAAACTCTTGGCGTCTTTGTATGTCTTTAGGATCAGGACTCGCCCGTGGCCATCCTGCGGCACAGGCCGTGCTAGAGAAATTTTGATGAAGTTTGTATCGGCGTCCGCGTCGGCCATGAGCGGGTCTTTGCGCGCTTCTGTGCCGTTGACCACTTCGAACGGAAGCGGCGCGCCGGTCATGGAATCGAAGACGGCTTCGTCGCTGGCGGCGCTGCCTTTGCGGATGGGATTGTAGAAAAACTTTGCGCCAGGCGTTGTGGCGGTGACTTCGTAATAGATTTTGAAACTGGCGGTTTGCGGCGCGAGAAGTTCGTAACGCGTGTATTCATCTGCTTCGGTTTGCTTTGCCGTGGATGAGGCGACCCCGGAGGGCGCGAAAGTTTGTTGAGCGCCAAGCGAAGCGTAACCAAATAGTGTGAAGACCGCGACCGCAGTCGCCATGACAAATTCTCTGCGCATGAAATCTCTCCTCCAGTGTGGCAGGGACTCGACTTTCGAGCATGCATCATCCCCGACCCCGCCGCGCGAGTAAATAGCGAGAATGCTCGCGCTGAGAAATGCGTGGAGTCGTCTGCGGATACGTGACACGGCGCGCAGAGATTTTACATGAGCGACAAACATCAAGAATCCTGAACCACAAAAGCCGACCCAGAAGGTAGAATTCCTACCAGAAGGATTTGGGAGAATTTTGGGAGAATAATGATGGCGAAGAAACCGACCATTGAAGATGCACGCTTGATTCTCGAGTTGTATAACCTGAAGCGCGAAGCAGAGATGCGGAAAGCGCGGCAGTGGTGGCTGACCGAATTTTGGCCAAATAATGCGGATGAGTACGTGAAAGTCGTGATGGCCTTGGGTTCCGACGAGAACAACTGGCTGAGGCAGGTGCTGAGCTATTGGGGGATTGCGGGGTCGTTCGTGCTGAACGGTGTGCTCAGCGAAAAGTTATTTTTTACGCCCTCATTCTGTGGTGAATTGTTTTTTATTTTTGCCAAGGTTCGGCCCTTTTTGAAGGAGCTCAGAGAGAAGACCAAAAACCCCGACATGTTTCTAAACGTCGAAAAAGTAATCATGGGCTCGAAGCTGGGGCGCGCCCAATTTGCAAAGGTGGAACCGCGGGTTCAAGCTTTGCGGCCGAAATAATGAGCTTCTCCTTCCGCAAATTTCGAGGAATTTCGGGCGGACTCAGGGCTGCGATTGTCTTGGGTGGAACACTATTGCTTGCCACGGCAGCCAGGGCTGAGGATTGCGGAAACGGCGTCGAGTTGACGTTGAGCGCGCCAGATACGGCTCAGGGCACGCTGCTCCTGGCACAGATACGCAGCGCGAAGCCGTTGGGGGAAGTCAGTGGCAAATGGAACGACCGGGATATCCCATTTTGGCTGGGAGGAGCGAGGGAACAAGGAGCATCGAGCGCAGATGTGCGGAAGGCTCTGCTTGGAGTGGATTTGGAAAAACCGGCGGGGAAGTATGAGTTCACAGTTGCTGGTCAGCTGCAAAGCGGCGAAGGAGTGAGCTGCCGCGCGACGGTCGAAGTGAAAGTAGGACACTTCGCCACTGAAAACCTGACGGTGAAAAAACAGTTTGTCGAACCGAACCCGGAGCAAGAGGCTCGCGCGGCGGCGGAAACGAAACGCCTGCGCGAGATTTACGACCGCGTGACGCCGGAACGATTGTGGGATGGACGATTTCGTGTGCCGCTGGACGGCGACTTTAAAGGTAGCAACTTTGGGAAGCGCCGCGTTTTGAATGGTCATCCAGGTTCGCCGCATGGCGGCGTGGATTTTCCAGCGCCGACGGGCACGCCAGTGCATGCGGCGCAAAAGGGACGTGTGGTTCTAGCGGAAGAGCTATTTTTTTCGGGGAACACCGTCATTGTCGATCACGGTTTAGGGATTTACACGTTTTACTGCCACTTCTCGGAAATTGATGCGAAAGTTGGGGAAGAAGTCGTCGCGGGAACTGTCTTGGGAAGAGTCGGAGCAACAGGCCGCGTCACCGGGCCGCATTTGCATTGGGGCCTGGAAGTTCAGCGGGCTCGAGTGAACGCGCTGGATATTGTGAAGGTGCTGTGAAAATGTTGGGAAGCTGCTGAGCCGTGATGAGATATCGCGATGGCTGAGCGGGCCGTCGCGCTAGTTTTGAGGAGACGACACCAGCGTTTTTTATTCAACCAGTTGGTTGAATACGCGCGCGCCTGCCCAACATGAAAAAGCTTGGCCCAGGGAGAACAATCCTCGGATAATGAGATGAAAATCCTAGGGTTAATTTCGGATACGCATGGATTGCTGCGAGAAGAGGCCTTGCGCGCCTTGCATGGTTCAGACCTGATCCTCCACGCCGGGGATGTGGGCGCTCCAGAAATCCTTAAAACCTTGAAGACGATTGCTCCGGTGGTCGCGGTGCGCGGAAATGTAGATAGGGCCGAATGGGCGCAGGTTCTGCCCTTCATCGAACTCATTCAAGCAGGTTCGATAATGATCTATATGCTCCACATTTTGCAAGACTTAGGCATTAATCCGGCAGCAGAAGGATTCCACATAGTGGTGAGTGGACATTCGCATAAACCGGGGCAGACTGAAAAAGACGGTGTGCTCTACATAAACCCGGGGAGCGCCGGTCCGAGACGTTTTTACCTACCGGTTACAGTGGCGCGATTGGACTTGGAAACCAGACCCTGGAAGGTCGAATTCATCGACCTTGAAAGCCAGAGATCCACAGGGGAACAATGATGTTCCTTAAGTCAAAGAATATAATGGAGTTAAGGCGAAACCTTATCGGGAATTAAGCTGGTACTGCTTGGCTAAGTGAGCGGGGTTGATCTTTAGGGCTCATTTTGTGGGGAAGAGAAACGTACGGGTGCTAGCGTGCACTACTCTTGTACGATGTATTCCCAAAATGGTATTGAACTATCTCGGGTAACGTACTAGAGTACCGGAACAAACCGGGTCACTTTGGTACCGTCCTGCTATTGCCGGGATGCGTGCCAAATCCCAGAATACGAACAATGTGGACGACGTTCGTGCTTGTTTCCTCGCTCGTGTCGACCGTTCACTTCAGCATTATGTTCACGAAGGTGACGATGCTGAAGCCAGTCCTGTATGGGCAGGCTTAGGTCCCCGAGTCTTTAAGTTTATCTCATCGAGAGGTAAGAGTCTCTCATGGCTATACTTCATTTTCGCTGCAAAGAACGGCGCCGAACATTGCGGGTGAGCATTACGGTCCCTGTCACTGTGCACGGACAGGATGAGAACGGCGATAAGTTCCGCGTGAAGGCCAAGTCGCAATCGGTGAACCGCCACGGGGCACTGCTGCAGATCGATGAGCCCGTGGTCGTGGGACAGATGCTCATTCTGGTGAACGAAAACGGCGACCGGACAGTGGAATCCAGAGTGGTTTCCGTCAGGCGCGACCGCGAAAGCAAGACGTACGTGGGCGTGGAGTTTATTTCGGCGGACTCGAATTTCTGGCACATGAGTTTCCCGCTGGCCGGAGCCAGGCCGCTGCGCCGTGGCGCCGATTCCAAAGCGACCGCATAGTTCTTACGAAGATTAGAGATCATCGGAAACGGAAGCCCTCTCTTTACCGGGAGGGCTTTTTCCTTTTGTGGCGCGGCTTTCGGAAGGGCCGCATGGCCATGGGCTTTTTGGAGGGTTTTGTTCGCGCAGGGGCTTTGCCGCTGGCGAGGGCCTCGCGGGTTTTCTTAGGTAGTTTGGCAACGACCAGGTCGTAAGACTCACGCAACCGCACAGCAAGTTCGTCGGGCGATAGAGCGTCTTTGGTTTCTAGCGCGACCCACTTGGCGCGCGCCAAATAAGGCGCAGGAATTATGCCTGGACGTTCCGTCAACTCCGCGAAGTTTTCCGGGGATACTTTAAAGCAGAGCCAAATTTTGGCGGGGTTGAGGACCGTGACTGCATGAATCTTGCCGGCCACCTTAAAGACGAGGTCGTCGCCCCATTGAATCTGTTCGGTGGTCTGGGGAAACGAAAGGCAGAGATTGCGGATCCAGTCGATGTCCATGGGTGATTCCCGTACAAGCTGGCGAAAATAAAATAATTAGATTGCCGGCGCCCAGGCGAGGCCGTCCACGCCGGGGGTGAGCTTGATCGGTTGCAGCAGTTTGTGCGCGGAGATATCGAGGACCTCGATTGTTCCAGCCGCCGGACAGCTTACGAAGGCAAACTTGCCGTCGGGCGTGAGCAGGAGTTCGCCCAAAGCGGGCGGGATGTCGAAGGATTCTTCTACCTTTGCGGTGGCCAGATCAATGACGAAGATTTTCCCGGAGGGAGAGGAGGCCAGCAACTTGCGGCCGTCGGCGGTCGGTGAAGAGGAATAGACGGTTGCAGGGACTGGAATCCAACCGGCGACTTTATTTGTCGCTGTGTCGATGACGGCGATGCGCGGAGTGTCTTGATCGTGCGTGAAGACGCGCTTGCCATCGGCGGAGATTGAAATTCGCTGGACGATTTTTGCGACGGGGATAACGGTGACCAGAGTGCGCTTCTTGAGGTCCAGAACGCTCACGCTGCCTGCGGCCACATTGGCGGTGTAGGCGCGTGCGCCGTCGGGAGAAACGACGATCATGTGGGATTCGATCGCGCCGGTAGGGATTTGCGCAACGACCATGCGCGTGGCGGGATCAACGACGTCAACCGCCTCGTCGAGTTCTGCGGTGACATACAGCAGGCCGTCGGGGCCGAATTCCGCGCGATGGGGACGAAGAGGCTTACCGAGGTCGATGGTGGCGGCCAGTTTGTGGTCGCGTAAATCTACGATGTCGATTGTTGTGCCGTCCGTGCCGGGTTTGCCGACGCCAGAATTGCCGTAAATGGGAACGTAGGCGAAGCGTGAGTCGGGCGAGACGGCGACTTCGTGGCCGTTGACTCCGACGACGACTTTCGCAAGCTCCTGACGTGTCTCCGGATCGATGAGCAGAGCGGTATGTTCGCGCTGGTTGGCCACGACCAGCATTCCGTGAGTGGGAGGAGCGGGGACTCGGCCGCCTCCAGCCACAAAAGCCAAAAACATCAGAGAAGCGATCAGCCACGATAAGTTTGCGGACATTTTTGCCTCGTTTAAGCAATTTGCCTGAGGAATTGCAACAAATCCCGCCGGATTATACCAGTGCAATCCGGTATAGCTCAGGAATGTTTGACGCCGAGATAATGGAATCACCGGATGGGCTCCAGAAGCGCGGTCCTTGTAAGGTACACGTCGTAAGGCCCGGCCTGGAATGAAGGAGAGCACATGCAGTTGGAGACGACGACCGCCAAGATCTCCTACGTCGCGGGGTTGACACTTCTTCTGACTACGTTGGGCTGCTGGGTGGTATTGGGACCCCACGGCAGCTCGCCCTTGTTATCGACCGCCGAGGCGGCGATGAAGGACGAAACGTTTGCCAAGGTAGCCGCCCGCGGAGGCTTAGCAGAGATCAAATTGGGGAAACTCGCAATGGATCAGGGATCGAGCGAAGAAGTAAAGGCTTTCGGAACTCGCATGGTGGCTGAGCACACAAAAGCTGGGGACAAATTGAAGGAAACGGCTAAAGAGGAGCACATTGGGCTGCCCACGGATATCTCGGCCACGGGCCAAGCTGCTTACGACCGACTTTCCAAACTAAGCGGCCCCGACTTTGACCAGGCCTATGCACAGGACATGGTGAAAGACCACCAGCAGGATTTGCGGGACTTTCAGCGAGAGGCAAACCATGGCAATGACGATGTAATCAGAGGCTTTGCCGCGGAGACCGTTCCGATGATCCAGCAGCATTTGGAGCAAGCCAAGGAAATGCTCAAGACAGTTTCGCCGCCCATCGGCCGTAAGACGACTGGAAATTCCAGTCGAAAGGCGCGCGGACACTAATCGTTGCGACTTAGACATTGTTTTCTCCCTCCTCAGCAGACGAACCGGCGTCGCCGATTTTCGGGCCGCCGGATTTTTTATGATGGAAAGGAGCAAAATTTCCAGAGCGTATTGTGCCCGAGCGATTGCGTGATACCCTGACGCGCATTGCGGAGTTAAGGCATGAGACGATTCGAAAGAAAGCTGGCTGCGATGTGTTGCGCGGTCGCGGTTTCAAGTATGACCTTTTCGGCGCCGTTGCTGGTCCGCGTCGCGGCCTCCCAAGTTCCCGTTAATTCCAATGGCGAAAGCCGTGATTGGCCAGCGTATGGCGGCGCAGCAGCCAATACGCACTATTCCGACCTCGCGCAAATCAATCGTACAAATGTGAAAGAGCTGGCGGTCGCTTGGAGTTTCGACACTGGCGAGCAGGGCGGGCTGCAAACGAGTCCAATCATTGTCGAAGGTGTGTTGTACGGAATCACGCCGACGCAAAAGGTTTTCGCGTTGGACGCTGCGAGCGGCAAACTTTTGTGGAAATTTGATTCGGGGATTAAAGGCACGCAACCGGATCGTGGCTTAGCCTACTGGTCGAGTGAGAAAGATAAGAGAATCCTCGTTGGAGTGATGAATTTTCTCTACGGGCTCGATGCCAACACAGGCAAACCGATCGAATCGTTTGGAAAAGACGGCCGGATAGATCTGCGCGGCGATCTCGGACGCGATCCCCAACGACAATCTGTGGCGCTGACGAGCCCGGGGATTGTTTACCAGGACGTGATTATTGTTGGGGGCCGAAATCCGGAGACGTTGCCCGCGGCGCCTGGAGACGTGCGCGCCTACGACGTTCGAACGGGGAAATTGCGATGGTCGTTTCACACGATTCCGCACCCCGGCGAATTTGGTTACGAGACGTGGCCGAAAGAAGCGTGGAAGTACAGCGGGGCGGCGAACAACTGGGCGGGCATGGCGATAGATGCGAAGCGAGGAATTGTTTATGTGCCAACGGGATCGGCGGCGTTTGATTTCTATGGCGCCAACCGTGTGGGCCACGATCTGTTTGCCAACTGTCTGATCGCTTTGAGTGCTCAAACTGGCGAGCGAATCTGGCATTTTCAGGGAGTGCGGCACGATCTGTGGGATCGCGATTTTCCGTCACCGCCGACGCTAGTGACGGTGAATCGGGGCGGCAGAGATATCGACGCCGTGGCGCAGACGACCAAGCAGGGATTTGTTTATTTGTTCGACCGCGTTAACGGGAAACCGCTCTTTCCGATTGAATACCGGAAGTATCCGCCAAGCACTGTGCCGGGCGAGGTTGCTGCTGCCGAACAGCCTTTGCCCAACAAGCCAGCGCCGTTTGCGCGGCAATTGCTTAGCGAGGACATGCTGACAAATCGCACGCCCGAGGCGCATGCGTGGGCACTCGAGAGATTTCGAACGTTTCGCAGCGAAGGGCAATTCGTGCCGTTCAGCGTAGGAAAAGACACCGTGATTTTTCCCGGTTTCGACGGAGGAGCGGAGTGGGGTGGCTCGGCCGTTGATACGCAAACGGCGATTCTTTATGTGAATGCCAACGAAATGGCATGGACGGGCGCGCTGGCGCCGGATACCGGAGAAAACGGTCCTAAGGCGGTTTACATGAGCCAATGCAGCGTTTGTCACGGCGAGAAGATGACCGGGTCGCCGCCGGCGATGCCCTCGCTCGTCGGGGTTGGAAACCGGTTGTCGCCGCAGCAGATTGGGGCAACGATCAAGAACGGCAAAGGGCGGATGCCGGCCTTCGCGAATTTCGACGACGGGAAGCTTGAAGCACTCATCGATTTTCTCGTGAGCGGGAGGTCCAAAGAGTTGCCGAGCTCGGAACCTCCACCACCGGATATGAAGTACCGGTTTACGGGCTATCACAAATTTCTGGACCCAGATGGTTATCCGGCAATCGCCCCACCTTGGGGTACGCTGAACGCAATTAATCTGAATACCGGCGAATTCGTTTGGAAAATAAATCTGGGTGAGTATCCAGAACTCGCCGCGAAGGGCCTGAAGAACACGGGGACGGAAAACTATGGAGGCCCGGTGGTGACTGCGGGAGGGCTGGTATTCATTGGGGCGAGTGACTTCGACAGAAAATTCCGCGCGTACGACAAAGCTACAGGCGAATTACTGTGGGAATCGACACTGCCTTTTTCCGGAAATGCCACGCCGGCAACTTACGCTGTGAATGGGCGCCAATATGTTGTCATCGCGGCGGGTGGAGGGAAGGATCTCAAGTCGCCCTCCGGCGGAGTGTATGTGGCGTTTGCGCTCTTGAAATGAAATTAAGACTCGCTGCTCCAATGCACCGTAGTGGCAATGCTGTCGGTGAATCGTGGACGGCTCAACCCTCTCGGTGCAGTGCCCTCAGTGCAACGCAGCCGTAACCGAATAGATCGGTGGGAGATGACCTGAGAGAACGTGCCAGGAATCGCCCGCATCCCGCGTGTAAAACAACGTTCCACCTGTCGTGCCGAAGTAGACCCCGGCGGGATCGCGGTCATCGGAAGACATCGCCTCGCGAAGGATGAGGTCGTAGGCATCGGACTGGGGCAAGCCTTTGCTCAGAAACTTCCACGTTTTGCCACCGTTGCGACTGCGGGCCACGCGGAGTTTTGCTTTTGAAGGGCAACCAAGTTTTTCCACCATCGTTCGAGCGAAACGTGCCGGCGGCGGAAATACCAACGATGAGGCGGCCCTTGCCGAGGCATTGAATCGAGTGGACCATCAGGCCGCCGGCGCCGGCATTCCACTTTTCGCGCGTCGGATGATTACATAAGCCAGCGACCATTTCCCAATTCGCGCCGTTATCGCCGCTGCGGAAGAGCACACCGGGATCGGCCCGAGGTAAACGACGCCGGGTTCGTCAGCCGCACCGGGTGCGATGTGCCAGATGCGTTTCAAGGTGGCATCGGGGGTCGCCTTCAGCTCCATTCCTTTTTCTGTGACTTGCCAGGATTTGCCGGTTGATGCCTTTAACTTCGAGTCCTTTTTCGGAGATTTGCCACGTTTTGCCGTTGTCCGTGCTGGCATGAAGATGCGGACCGAACCAGGCATTTCCGACTGCAGCGTAGTGGCGCTTCGGATCGCGAGGATCCTGCGCCACGTGATGCACTTCCTGACCGGCGAAAAACGGGCCATCGCAGTCCCACTTCTTGCGGTCTTTGGAGGTGAACGCAAACGCACCTTTGCGAGTGCCCACCCAGATTCTTAGTGAGGATGGACACGCCATGAGATTCCTCCGGCAAGAGAAGTGACAGGTCCCAAAGGAAGACGATAATACGCATTTTATCGCTATAATCGATGGCAATTGCAGAAACCTAATCGCTTTCCTGGGCTGTACTGTGATTGACCTGCGGTTTCGGAATCATCGCTGCCTGCTGATAGCAGTCACAAGAAAGGAGTTCGCTGTCCGACTGGGCAGTTTCTGATTGTGCGCTTCTCCAAAAATTCTCCTGTTAATGCCCGAGAAGATGACCTAAGAATTGAAGAGGAGTAGCGGCTCATTCGAGCCGAACGGGCCTCTTTGGTGCGTTTGCCGGGATCAGGTCAATCGGGTCATCTCGGCGAAGGTGCAAACGGTGGATTGAGGAACATCTGGCAGTCCGAGCCAAAGATCGGACGAGGAGGAGTGGTTCATGAAAGTAAAAATCCTAGGTGTAGTGATTCTCGCAGCATTGATTTTGGCGGTGGCGTTCAGCGCCTCTGCCCCGGCCGCGCCCCATACCGCTAATGCAAGCGCCGTGCCCGCCCCAGCGCCCGCACCAGAACCGGCCAAGGCGACCCCAGCGGAACATCCAGAAATCCACGATGCTCTCAATTCGCTGCGTCACGCTCGAGAGCATCTGGATCACGCCGCGCACGATTTCGGGGGCCACAGAGTAGAGGCGCTTCGGGCGACGGATGAAGCGATTCGCCAGCTCGAAATCTGCTTGAAGTACGACAGGTAGCGCACAACCGCGATTTGAAGTTTTTTGAGGCAGCGTCTCGCAGTTTGCAGCACGAGGCGCTGCCCTTCGTTTTGGAGCCTGAACTCACCGACAATGCGCGTCTTGTTTCCGGAGTCAGCCACCCTTCAAGACGTCATCCCCACAATTCGATTCGCGCACTGAGAGGTCATGGCGGCGGCGTATTTGTATTACAATCGCGCGCCGGTGTTGTGCCAAGGAGAGAAGCCGATGCTGGATCGCAGACGATTCTTGAGCGCGTGTTCTGGGCTGGGTCTGGGCGGGACGCTGTTTCCTGGCGTCTTATGGGCACAAACGCAATCGCAAGGGGCGGCAAAGATCACCAAAGAAATGATTGACAATGCCGCAGCCATCGCGGATGTGCCTATCCCGGACGAAACCAAGGAGATGATGCTCGACAACCTGAACCAGCAAGCCAAGAGTTACGAAGCGATTTACGCGCTGCACATTCCGAATTCCGTAGGGCCTTGCCTGGTTTTTGATCCGGTGCTACCGGGGATAAAACTTGAGACCGAAGGGCGGCCGTCGCGGATTTCGAAGCTGTCGACGATCGCTGCGCCTGGTACGCCAAAGAATTTGGAGGATGTGGCCTTTGCGAGCGTGCGCGATTTGGCCGAGTTGGTGCGGACGAAGAAAGTTTCCTCGATGGCGTTTGCCGAGATGTATCTGGAGAGGTTGAAGCGCTACGACCCCAAACTGAAATTTGTTGTGACGCTGACGGAAGAGCGCGCGCGAGCCAAGGCCAAGGAGGCAGACCGCGAGATTGCCGCCGGGAAATATCGAGGACCGCTACACGGATTGCCATGGGGCGCAAAAGACTTGCTGGCTGTAAAGGGCTATCGCACGACGTGGGGCGCCGGCGGTTTCGAAAATCAGATGATCGAGGAAGATGCGACCGTGGTGAAACGGCTGGATGAGGCGGGCGCGGTGCTGGTAGCAAAGCTGACGCTTGGCGCGCTGGCGCTGGGCGACAATTGGTTTGGCGGCGTGACGCGGAATCCTTGGAATCCAGGCCAAGGGTCGAGCGGATCGTCTGCTGGACCTGCTTCGGCGACGGCCGCGGGATGCGTGGCATTCAGCATTGGGTCGGAGACGCTGGGGTCGATTTCGTCGCCATCGACGAGGTGCGGTTGCACGGGCTTGCGGCCGTCGTTTGGGCTCGTGCCACGGACCGGCGCGATGGCGCTCTCCTGGAGCATGGACAAGCTCGGGCCGATTTGCCGCGCGGTGGAAGATTGTGCGCTCGTTCTGGAAGCGATCTATGGACCGGACGGTGCGGACCCGAGCGTGAAGGACGCGGCGTTTCATTGGGATGCAGCGCTGGATTGGCGGAAGCTCCGCGTGGGTTATCTAAAGGCGGAGTTCCAGCCCACGCCGCAAGAGACGCCGCAAGAAGCGAAAGAGGAACCGGTCGCGACGCCGGAAGAGCAAGAAAAGCGCGATGAACAGAAGCGGCGCAGGGAGGCAGCCCGCGCCCGGGCGGAGTACGACAGAAAATATAACGACGCGGCGCTCGCAAAACTGAAAGAGATGGGCGTGAATCTCATTCCCGTGGAGATGCCGAAATTTCCATACCGCGAGATGACCACGATGCTCACGGCGGAAGCGGCTGCGGCTTTTGATGAATTGACGCGGACTGGCAACGACAAATTGCTCACTTCACAGAAGCCGTTTGATTGGCCGAATTCGTTCCGTTCGGCGCGTTTCATTCCGGCGGTCGAGTATATCCAGGCGAGCCGGGCCCGGCGAATGGCCATGGACGCGGTGGCAAAAGTGTTTGAGGGAATTGACGTGATCGTGGCGCCGACCAACGGCCAGCAGCTCGTCATCACCAATCTGACCGGTCACCCGTCCGTGATTTTGCCCAACGGTTTCCGTGGCGATGATGCGCCCAAGCCGCTGACAGATGATCCCAGCGATTTTCAGAATGCCGGCGGCCCGGGAACACCGGTGAGCCTCACCTTTCTTGGGAATCTTTACGGGGAAGCCAAACTGCTCGCGTTTTCCCGGGCCTATCAAGACGCCACGGGATTTCAACGGAAGCACCCGCTGTTGTAGTGTTCGGGCAGCGGGTGACGCCAATGGTTTCGTGCTTCCTAATCATAAGACTCTAGTCAGGTCTCGTTTTCGCTCGGCGGCACTCGATAATTTCTTGCCATTTTCACGACAGGAGAATCGCCCTCGTGAATTGAACCAATGAGCATTCAAAGTCGTATAACAATTCAGAGAGTGAATCGCGACCGGAGGTGAACGCACCGCGCATGGAAACCGCCAGTGCCGGAGATGATTGACCAGCGCAATAGTGGGAAGTAGGATTTTCGAAACCACCGTCCTGTTTGACCGATCGCATGAAAAGGAGAACTAGTGTACTGCTCAAAATGTGGAAGCGAGATTTCTGCTACGACGGCATTTTGCTCCACGTGCGGCCAAGCCGTCTCCGGCCTGGTGCCGGCCATTCCTTCTCTATCCCCAGTTGATCCAAATCAGTATGCCCCTGTCGTTCCTCCTAGTTACGGCGGCGAGCAGTACGCTGGTGTGGCTTACGCCGGTTTCTGGCTGCGGTTCGTTGCTTTTCTCATCGATGGAGTAATTTCCGGCTTCTTATTTCTGATTCTTTTGATTCCTCTATTCATATTGACTGGCGCCGGCGCCGCCCTCGGCCGAATTGGTTCCGGAGAGGACATAAGTGACGAGGTGGCCAATTTCGTGGGAATAGGGTTCGTCCTGGGATTTTTTGTCATTACCGTTGGGGTAAGGTGGCTGTACTACGCGCTCTCGGAGAGTTCTTCCTGGCAAGGCACGTTGGGCAAGAAGATGCTCAATCTAACGGTCACCGACTTGAGCGGGCAGCCGATTTCGTTCGCCCGGGCGTCGGGACGTTACTTCTCCAAATTCATCACATACCTGATTCCTCTTGCGATCGGCTACATCCTCGCTGGTTTCACCGAGAAAAAGCAGGCCATTCACGACATGATTGCGAGCTGTCTGGTTCTGCGCAAAGTTTAGTGCCATTTTCCAGATGTCCTCGCGGGCCTGGCTTGCGGGAATTGCGTCTGCCTAGGCGTGACGGACGGATTCCATCGGATCGGCGCGCATCCACGGGCGCGCAGCGGAATATGCCGTAAGCACGGTCATCCCGCCCATAGTGAGAGCGACGGCGGCAAACACACCCCATTCCACAGAATGAATTCCGTAAAGTTGCGAACGGACAAGTGCGGCGACGAGGATTCCGCAAAGGGTTCCCAGGCAGACGCCCGTGGCGGTCACCATGCTCGTCTGGCGCAGGATCATTTTCCATAAATCGCGCGGCGCAGCGCCAAGCGCGACGCGAATGCCCAGTTCTTTTTTTCTTTCACTTACGGAATAGAAGACCGCTCCGTAGAGTCCCACCGCTGCCAGGACAAAGGCCAGGGCGCCGAATACGCCGGCGCAGATCAAAATAAGTCGCGGGATGTAGAGGGAGAAATTCATCCAGTCATCCATGGTCAGGGTCTGGACAGCAAATTGGGAATCAAGCTTCTGAAAAGCATTGGACATCGGCGAGAGCCACTGATGCGGGTTGCCCTGCGTCCGTGCCATAAGGTAAACAACGGATTGGTAGCGCTGATTTAAGTCAAAATACATGAAGGGGCGGGCCGGTTCGTCGATATCGATATATTTGCCGTCGCCGACCACACCGACGACGGTTACGAGTTGGTTGCCGTTTTCGATGCGAGCCGGTTTACCGATGGGATTTTGGCCGGGCCAGTATTTTTCCGCCATCAAATGATTGATGACAATCACAGCGGGAGCCTTTGCGGTGTCCGACGTTGTGAACACGCGGCCCGCCAACACGGGAATACCGAGAGTGGAAAAGTAGTTCTCGTCAACCGCAATAGTTGAGATGGTGGCCGCCTGCTGGCTAGTCTCGTGCGAACCCTGCACGCGAACCTGCTCATCGTGTCCGCCATTCCCGCTTAAGGGCAGGTCGCTGGCCATACCTATCGATTCCACGCCGTAGATTTGCGCGGCGGCCTCGCGCATCCTTGCGTACAGGCTCCGGCCTTGCTCTTCGGAGTAACCGTTGGCTTGCAAGTCGAGAGACAGGATGGCGACGTTGCGCGCGGAAAACCCGAGATTGACGCGCTCGAGATTGATCAAGCTGCGAAAGCACAAACCCACACCGATGAGCACTACCGTGCAAACCGCTACCTGGATGACTACCAGCCCATTGCGAATCCGTCCTTTGCGCGTTCCGCCTACCGCGATTTCGCCGCTAAGCGCTCCTGACAGATTGGGCGAGGAACTGTACAGCCCAGGCAAGAAGCCGCTGGCAAGACCGGCCACAAACACCAGCGCCACGCTCGCCATCGCGACGCGAATATCCGGCCGAAAATCTATCGTCACAGGAATCACGCCGAAACCTGGGAGATAAGGCTTGAATTGCATCAACTGCCTGAGTCCAAGCGACGCCAGCAGGAAACCAATGAGCCCACCGCCGGCAGCAAGCAGCGTGCTGTCCACCAAAAGATCGCGAATCAGCCGGACACGAGTCGCTCCCATCGCCGCGCGGACGAGAATTTCGTGGCGGCGCGCACTGGCCAAGGCAAGCAGCAGATTGGCGGCGTTGGAGCACGCCGCGAACAAGACCAGGGCCACGATGGTGAGAAGGATCGCTGAAATGATTTTTGCGGAAGATACCGAGTCCACCGGCAGCATGCTTGTTTCCGTGATCTGCGCGACTCGGTTTTTGTCGGTCTCCGGATAAGCCGCGGCGAGTTGCTTCGATAACATTTGCACGTCCGCCAGCGCTTGCCGACGCGTTACTCCGGGTCTTAGTCGCCCCACCAGGCCGAGATAATGGACGGTGCGGTCTGTGCGCCAATCCTGCGTTTGGTGATTGAGTGTCGCGTCTATGGAGAGGGGATACCAGATATCCGGCAGGTCGCTGAAGATGGTCCCGACAAAGTTCTCCGGGGCAACGCCGATGATGTTCAGTTGCACGCGGTCGGCCGTCACGATCTTGCCAACGATGTTCGGATCGGCTCCCAGCCATTTCCAATAGGAATAGCTCAAAACCGCCAAAGCGGATGGCCGGTCGTCTTCGCCTCGTGCGAAGAACCGGCCAAGCACCGGCCGCACTCCCAGCACGGAAAAATAGTTATCCGAGACCGCATTCATCAGCCCGGACCTGCGGCGGCCTTCGTACGAAATGGGACGCACCGCGATGGAGTACGGGAAGGCAAGGACGTCCGAGAAGACGTGATTGTTGTCGCGATAAAACTTGTAGTCGTCGTAGTTGGCGCCGCTGAACTCTTCGGTTGGCATGGTGGTGTAAACCGAAACAAGTTGTTGGGGCGCCAGGACAGCGGGTGGGCGCAGCAACAGCGTGTCAAAGACACTGAATCCTACGGCTCCGGCGGCCATCGCGATGGCCAGGGAAAAGATGGCGATGGAGGTGAGTTTCCAGTGCTTCCTGAGAATGCGCAGTGAGAATCGGATGCTAGACCAGAACGCCATGTTGCCCCTCCGCTTTCAGGCTGGTGTCGTCAGATTCGTGCCTTCAGGCTCGCGAAAGGTCGAGCCGCTCTTCTGCCAGATGCGATGCAGTGAGTTGGAGTTGCCGAGGCGTCGAATTTTCAAGGGTACCCGGCCGCGGCCATGCGTTTTTTGGTGGCAACGTTTAAGTGGCTCAGAGCCCTTTTTGCAGGGGATAACCCTTCTCGACCCAATCCGACGCAAAACTCGTCGGCAATACAAGGACGCGCACGTGAGTGAAACCCATTTCATGCAGAGCCGCGTAAGCCGGCGGGATGTTTGGGCAGCGATCGAAGGGGCAGCATCCGCAATAGATCACCAGATTTGCGGAACGGGGCAGACCAGCTAGCCATTTCTTCAAATCCGCAAGGCCTTCTTCTTTGGAAGCAGTGCCATGAAAAGACGCCGCTGGAATATGCCCACCCTCGAAGAGCGTGCGAGAGCCTACGTAAACGATTGCCGGAGCGCTTCCGTCCTTGGGGTTCCCAATTTCACGCACTAGGTCAGCCGCGTGGAGTACTTGCGCGTCTTTCCATGGTCCTGTTGCCTTTTCTTGATTCGCAGCGCCGTTTTGGTTTGAGCGGAGAACGGGCGCAAGAGGCAGCGCGGCGGAAATACTAAGGGCAAAAGCGGCCGCGCCTTTGAGAAGTTTGGGCGAGAAGATCATAAACGTACGCCTCCGCGCACGATTGTAGAGCCAAATGGCCGTAGCGGCGATGCATTTCCATCGGGAACAGCGGTCGCGGGAAACGGCCGCAGGATGCCAAAGAATTATTTCTTGAGTTCAGCTCGCGTCCGCTGTAGTTTGATGGCGGTGGTGCGTAGAGTCTCAGGCACATTCTTGTTGCTGGTCAATTTCTTGAGGTCCATGACGTTGCACATCGGGAGCATGTGCAAAGAAACGTCCAGCGGGGTTTTGGGGTTGTTCAAAAGATTGCGCACGACGGCGTAATTCTTCCTGAACTTGCGGTTTCCGGCGATCAGCCGAAGGATTTCGTCCGTGAGGCTGGTCATAGTGGCGAAGGCCTCGACCTCCTGATCCGTAAGGCGAGGGGATTGCAACACGGCGCGCTGCACGACTTTGTTCGAGTCGCGAATCAGCGTGCGCCGCGCCTCAGATCCACCTTTGATCGCGAACTGCACGCGTTCGGAGACGCTCATTTTCGCGAGGCGCATGAGAAGCGTCTGACGCTTGGCGACATCGGGCTCGGCTTCGGCTGCCGCTTCCGCAAGGGCTGCTTCGTCCATGGCGGAGCCCAGCAGCTCGTGGAGCAGATGCTTCTGGTCCGCGGTGATGGACGAGGAATGCTCAAGGGCGGCCGCAAGCGCGGGGGACTCGCTGACGCGCTCCAACTCTTCCATGAGCGCCGTGATGCCGAACGAAGAGAGATGACGCGCGAAGGGAACCAGATATTCCGCGGAGCAGTTCTTGTTTTGCACCATCGCGTCGCAGATGCCAGGTTTGTCCGCGAGATGCTTTCCGGCGTAGGCGAAGAGCGCGGGGATAGCCTTTTCGCGTTTCAGGGCTTCCACAAAGGTTTCCGTTGGTTGCGAAAGAATGGCCTGCTGAGCGCGTTCGCTGACCATTTCATCGGCATCGCCGGCAAGCACCGCGAGAATTTCCGCGCGGTCTGCGGGCGCGAGATGCGCTCCTCCAGCGCAAACTGCGATCTTACGCTCGCGGGGTGCGCGGCCTGCGCGGAGGTCTTCGAGAACTTCAGGGCTGAGGGGTTCCACCGGATGCCTGCCTCAAGTCTTTCTGGGACAAGATTATTGTACCGGAGGCTCCGGGGGTTCCGACGGGCGGCATAGCGCGCCCGTTCAATTCCAGCAACACCGCGGAAGAGTCGGCAACGGTCACTTCAAACTGCTGGGTGGCGGAAAAGTGGTGCGTTTCTCCGGCGGGAATCTCGGCGTCGAGTAGCACCGTGCCGTCGGCGAGAATGCGCACGCGTGTGGTTGCGGATGTGGAAACGGCAAGGTCCAATGGGACAGCGGCCGAAGAAGTTGTAGCGCCGGAAGACGGATCGGCAGCCGCGGCGGGCAGAACACCGGCCATTCCCGCTGGCGTTTGACCCGGCGAGAGCGCGGTGGAGGAAGGTTGTTTTGCGGCGCGATGCGCTGCGTAACGGCGCCAGCCATAAATACCGCCTGCAACGAGCCCGCCGAGTACGGCAAGCAGGGCAAGCACAGCCAGAATCGGAAGCCAGATGGGCGGGCGGGGGAGTTTGTTTTCGTACGGCTGAGGAGCGGGCATGCTCTGGTCGCCGCGCGCGAGGTCATATTCGGCAAGCAGATTTTCTTCGTCGAGGCCCAAAAACCGCGCAATGGAGCGCACAAATCCGCGGTTGAAAATGCCGCCGGGGAGTTTCTCCCATTCTTCGTTTTCCAGGGCTTCAAGGAAGCGTGGACCGATGCGCGTGGCCGAAGTGACTTCCTTGAGCGAAACTTCGCGCATCTCGCGTTCGCGCTTCAGGCGTTCGCCAAAAGATCCCGTGGCCATGAATCGAAACCTGTCCTCGCCGATACACGTCGGGCATCAGAGCGATCAAGCTCGCTGGTGATCGCCAGCTAACCGGCCGCGGTGGGCGCCCTTTTCTCTGCCCTTTTTCGTTGGATGAACGCTACTTAGGCAGCTCAGGTGTGACCGAACGACGGTTCACCTACGCGCGACGCCAATCCGGTCCGCGCAAGGCGTAAGAATCCCCTCGCCGAAACTATAGGCGGTGTCGCGCGCCAGTGTCAAACAACGGGCATGGCAGGCAGTTCCGTGAGCAGCCCCGTCGATTGGAGAATGTTGTATACATCTCTGGCGTGAAACAATATAGGTAGCTGACCATATTCACAGCAAGACAACGGACTCAGGAACAAGAAATGGAAACTACACGCGACAACTCCTCCACAGCCGCACCGTTGCCGCACGCTGGGTTCTGGATTCGCCTCGTTGCCGCAATCATCGATCTGATCCTTCTCATCGTCCCGTTCGCAGTCTTCATTTCATTCTTTGCTGCTGCAACGGGAATCTCGAATCCCTTCTTCAATCATCGCGCGGGGACGCCTCTTAACCAGACGCTTACACAGTCTGGACCGACTTTTCTTTTCGTCTGTTTGTGTTTTTTCGCGTGCGAAAGCTGGCTCTACTTTGCGCTTTCGGAAAGCTCTCACTGGCATGCAACTCTAGGAAAACGCTTCTTGGGGATCTATGTAGCCGACACTGCCGGCAAGCCAGTGGATTTTTGGCGAGCCAGTCTGCGCTTCTGCGGCGGACGCCTCCTGGCGCTGGTCCCCGTTTTGGGCGGCTACTATTTTGTGATCGACTGCCTGTGCGTCGGGCTGAGGCCCACCAAGCGCGCCATCCACGACAGGCTTTCCGGCTGCCTGGTCTTGCGGGAAGGTGCGCACAGCTCATTTGTTCGCTGAGTATTCGAAGGCAAAAGGACGCGCTGGTACGCCCCGTAACTGCCGATGGCAAGATGGCCACGCCTGTACCACGAGATTCTTGCACCCTTTTTTGCGAGGCGCCTATACTGGCAAAGATTCGAAGTCCAGCGCCGAATCGCGCTCGTGGTGTTGTCTGCCGGGGCGGCTACAGGCTGGCCTGTAAAATTTTTAATCCGGGGACTAATCGAGCGTGGACGAAGTAAAGCAGTTTCCAGCCGTGGAACGCCGCCGCAATCCCGCGGTGTCCGGTGAGCAACGTGAGGCGGGCGAAGTCGCTATCTTCCAGGAGTTGGGGAAGGCGCTGACGTCTTCGCTGCAGCTCGACCAGGTTCTCCGCACCATCATGGAGAAAATCGACGAGTTTCTCCGCCCGGACAACTGGTCATTGCTCTTGCTGGATGAGTCCAAACAAGAACTCTACTTCGAGCTGGCGGTTGGCAAGGCTTCCCAGGCGCTGAAAGACGTTCGCATCAAGATCGGACAGGGAATCGCCGGCTGGGTGGCACAACACGGAGAAACCGTGGTCGTCCCGGACACTTCCAAGGACACGCGCTTTTTCGGTCAGGTGGATGAAAAGACGAAAACCGAGACGCAATCGATCGTCGCCGTTCCCGTCAAATTCCGCGACACCTGCCTCGGCGTCATCGAGCTGATCAATTGCTTCGGTCCCGAAGGGTTTGACGATCGCGACCTCAAGCTGCTTGAAGCACTTTCTGACTTCGCCGCCATCGCACTCGAAAACGCCCGACACGTGAAACGAATTCACGAGCTGACCATCACGGACGACTGCACCAGCCTTTACAACGCGCGGCACATGGGCTTCATCCTTGAAACGGAAATTTACCGTTCGCAGCGGTACAACTACCAATTCTCACTGGTGTTCATCGACCTGGACCATTTCAAGCAGGTGAATGACACTCACGGACATCTCGTCGGGTCGCGCTTGCTAGCGGAAATTGGTAATGCGCTCAAAGCACATTGCCGGCTGATCGATTTTGCGTTTCGCTACGGCGGCGACGAATTTGTGATTCTGCTGCCCCAGACTTCCAAGGACAATGCGCTCAATGTGGCGCGCCGCCTGCATAAGCTGATCCGTGAAACTCGCTGGCTCGATCCCGAGGGATTGAGCATCCGCGTGACTCCGAGCTTGGGCGTGGCTTCCTATCCCACCGATTCGCGGACCAAAGAGGGGCTCTTGCACCTCGCTGATGAAGCCATGTATCTGGTGAAAAATACCAACCGGGACAGCGTGGCTGCGGCAAATATCGGGATTTTGCCGGACCCCACCGCAGCGGCGGCGGAAACAGCCGGATAGTGCTCCCGCGCTCTACTTCACCTCCCTCCACCTTCTATACAGCTTCTGAGAATTTTGCTTAACTGAACCTATGCGAAGAAGCGAAGCGGCGCGATATGCCCGCTGGTCCGCGGCTGTGGCGCTGCTGCTGGCCTGTCTGACGGCTGGCGTGTATCTGAAACGCGGCTGGCAAAGAATCAGCGACCGCAAGGCGGCACCCGCGCCTGCGCCCAAGAACGTGGAGAAGCAATCCAGTGGACTGACGTTCTCGAAAATGGACGGTCCTCGCAAGATTTTCACGGTCGAAGCATCGAACTCCACGGATTTCAAGGGCCAGGATTCCAGTTTGCTGGAGAACGTAAGAGTCACGATTTTTGGAAAATACGGTGAGCGGCACGACACGATTCACACGCAAAGTTGCCAGTACCGGAAAGGCAGCGGCGGCGTGACCTGCGACGGAGATGTTCAAATCGATTTAGAGAGCGCGGCGGACGCAGAACTCAGGATGAAAGATCACACCGTGCAGCCGCAAATCGTGCACGTGGAGACGCGGGGTGTGAATTTCGATCAGGGCAGTGGCACCGCAAAAACGGATCAACCCGTGACGTTTACTTTCCCCAGCGGGAGCGGCGACGCAGTGGGAGCGGAGTACAATTCGGAGGCAGGAACTCTCCGCCTGTTGAAAAACGTCCGGCTGAAGCTCAAACCAGTCGCGAAAAAAGACGCTGGGAAAAAGCCCCCGAGACCGGAAACGGCGGAGGAAGTTCTGGTGACGGGCGCCAGTCTCGACTTCGGCCGCGATGCGAGATTGCTCCACGTTCTGGGCCCTGCAGAGGCCGTATCGACCTCAGCCCGGTTAACAGCCGGAGAATTCACGCTCGAACTGGACTCCGAATTTCGCGCACGCAGGCTGGTGGCCATTGCAGGACCGAACGGAAGGCCGCCAGAACTTACTTCTACGCACGGCGACGACACGATGCTCATCGACGCAGACAAAATGACTGCGCAGATGGCCCAGGAAGGATGGGTCACTCGAATGGACGCTGCGGGAAGCGTACATGGCGTTCGTCATGGAAGAGAAGAAACGGACGAAGTCCACGCGGACGCGGGCATGTTGGACCTTTGGCCTCGAGTGAATCGCGCCAAAGAAATGAATCTCAACGGCGCAGTGTTTCTTAAGACGCGCATGGCCAAGAGCGGCGATTCGCGAATCCTTCAGACGGGCGCGTTTCGTATGGAGTTCAGCGAAGGGAAAGAAGGCCAACCCGGAAAGCCTACAATTGCGGAGACGTTGACGGCGGGAAGCATGGAATGGACCGACGCCGCGGCACAACCTGACGCTGCTCCTACGCGCACGAAGCTGCAAGCGGACAAGCTGCAGTTGGCCTTTGGAGATGAGGGCAAGCCCAAGCAGTTGGATGCGGCGGGAAACGTCCAAACGGAGCGCGCCCTTGCAGGCCACGAGCTTCAGACCGCCACGGCTAGAAGTGGAGTGGCGCAGCTTCTTGCCACAGGCGGCTGGTCGCAGATGGATCTGCAAGGTGACGTGAAGCTCAAAGAGGCGGACCGCAACGCGCAGGCGGATCATGCGACGTTTATACACGCCGGGCAGACGGCAGCTTTGACGGGACATGCTGTCGCTCGTGATGCGGCTACCGAGACGCACGCTCCGCGCCTTTTCTTCACCGGAACCAGCGGCGACATCCGCGCCGAGGGAGGCGTGCGCTCCACGGATTTTTCCCCCAACGGAAACGCCGTGCAATTGGCTCAGGTGCCCGCCAACATTACCTCGGAAACAATGCAGGGCAATTCGAAAGCGGGTCGCGCCGTCTATACCGGCCACACGCGCCTCTGGCAGGGCGATTCCGTCTTGGAAGCGGACTCGATCGAATTGCTTCGCGAGACGAAAGTGCTGAACGCAGTTGGAAAAGTGCGGGCTGTCTTCCCCCAGACACCTGCGCCGGCACCAGCCAGCAGTCTCCTATCCGGCACACAATCATCCCCTGAAAAAAAGACCGTTCTATGGCACGTAAGTTCCGGAACGCTTACCTACAACGATGCCACGAGCATCGCCCATCTCGAAAAAAACGTGATCGTTCAGTCTCCCGATCAGAAAATTCGCGCACCTATTATGGATCTGTACTTCACGCGTGCCACCACCAACCCCGCAAGCGGCTCCAAGGGCGCCACAAACGGAGCCTCCTCGGCTCCCGGAGCCCAGCAGATCAGCCGCGCCGTGGGAACGGGCGGCGTGATCGTGGACCAAGCCGGCCGTCGCGCCACTGCCGAGCGCGGAGAATACACCGCATCCGACGGCAAGTTCGTCATGAGCGGCGGCGATCCCACGCTTTACGACAGTACTGAAGGCACCACCAAAGGCCGTCAATTGACCTTCTATTTAGCGGATGATACGATCATCGTCGACTCCGAAAATGGTTCGCGCACGTTGACGAAACACCGAGTCGAGAAATGACGCGGCCGCCGAGCGGCCGTTCGTGACGAGGTATGCTGAAACTCCAGGCCGTCGAGTTGAGCAAGTCGTATCGCGGTCGCAAGGTCGTGGATGACGTTGAGCTGGAGATCGGCCAGGGTGAAGTCGTAGGGCTCTTGGGACCCAACGGCGCAGGGAAGACCACTACCTTCTATATTTTAGTTGGTCTTGCCCGGCCAGACTCCGGCCACGTTCTCCTGAACGGCGGCGAAATCACCGACCTACCCATGTACCTCCGGGCCCGTAGTGGCATCAGCTACCTTCCTCAGGAACCCTCGGTTTTTCGCCAACTGACCAGCGAAGAAAACCTGCTCGCCGTTTTGGAGACCCTCCCTCTCACGCCCGAGCAGCAAAGAGACCGGCTCGAACAACTTTTGGCTCAAATGGGACTCGAAACCGTACGCACCAGCAAGGCCTACACGCTCTCCGGCGGAGAACGCCGTCGCCTCGAGATTGCGCGTTCGCTCACCTTACAGCCTTCTTTCATTCTCCTCGACGAACCTTTTTCCGGCATTGACCCTCTAACTGTGAAGGATCTTCAGGAGATCATTCAGGGGCTCAGCCGCTCCGGCATCGGCATCCTGATCACGGACCATAACGTGAGGGAAACACTCAACGTGACGGACCGCGCATACATCGTGAATCATGGCAAGATAATGGCTAAGGGCACTCCGCTGGACCTGAGCAACGATGCGGAAGTGCGCCGCGTTTACCTGGGCGATCATTTCCGCCTGAACTAAAACCCTAAATTGGGGACTTTGAAGGGATAATCGGAACCGATCATGGCCTGGCAGGGACTCAAGCTCAACTTACGAGTGGCGCAGAAGCAGATTCTGACGCCTGGCCTCGTCCAAATGGTGAGCGTTCTCGCGCTGAACCGACTCGAACTGCGCGAGATGATCAACCAGGAGATGATCGCCAATCCCGTCCTCGAAGAGCTCAGCGAAGAAGCCACACAGAGCGACAACTACAGCGACGAAACCTTCCTGAAAGCCGAAACCGAGAAACTTCCCGAGAAGCCGGAAGCCAATCCGTTCGACGAGTTCGATGTCGGCAGCTTCTTCAACCAGTATCTAGATACGGGCGGTGACGGCGGTCAATCCCAGGAAAGAGAAGTCTCCGAACGGCCCTCCTTCGAAAAATTCCTGTCCTCTCCCAGCGGCCTTAGCGATCATCTTGCTTGGCAGTTAAGCATGACCATTTGTTCCGAAGCTGTCACGGAGCTCGCCGAAAGCATCATCGGCAACCTCGACGAGAACGGTTACTTAACCGCGTCGACGGAAGAACTCGTCCAGAATGGCAAATTCACTCAGGACGATCTCGATGACGCTCTCGCCGTCGTCCAGGATTTCGATCCTATTGGCGTTGGGGCTCGCGATTTGCGTGAATGCCTGCTCCTGCAGCTGAAAGCCTTCGATCCGCAGAATACGTTGGCCCAGCAGATCGTCTCCGAACATTTGAAGCAGGTGCAGTCCAACCAGTTGAAAGAAATTGCTCGCGCGTTGAACCGTCCTCTGGAAGTCGTCAAGCGCTCGCTGGAAGTGATCAAGAAGCTCGACCCCCGGCCAGGCCTGCGCTACAACAAGACCGAGCCGCGCCTCGTCGAGCCGGACGTTTATTTCCGCAAAGTCGATGATCAGTGGCAAGTCT
Source organism: Candidatus Acidiferrum sp. (assembly GCA_036521695.1). Classification (GTDB taxonomy): domain Bacteria; phylum Acidobacteriota; class Terriglobia; order Acidiferrales; family UBA7541; genus Acidiferrum. The sequence goes on along the minus strand of DATDHE010000292.1, from coordinate 7,350 downwards.
TCTTGAACGAAGATGACATGCCGCAACTTCGCCTCAGCCCCACGTACCGGCGTCTCCTTGCGCGCGACGCCGCCGACCGCGACGTCCGCAATTACGTCAAGGAACGCTTCACCGCCGCGATTCAGTTGATGAAAAACATCGAGCAGCGCAAGCACACCATCCTGCGCGTCTGCCAATCCATCATTGCTCGCCAGGGCGAATATCTCAGTCACGGTCCGGACGCACTCAAGCCCATGATGATTAAGGAAGTCGCCGAAGAAGTTGGCGTGCACCCTTCCACCGTGAGCCGCGCGGTAGCCAGCAAGTACGCGCACACCTCTCAGGGAGTGCTCGAGCTTCGCTCTTTCTTCAGCGAATCGGTGAATGGCCCCGAAGGCAGCGGAATGTCGCTGCTCACGCTCAAGCGGCTCGTTAAAAAAATGATTGAAGAAGAAGACACCACGAAGCCGCTCACCGACGAACAAATCGCCAAGAAGCTTGACGACGCCGGCATTCACGTCACGCGCCGCACTGTTGCAAAATACCGCGAAGACATGCGCATCCCCAGTACTCACCAGCGCCGCGTGAAAAGCTGAGCCGCCGCCTCAAGTGAAGCCGTCCACTAGACACGTCGCCCGCCACCTTGTGATCCTCACCGGCGTTTCTGGGTCGGGGAAGAGCACCGTCCTCCGCGCCTTTGAGGACATGGGCTTCTACTGCGTCGATAATCTTCCTGTCGAGCTAATTCCGATTTTTGCGGAGCTGCACGCCGCCGGCGAAGGTGATTTTGGCCGGGCGGCTTTGCTGGTCGATGCGCGCGAAGGCATGCAACTCGAAAAGCTCCCGCCGCTCTTAAAGCATCTTCGCAAGGATCATCCCATCACGCTGGTATTCATCGATGCCACCGACGATGCGCTCCTCCGCCGCTATAGCGAGACGCGCCGCCCTCATCCTCTCGGCAAAGCTCTGTCCGTTCGCGAGAGTTTGCGCCACGAACGCACGCTCATGGAGCCTATCCGCAAGCTGGCTGATGTGGTCATCGACTCTACTCAGTTCAACGTCCACGAGCTGCGTCACTTTGTCACCGAGCGCTTTAAGAATCCCGATAAGCGTCCGATGCTCGTTTCCGTCGTCAGCTTTGGCTACAAATATGGCGTCCCGACGGACTCCGATCTCGTGTTCGACGTGCGTTTTCTGCCCAACCCTCACTTTGTCCCCGGCTTGCGCCGCTACACGGGGAAAGATCCCAAAGTCCAAAAGTACATTCGCTCGTTTCCTCAAACGAGTGAATTTCTCCGCCGCATCGAAGGCTTGCTTACCTATCTGATTCCGCATTACATCAGCGAGGGGAAGAGCTATTTGACGATCGCCATCGGCTGCACCGGCGGAAAGCACCGCTCCGTCATGCTCGGAGAGCAAATAAAGAAATCTCTGGCGAAACACGGTTTTTCTTCCAAGGTGACGCATCGCGACATCGAGAAGTAGCTTCTCATTCGCGCTGCGCCACAGAGCCGAGAAGAACTAGCAATCTAAGAAGGTTGACCACGCTCGAATTCTTGACACGCGGTCTCAATGCGAATCCACAATGGACGCCCATTCTCCGGGGTCAATCGCGGAGTGCGGAACTAGAAAGCGGTTCAACTTGTATCGTCTCTTCGCTATTCCACGCAATTCATTGCCACTTTGCACAAATGGGATAAGCCGCGACGCCCGTCGAGCCAGCGAAGACCGCGGCTCTCGAAACGAGGCCCCGTCCTCGGGTCGAAATTGAGCCCAAGCAATCGATTGAACAAATCCCGCAGGACCAAATCGATCCGAGTGGAGAACGTCTTCCACAAATACGCGGATTGGTCCGGGAAAGTTATTCAGGGCATCGTGGTACGCCACTACGCCTTGGGGCACCAAGTGCGGAAAGAAGCCGTCCAGATCGCTCTTGGCACCCTCATAACTGTGATCACCATCAATCCATAGGACCCGGATAGGCCTATTCCAAAATTTGGCCACCTCCTCCGAATACGCAGCGTGTGATTCCACGTGAGCTGATACTCCAGCCGCATGGATGGAATCGAGGAAATCCTGATAGGAGGATGCTTCCTGGCCGGTTTGGTGGTCCAAAAGAATGGGCGAATTGTGTGGATCTATGGCGACGACGGGGCCACAACCGTAATGGGAGGCAACCTTAGCCAGCATGACCGTGGAGCGCCCCTTGAAGCTCCCAATCTCCACCATCGTGCCTCTAGCCGGCACGCACGCCGCGAGCAGCCCCAGAAAGCGAGCTTCCTTCTCCGTAAGATGACCGGGAACCTTCTTGGTTGCTTCCCATGCATCGTTAAGAACAGTTTCCAAGTCAGCAGGAATCTTGACAGTAGCCAAAAGTCGTCTCCGTGACCTTGAGTATTGCAAACCTTTGTGGCCGGTGCGGCCACCCGAAGTATCCGAGTATTGGTCTGCAGCACGGCGCTAGAATACCATCCGCAATTCACTGGCGCTTCAATACCGGCTTTTCTAGACAGGTCATACGCAGGCGCGTTTTCCGCCGGATTAAGGGAAAGACACCTTGTGAACCGGCCGCAGTAAATCCGCTCCCGAAAACTTGACACACCCAAGCTGGCGCACTAGCGTACCAAGTACGAAACGCAGGGGATTCAGAAGCGTGGCTTCCATCGTTTCACCACAACTTCGGCGGCTGCTAAATTACGTTCGGCCCTATACCTTCAGGCTTATTGCGGGTGTGCTTCTGCTGGCCTTCGTAGCGCTTGCGGAGGGCGTGATTGCCCTCCTCGTAACCCCTGCCGTCGATCAGGTTCTCAACCCGTCCGTGGCCGTCCGCTCCGTCAAACTTGTGACACTCCCCTGGAGTGGACACACCATCTATCTGAACGATTTCTTTCCCCCGAGCGTCCACTACGTCTGGACGATTTTCGCCTTTACACTCTTGGCGGTCTTCTTTGCAAAGGCCGTCGCCGAATATTTGGGAACCACCGAAGTCTATCGCGTGGGCTATGGGGCTATCACCGATCTGCGCAACACTATCTTCGCAAAGATTCTCAGGCAACCTATTGGTTTCTTTCGCGATAACCCCACCGGGCGTATCATGTCCGTTGTTATTAACGATGTGGATCGCCTCAGGCCTGCCCTCGGCGAATTCCTCGTCGATCTGTTCCAGAAGGGACTCACGTTTCTCGTTTTTGTCTCCGTCCTGCTCATCGTTAACTGGAAGATGGCTCTGGCAACGGGGATTCTGCTGCCGTTGGTAGTCCTGCCCATCAGCAAATTTGCGCGAAGGATTCGACGCTCGGCGGAAAATAGCCAGTTGCGCCTTGGCGATCTGAGCCAAATCCTGCAGGAGACGACCACTGGCAACCGCGTCGTCAAAGCCTTCGGCATGGAGGACTTCGAGACCCGCAAGTTCCAGGAATCCGCGCGCCGCTTGCTGCGCGAGAACATGCGCTGGATTCGCGCGGGAGTCATCACACCTCCTCTGATGGATATTTTGGGAGCCGTTGTCATCCCTCTCCTCTTGCTTTACGCACGCGACCAGATTCGGCTGCACCTCATGACCACCGGCCAGTTTTTCACTTTTCTCTATGCGCTGTTAAACGCCTACATGCCGCTTCGCCGCTTGGGCTCGGTCTATCAGCAGTTCCAAACCGCGCAGGGTGCCGGCACGCAGGTTTTGGCTTATTTGGATTTGTCTGAGGAAGCCGCCGATACCCCGGGTGCCGGGACTCTAGCGGCTCTTCAAGAGGAAATCGTGTTTGAGGATGTCGGCTTCGCCTACGATTCCGTTCCGGTCCTGCGTGGCGTCTCCTTGTCCGCGCGCCGCGGAGAAATCATTGCCATCGTAGGCTCGAGCGGCGCTGGCAAAACTACTCTTGTGAATCTGCTTCCTAGACTTTACGAAACCTCGTCGGGTGTGATTCGCATTGACGGCGTGGATATTCGTAGAGTGTCGCTCCGTTCTTTGCGAGCTCAAATCGCGATCGTCTCTCAGGAAAATATTCTCTTCCACGACACGGTCTGGAACAACATCTGTTACGGCCTGACTAATGTCCCCAAAGAGCGCGTCATTGCTGCGGCGCAAGCTGCCCTCGCGCACGATTTCATCACGGAGTTGCCGCTGCAATACGACACCGTCATCGGCGAGCGCGGCACCCGTCTAAGCGGCGGTCAGAGGCAGCGTATTGCCATTGCGCGTGCCATACTTAAAGACTCTCCCATCCTGATTCTCGATGAAGCAACGTCGGAGCTGGATGCGGAGTCCGAAATGTATGTGCAGAAAGCCCTCGCCAATCTAATGGTCGGACGCACCACTTTCGTTATCGCGCACCGCTTGGCCACCATTCGCCGTGCGGATAAAATTCTTGTTCTCGAGGACGGCCAAATCCGCGAGTGCGGCACGCACACGGAACTCATGGCGCGCGGCGGAACCTATGCCCGCCTCCACGATTTGCAATTCGCGGACGACGACATTCTCGCACCGGCACAGGCAGGGCCAAGTAGCGTAACGGCACCAGCGGAAGCCTTATGACTCAACCCTCAGTATTCCCAAAAGAAGTGTTATCGAAAAAAGCGGGTGAATGTTTCTCCATGACCGGCTACGCCCAGGCGCGAAGCGAACAAAATGGCTGGGCGGTTCGCGTCAGCGTGAAAAGCGTCAACCACCGTTTCCTAGATCTGAAGCTGCGCCTTCCGGAAGGGTTCGACCTCTATGAACTGCGCTTGCGCCAAGTCCTGCGAGATCGCATTCATCGCGGCCACGTCGAAGTGCACGTAAACGTCGATCCCGCCGCGGCTGCTCCCGTTCAAGTGAATCGCGAGCTTGCGCAGACATACATGCGCGTCGCGGAAGAATTCCGCCAAGTGTCCAGAGCCGCGGCGGATGTGGATGTTGTCGCGATCCTGCGCCTGCCCGGAGTTATCGCGGGCCTGTCTGCCGCGGTGCCGGAAGCGGAGGACGAGCAAGAACGCCTCGGCCAAGCGCTCGACACCTGCTTGCTCGAAGCACTACACAAGCTGGATGATATGCGTCGCGCTGAAGGCCGCCACCTGATCGAAGATTTGCGCGCGCGCTTGGCGCGCATTGGACGGGAGGCGGATAGAGTTCGCGAGCTCGCGACTACGCTCCGTCCGGTTTTTGCTCGACGTCTTGAAGCGCGCCTCAAGGAATTACTCGGCGGCGCGGGGATCGATCCCGCCCGGCTCGCGCAAGAAGCCGCCCTGCTTGCGGAACGCGGCGATGTCAGTGAAGAATTAGACCGCCTGCGCAGTCATCTCCAGCAATTCGGAAAACTTCTGGACGGCGCCGGCGAGATGGGGAAAAAATTGGACTTCCTCCTGCAGGAAATGCATCGCGAGGCAAACACGCTGCTGTCGAAAACGCCTGGTGTCGAGAGTGAAGCGCTCGCCATCACCGGGCTGGCGCTCGAAATAAAAGCCGAGATCGAAAAACTGCGGGAGCAGGTGCAGAACATCGAATGAGCACGGAGAGCAGGCTTGACCCGCTGGTGCTGATCGTTTCGGGACCATCGGGCTCGGGAAAATCGACGCTGGTACAGAGAATTTTGGAGTTGCCCGGAACGATGCCTTCGGTCTCATGTACCACCCGGTCGCGCCGGGCGACCGAAGCCACCGGGAAATGCTATGATTTTGTCACGGAAGAGGAATTCGACGCCATGGTCGCGCGCGGCGAATTTTTGGAATATGCGCGCGTCTTCGGCAAGCACTCGTACGGCACGCCGAAGAAATGGTTCGAAGAATCGCGGAAGAAGGGTCTCGACCTCGTCCTCGAGATTGACGTGCAAGGCGCGGCGCAGGTAAAAGAAAAACTCCCGGAATCGGTGGCAATTTTTATTTTGCCTCCGTCTCGCACGGAACTTGAACGGCGCTTGCGCAGCCGCGGCCAGGATTCCGACGAAGAAATTGCACGGCGGTTGGCGAAGGCGCGGGACGAGATTGCGGCATTCGGGCGTTACTACGATTATTGCGTCGTGAACGAAGACGTGAAACGCGCGGGAGACGAAGCGCAGGCCATTGTGATCGCGATTCGCTGTTCCGCTGCGCGGCGCAGACCACGGGTGGAAGAACTTCTGGCATCGTTTGGGGGGAAAGACTGAAATGACTGTGCAGACAAAAGCTCCGGAGAGCCAGTTTGCTTACGTTGTGCTGGCGGCGAGACGCGCTCGCCAAATTATGGCAGGTGCGCCGTCGCTCATTGAAAACCCTAGAACTCTCAAGGCGACTCGCATTGCTTGCGAAGAGCTCGAGAACAGCCTGATCGAGTACGAATTCACCGAACCGTCTTCCATCGACGAAGACAAAGACGGCAACAAGCGCCGGAAGTAATCGGCTGCTGGCTCGCTCTGCACGGGGGCTGGCTAGACGCGGCCATGGCAGAATCTGTAGGGGCACAGCATGCTGTGCCCGAGCTTGGCAACATGTCTTGGAATAGGAAGCGATGCGAATCACCCTCGGCGTGACCGGCGGAGTGGCGGCTTACAAAGCCGCCGAATTGGTGCGCCTCCTCCAACAAGACGGATTCAGCGTGCAAGTCGTTATGACGCGCAGCGCGCGCGAATTTGTTACTCCGCTGACCTTCGCCGCGCTGAGCGGCCAAAAGGTCATTATTGATCTGTTCGAAAAATCCTCAGCGGGCGAAGCCAATCTCGAAAGCGCGATCGAACACATTGCCGTGGCGCAACGCACCGATCTGCTCCTGGTAGCCCCAGCTACCGCGGACATTCTCGCTAAATTTGCACGTGGCATCGCCGACGATTTTCTGACCACGCTCTATCTGGCGACGACAGCGCCCGTGATCGTCGCGCCTGCGATGAACGTCAATATGTGGAACCACGCCGCGACGCAGGAAAACGTAGAGATGCTGCGCGCTCGCGGCGTCAAGATCGTCAATCCCGATGAAGGCTATCTCGCCTGCGGCATGACCGGTGCGGGCCGCCTAGCGGGACAGCAAGAAATCGTCGCCACCGTTCGCGAAACGCTCCATGCGCAAAAAGATTTGCATAGCGAAACGATTTTGATTACAGCCGGGCCGACCTGCGAAGACCTTGACCCGGTGCGCTATCTAACCAACCGTTCCTCTGGCAAAATGGGCTTCGCAGTGGGAGAAGCCGCAGCGCGCCGTGGCGCCAAAGTTTTTCTCGTGAGCGGCCCCGTGAATTTGGAAACACCTGCCGGCGTCGAGCGCATCGACGTTCGAACCGCCGAAGAAATGCGCATCGCGGTCGTGGACCGTTTCCCCGAAAGTAGTATCGCAATTTTCGCCGCAGCCGTCGCCGATTACCGCCCCGCCGAAACGCAACCCGAAAAAATGAAGCGGAACAAAGAGCCGCTGACGATTCACTTCGAACCAAC
>DATDHE010000291.1:0-13389 GCA_036521695.1 Candidatus Acidiferrum sp. | reverse complement strand
GTCAAGGATTCCGGGCCTGACGCAAGAGGCGAGGAACCTCCCGCGCTCGGGGAAAAAAGCGACTGGCTGGAAAGTTGGATGGACAGGCTCGAGATCGCCCTGCTCGGCGGATTGCGGGAGGACTCCAGCGATTTGTTCAAGCGGCTCATCGCTTCACCGCATCCCGCTTATCCCGAGCTTGCGCGTCGCGCGGGTATTCAGGGAGTCGTGAGGCTGCAGGTGAAGGTGAAAACGGATGGAAGCCTCGAAGTGCAGAAGATTTTGCAGGGCGAACCGGTGCTCGCCGACGCAGCCATCGACGCGGTGAAGCATTGGCGCGCGAACCCGGCCTCGATCAACGGGACGAGGGTCGAGACGATCTCGACGGTCACCTTTGATTTTGAGTTGCGGCACTGAGGGCGGCTTCTGCCGGAGGGGAATCGCGCGAGTTTTGTTCTGGTTCCGGGTTCGCCGGCCGGTTCGATGCGGCCGCCGCGGCTCGGGAGATGTTCTCGAAGGGGGTAAAACGCAATGCGACGTCCAGGTTTGCGCTCGGCGGTGTTGTTGATCCTTGCACTGACGGTGGTTTCGGCCGCGCCGTCGTTTGCGAAAAATAAAGACTTCAACCAATCGTATCCGCTGCAGCCCGGCGGTTCCTTCGAGCTGCAAAACGTCAACGGCCCCGTTCAAGTGGAAGGATGGGACCGCGACGTGATCGAAATCCATGCGGTAAAAATCGCCAAAGAAAAAGAGTCGGACCTCGATCGTGTTTCCATCGAAGTCGACGCCAAGCCGAACGATGTTTCGGTCATCACGCGCTATCCGCAAAATGAGGGCGTGGAAGTCGCCGTCGAGTATACGATTCGCGTTCCGCATGGCGCGCGCGTCGAGCATATCGGCACGGTGAATGGTACGGTGAAGATCGCCGGTGTCGAGTCGGTGGAAGAGCTGCGCACGGTGAATGGAAATATCGAAGTCTACGAGGGCGGAGGCAGCGTCCACGCCCACACTACCAACGGCAACGTGCACCTCGAGCTATCGCGTGCTCTGGATGAAAAGGGTATGGCAGCCGAGACGACCAATGGTTCCGTGCTTCTGGCTGTGCCGCCGGATACGCAGGCGAATCTGGAAGCACGCTCGCTAAATGGAAACTTTTATTCCGAGCTGCCGTTTTCGCAGGAGACCGCGTCGCGTCCCCGCGAAATGCGCGGAAAATTTGGTAAGGGTGGAGCGCCCATACGCTTGAACACCGTCAATGGCGGGATTCAAATCGTAATCTTGCGGTCGACGGTTTGAGGCGAGCCGCGTCTAAGGAAATAGGAGGACGGAAAAACATCATGACGAAACGAAATCTGTTTATGGGTGGCGGGGCCGTGGCGCTCGGGCTGGCGTTGATTGCGTTGCCTAGCCCTCCTGCACTTTCGCAGGAGCCGGCGGATGCAAACGTCGCCCAGTTGGAGCAAAAAATAGAAGAGCTTCAGGCGCACTTGGCAAAGCGGCTCGCCGGCCAGCAGGAACGATTGGCGGAGCGCCTTGACGCTCGCGCATTGCAAGCGTCCGTGAGGGTTGCGGTTCAGCAAGCGCAAGAGCAGCAGCGACGGATTGAAATAACGCCAGAAGCGGGTGACGAAGACGCGATGGTGGTCCTCGGCGATGAGGGCGCAAGCTGGCTCGGCGTCGAGTCGCAGGAAATCAGCTCAGAGAAAGCAAAAGAATTGAAGCTCCCTGCGGAGCGCGGCGTCTTGCTGGAGCGCATCGTGCCAGACAGCCCAGCCGCCAAAGCCGGCCTGAAAGACAACGATGTCATCACGGAGATTAACGGCCAGCGCGTCGAGGGCGCGGCCCAGTTCCGCCGCATGATTCGCGAAATCCCGGCGGGACGTTCCGTGCAGTTCACGGTGTGGCGCGACGGCCACGCGCAAACGGTCAGCGCGACGCTGGGCAAGTCGGAAGATCACGGCAACCTGTGGTTCAAGACGGCTCCGCGAGCGTTTTCTTTCCAGCTACCAAACATTGAGGTTCCGGAAGTGGCTCCCATGCCTGACATGGACTGGGGCGGCTATGGTGTGCTGGCTGGCTCGCGCCCGCGTCTCGGAATTGATGCTGAAGACCTGAGCGGGCAGTTCGGCGCGTATTTTGGCGCGCCTGATGGCGAGGGTGTCCTCGTCCGCGAAGTGCATGCAGGTTCTCCGGCAGAAAAAGCTGGCGTGAAGAGCGCCGACGTAATCACCTCGCTAAACGGCGAACGCATCCGCTCGCTCGGGGATCTGCGCGAAAGGCTCGCCGGCAAACGCGACGAAAAAACCTTAAAACTCGGCATCCTCCGCAACAAGAGCGAAGTGACGATTACTGTTGAGATGCCTCCGCCACCGTCAAAAACTCCCCGAACCATTTCGCGACGCACCAATATCTAAGAAAGCTCGATCGAAGAGGGCCCGGACACTCCGTCCGGGCCTTCTATTTTTTTGGTGTGAGTTTGTAATCAGCTTTTCGTTCCGAACGGGCACGATTCAGGACTTGCGGTCGTTCCCATATTTTCGCGCGAGACGAAAAGGCCGTCCCAACGCATCCAAAAACCAATGCCTTTTATTTTCAGCGCCTTCCACCCAATCCTCCTCGGTAGGCGAAAAAGAAAGTCGAAACAGATACGCCACGCCGGAAATAATCCCGCCGCGCATACGCATTCGAAACATCGCGCGCTCGAAAATTCCCGGCGGCGTGGAACCCGCCGCGGGAAGCCATCGCATGATCTGCCTCGCAAGGCGTCCAACCGCTCGGTCCGATTGCACGTGTACGACAACATTTTCTGGCAACGGGGCCTTAAGCAAATCCGCCGCCAGGCGCAGACCCAGGTACAGCATGCGCTCGCCGCCAACTTCCTCCGCGGCCGACTGTACCCGTGCCCAGTCGAGTTCCTGCCTGGACACAAACGCCGCAACGTCCGCGATGTAACTCAACTGCTCCCAGAAATGCTTCGCGCCATGAATGCAAATCAGGATGAGTTCATCCTCAGGCGATAAAGAAGGAACCTGGTGCGAATCGATGTTGACCCGCGCCTGCCGCTCAAATAGCTTTTCCACCGGAAGCGGCCGGGGATGGTAGCGAAACGTGAACTCGGTATGAAACTCGACTAGAAGTTTCGTGCTCGACTGACGAAAAACATACTCACCCGGAGTCTTTTTAGCCTGGATCGCCGTCAACGGAACGCTCGGTTCATATCCGAGACTGATCATCAGCTCCGTTGAACTCTGAATGTCTTTGTCGCGCACTATCAAATCCAGATCGCCGTACTGGCGCAACCCTGGATCGCCATAACATCGCGCCGAGAGGACGGGCCCCTTAATGACCAACGCCTCGACGCCGGAAGCCGCGAAACCGTCGAACAACCGGAACATCTCTGCGGTCAAATTCATCGTGAAGAGCGTGTAAGCACGCCGCCACGAGCGCAAACTCTCCCAATTTTCTAGCGATACGGCGTTCTCGTCGTAATTTGCGAGCAGCGCAGCGGTGAGCCCTAGAACGCTGTGGTCCTCCGCAAGCGCAATCAACGAAGCCCATTTGTGGGGCGCGCGAAGCCGCTCCGCCATCCGCTGCCGATCCAGCTGGGGCTTTGCACACTCCAGCAGCAGCTCCCATTCCGCTTCGAGAACTTCCGCCCCTTGTGGCAGCGCTTCTGTCACACCATCCCTCGCGGTCTCGATGAAGCTTACTCGAATGTTCGGTTGTTTGCGCTAACGGGAAGATTTTTCGGCCAGTAACGAAACGCGCCGGAAGGCATCGTCCTGCACGCGAAATACGTGCGGGAATCGTTCCACCGCAGCTCGCGCGATTTCTTGCAGAGGAGTGCAGCCAACCATCGCTTGCAAAATCCAGCGCCCCGCAAACCCGATTCGGAAAGCACGGGAACGAAATCCACCGCCCGGCGCCGCAGCCCTTCAGGAGTGAATTGCGCGCCCAGAAAAATCGACTGGCGGAAAATTCGTTCGGGTTGCCCTTTGTGCGCCACGATCTTCGTATCCATCGCCAAACATAGTCGCCGCCAACCGGATCGGCGTGCAAGTCGGCTTCACTTTCGCGGCCCCGGCGGTGTGGACGAAAGCGCCGCGTCAAACGCTGCGTAGTGTTCGTGGAGCGATTCCGGCTCGTTCAACGCCGTCCCGGCGCGCTCCACCCAGGCGTGCGCCTCGAATTTTTCACTGTGCTTGCGGACGCCTATGCGCAGCTCAGTAGCGATGCCCTGCCGGCCCAGTAGCCACCACAGCGCAAGGGATTCTTCGAGGCAAGTGGGATGGCAAACGCTATGCCGCACCGCTGCGCGCACCATGCGCACGGTTAAGTCGGCGCGGTCGGACGCGGAAAAATCTGCCTCGTTGTTGGCGGCGGAAAGAAACCGTTGAAGGAATGATTGCGTCTTGCGAAACCCACGCAACCGCAGACTTAAAGATATCAGCGGAAGCACAGCCGCCGCGCGCAGAAAAATCCCGCGAGCCCTGCGCTCCAGCACGCTAAACCGTCGAAGCCGTTCCCACATCTGCTGGCTGAATTTGGAGCAATCCGTTGTCGACGAGCCGTCCCAGGAGTTCCGTGAAGTGCAATCGAAGCAATTCGGACTCAACGTCGAATTCGTTCTGAAGTTCCTGATAGGCAGCGTCGATGTTCGGCGCGGTGGTCACTACCTGCCACATGCGCGTCCCGGTTTCGTCCAAACCGAAGTAGCGCTCCGTCTCCAAATTCAAAAGCACCGATTCCTTATCCAGAAAACGCACAAGCACGTGCGGCAGCACTTCAGCGCGATCCGCGAATGACACCATTAGCCCCACTCCTCAGCTCTCCGTCGCAAAACCGCTATTCTGTTTCTTTCGTTCTTCCTGAAATCGCCCGCCTACATTCTACCGGGGAATCGCGCCATTCGCTATCCAGACTAAAAAACTCCCGGTTCGGCGCCATTTGCCTTTCGTCGCGAGCCGATTGTCTTCGAGCCGCAGACACGCTATAAGTTTCGTCGTGCCTGAAGCCGCGATAAGCGTTGCAGCTCTCGAGAAGTTTTTTCCTCCCGCCCGCAGCGGTTTGCGTGCCTTACTCCAGCCATTCGAAAAGCCCAGCGTCGTTGCTCTCGCCGGGCTTTCCTTCGAAGTGCGTCCTGGCGAAGCGTTGGCACTGCTCGGCGCAAACGGAGCGGGCAAATCCACGCTCCTTCGCATTCTCGCCACGCTGCTTCTCCCCACCAGCGGCCGCGCGCAAATCGCCGGGCACGATGCCGTGCTCGAGCCGCGCGCCGTTCGCCGCCAGCTCGGCTATCACGCCGGCAGCGACATCGGCTTCTACGCCCGGCTTACGGGCCGCGAAAATCTGCGCTTCTTTGGTAGCCTTAATCATCTTTCGAAAGCCTCCGCCGCGCCGCGCATCGATCTTCTCGCACAACAATTCCATCTCGAAGAAGCTCTCGACCGCCAGGTGCGTTCGCTTTCGTCCGGAACGGTGCAGCGCCTGAGCCTGACTCGCGCCCTTCTCCACGAGCCGCGCGTTCTTTTGTTAGATGAGCCCACGCGCAGTTTGGACGCCATCGCCGCTTCCGAATTTCGCCGCTTCCTGAAGTCCGAGGTCCTCCGCCGCGGCCATACTTCCCTGCTCTTCGCCTCCCACACTTTGCCCGAGGTCGAGCAGCTTGCCGATCGCATAGCAGTCATCGACGCAGGACGCCTCCTCGCCTGCGACACCCTGGCCGCCCTCAAGCGAACCACTGGCGCCGCGACACTCGAAGACGTTTTCATGCGCCTCACCGGCCCCGCCCCGCACGTCACTCTGGAGGGCCCACCGGAATGACTCGCACCCTGCGCGAGTTATGGGTCTTCTTCTGGCGCGACCTCTCCATCGCGCGTACCTACCGAACGGTCTTCGTGCTGGAAGCCGTCGAAGCGCTCTTCGGCGTCGCCATGTTTTTTTATGTCGCACGGTTTGTCGACAGCCCGCAGCTTTCTTCGTCCCTCCCGCAAGGCGGCAGCTATTTTGCTTTTTCTCTAATCGGCTTCGTCTTTCTCGATTATCTGAACGCGGCCATGGACACTTTCGACCAAAGCCTGGCGGAAGCGCGCGATTCTGGCACACTCGAACACCTTCTTGTGACCCAGACTTCTCTCCCCGTTATTCTGGCCGGCTCGGCCATCTATCCGTTTGTTTCCACGACGTTGCGCATCGCAGTCTACCTCACGTGGGGCGCCTTGCTCTTCGGCTTTCCGCTTCACGATGCAAACTGGACTGCCGTCGCTGCAGTGCTTCTCGCCACTTTGCTCGCCTTTTCCGGCCTGGGAATTCTCTCCGCAAGCTACGTTCTGCTCTTTAAGCGCGGCAATCCCGCAAAGTGGTTTCTGCTGGGCGTCTCGAGTGTCGCGGGTGGCATGCTCTTTCCGGTCAGTGTTCTTCCCGATTGGCTGCAGCTGGTGGCAAAGCTGAATCCCGTCACGTATGCCCTCGAGGCCATGCGCGCCGCGCTGCTAGGCGGTGCGGGCTTGCATGCAATTCTGCAGCCGCTCCTGGTTTTGTTTCTTTTCGCTGCGGTGCTCTTGCCCCTGTCGATGGCCGTCTTCGCCTGGGCGCTTCGCCGTACCAAAATTACTGGAACGATGATGCATCGCTAGCTTTGCGTCGTCACCGAATAAACGCCAAACAATTCCCACAACCAAGAAATCCCGCGTCCCTACGTCAATAAAAAAAGGCCGGTCCCGCAACGCGGAACCGGCCGCTAAATCAAAGCGCGAAATCGCTTAGGATTTCTTTTTCTTCGCGTTCACTCTGATGTCGATGCCTGGAGCCATTTGCTGCAATTGCGCGAGTCCTTCCTTGGCCTGTTGGCCAAAGGGCCCGTTGGGGTCGAGTTCAATGGCCTTCTGATAGGCCTCGATCGTCCCCGGCGCAAACTCGGGCACATCTTTGTCGCCGACTTTTTTGACCGTCATTTTGTAAATAAGGCAGGCCCCCAGCAGGTACCAGGTCTGCGCGCTCTTCGGATCAAGGTCCGCAGATTTCTGTAGAGGCTCAATGGCATCGGCTCCCCGATTCGCGTTATACAAGCTGATCCCGAAGTTGCGCCACGCCGTCGCTGCTTTCGTCGGATCCAGCTCCGCGCTCTTCGTATACGCCGCGCGCGCTTCATCAATCTTTCCTGCTCGCGCCAACACGTTCCCGAGATTGTTGTAGTAGCCGGGGTCGTCGGGCTTGGCGTTTATGGCCTGCTGGTACGCCTGCGCCGCTTCTTCATTTCGGCCCGCAAGGTCATACGATTCGCCCAGCTTCGCCCATAGCAAGTTCTGGTTGGGGTCCTTTTCCGAAGCCGTCTTTTGCGCGGCCTGGAATTCTGCCGACGCCTTGTCGGCCAGATCCTTAAGATTTTGTTTCATCGCATCCCGCTGATCCGGAGTGGCTTTCGCCAGATCGTCTTTTGCCTTGCGCTCCTGGTCGAGAAACGCGGACCCCGCGGTATAGTGGGCCTTCATGCCCTCGAATTTTGCTTTATCCTCGGACTCCTTCTTGCTTTTCTCTGCCGCTTCCGTGCCCTGCTTCGCAATATACTCTTTGAAGTTCATGTCCGGCATTTTGGTCTCTTCGCCGCTCGTGGCCTTCAACTGCCCCAGGCGGAAGGGAGGTTGCTTCTCGTTCGGCGGCGGAAACACCGTAATCGTCAACGTGTACACCCCTGGGCGAAGATTGCGTAATACAAACCGGCCTTCCCCGTCCGTTTTCGCTTCTGCCTTCGCGCCTTGCTCGCTCACGGACTCGATAGTCAGTCCAAACCATGGCTTTCCATTAGAATCCAAAATCGTGCCGACGATCGATCCAGTCTGCGCAGCTGCGCTCGGTGTGAGAATCGTCACCAACACGCCAGCTAGCAACACCGCAAGCAACATGGACTTCCCAAGTCTCTTCATGCTTTTTCTCCTTTGCCGAGGCGTACCCTGCCCGGCCTGGCTGGCGGGATGTGCCCTATTATCCTTAATCCTAGCTCTTTTCCAAGTCCTACGAGTGGGCGGAGACCGCCAATCGGTACGGTATGGAGTCCTGCACTCCCGCCTCCGCAAACGCTTTCAATCTGAGCAAGCAACTGTCGCACGCCCCGCACGCCCTGTCTTCATTCTGGTAACACGACCACGTCAAATGCAACGGCGCGCCCAACTCGATCCCGCGCCCAATGATCTCGCTTTTTTTCAACGTAATTACGGGCGTCGCAATTTCGATCTGCGTCTCCGGCCGCGTCCCCACTCGCACCAACTCCTGAAAAAGCAAGTAATACTCCGCGCGGCAATCTGGATAGCCGGAACTATCCTCCGCCACCGCCCCAATGTAAACCGCTCCCGCGCCAATCGCCTCCGCCCAGCTCACCGCCACCGCAAGAAAATGCGCATTGCGAAAGGGCACATACGTCACCGGAATCGCGCTCCCGTGCGGCCCCGCCGCGCCCAACTCATTTTCCGGTACCGCGATTTTCGTGTCCGTAAGCGCTGACCCGCCAATCGCCCGGAAATGATCGAGCTGCACCACCAAGCGCTGGCTCACGCCATAAAAATCCGCAATCTCCTCAAACGCTCGTCGTTCGCGTTCCTGCGTCCGCTGTCCATAACTCGCATGCAGCAGCGCGATGTTCCCAGCACCGTGCCGCTTCCGCGCAAGCGCCGCGCAAACGCACGAGTCCATCCCCCCGCTCAGAAGCACCACTGCTTTCGAGTTTTGCGAATCGGCTGCCATCTCGCCCCATTATATCGCGACTAACGAAACAAGGCTTTCCCTCGAGTGGCACACGCCGCGCTCAAACTCCGTTTGTCTAAATTCCTTTTGCCTAAACTCCCTTTGTCGCCGGGTCCCACACGAACTTGTGCAGCTGCAATCCCAGCCGCACCGGCAATCCGTCCGCCAGTATCCACTCGACAAGCACCCGCGGCTCCAGACCCTGCCACTTCCCTGCCGGGTCATCAAACACCGGCGAAAACAAAACCTGCCGCACGCGTTCCGCCAGTCGGTGCTGCGCCGTAAACTCCCGCGCAAACTCGTAGTCTCGCCGAGTCGAAAGCACAAACTTCACTTCGTCCTTCGCATCCAGTGCTTCCAAATTCCGCATCTCAAAAGTGTCCACCTCGCCCGAATCCGGACACTTCACATCCACAATCTTGATCACTTCCTCCGGCAGCCGCCCGGTATACCGCTCGCCACTCGTCTCAATCATCACCGTATACCCCACCGTGAGCAGTTTCTCCGCCAGCGGATATACCTCTTCCTGCAAAAGCGGTTCTCCGCCTGTCAATTCCACCAAGGGCACGCTCGCCTGCCCACCCGATACCCCGCCACTCCGTCTTGCAAGCTCATCCACGCGCGCCAGCACATCCTCAACACTCATTTTCGTCCCGCCGTGAAACGCGTAAGCCGTATCGCACCACGTGCAACGCAAATTGCACCCCGTCAAACGCACAAAAATGCACGGCAACCCCGCGCGCGTGCCTTCTCCCTGAATCGATTTGAATATTTCTGTTATAAACATGACTTTGGACTGCGGCAGCCCAGCTGCCGCTTTTTCAACCGCGCCAATCTCCCACGTCCTACTGCGCGCCGGAACCCGTTTTGCGCCCCGATCTCCGACTCAACCACCACGTGGCCCCCGCAAAGAGCAGCACGGGCAGAATCAATCTCCAATAAGCCGGCGTAACTCCAATGTAGCGAAACACCACGACATATCCAATCGCCACCAGCGCCGCCGGAATCAGAATGATGTAAAAACCGCGATTCATCGGTTCACCGCTCTCTAGCCGCGCGTTCCCTTTTCCGTCTTTACCTCGTTATTTCGTTACTTCTTTCCTTCTTCTCAATCTTTCGGTCTGTACTGCGCCCGGCTAGTATCCGTCTCCCACAAAATCACATCCGTAACCCGCGCCCCCGGCGGCAAGTCCTTCAACCCGCGCATCACCTCATCATAAAAATACTTCGCCATATTTTCCGCCGAAGGATTCACCGTCTTGAACGGCTCCAGATCATTCACAAACTGGTGGTCCAGCCGCCGCATAATCTCCCGAACAATCTGTTTCAGCCGCGTAAAATCCACGAGCAACCCAATCGAATCCAACTGCGGTCCTTCCAACGTCACACGCACGCGGTAATTGTGCCCATGCACGTTCTCACACTTCCCCTTGTATCCCCGAAGCGCATGCCCCGCCGAAAATGTCTCTTCCACGCTTACCTGAAACATATTCCCCTGTCTTCTCTCCTTTGTGTCCTTTGTGTCTCTGCGCCCCACTGCGTTAAATCTTTTTCCTATCCTTTTTCCCAAGAAACCTCGAAACCTCCGCCAAATCCGCGGTCATGCGATACTTCGGCAAAGACTCCAAAAAAATCTTACCATACGCCATCCGCTGAATCCTGCTATCTAACAGCGCCAAGACTCCTCGATCCATCTTCGTTCGAATCAACCTTCCAAACCCTTGCTTCAAAGCCAAAACCGCCTGCGGCACCTGAAATTCCGCAAACGGATTCCGCCCGTCCTCTTGCAAAGCCGCCACTCGCGACGCCACGATCGGATCGCTGGGCACCGCAAACGGCAACCGATCCACGATCACGCAAGAAAGCTGCTCCCCTGGCACGTCCACGCCCTGCCAAAAACTAGCCGTGGCAAACAGCACCGCACCCGGCGTGTTCTTGAACCGCTCCAGCAAGACTGACCGCGGCGAAGTCCCCTGCAAAAGCAACGGAAATGGCACTCGCGTCCTAACCCGCTCGAAAAGTTCATTCATCTGCGAGTAGCTGGTAAACAAACAAAACGCCCGTCCCTGGCTGGTCTCCAGCAAATTCACAATTTCATCCGCAGCCTTCGCCGTGAACGCCGGATTACGCACGTCCGGCATGTTTGCCGGCAAATACAGCATCGCCTGTTTCTCATAATCAAACTCCGGCGGCAACCCGCGCTCCTTCGCATGATCCAGGCCCAATCGATGTCGGATAAACTCAAACCGGTTTCCAACCGTCAACGTCGCCGAAGTCAGAACCACCGTATCAAACTGCTCAAACAGCCGCTCGCGCAAAATCTGGCTGACATCGATCGGCGTCGCCGCCAAAAAAAAGCCTTTGTTCCGCCGCTCATACCAATACACAAAGTTCCGCTCGTTCGATTCAAATAGAAAGGTCAACTCCTGCCGTAACTCAAAACTCCGCCGCGCAATCCTCAATATTTCTTCCGGCTTCTGCGTCAAAGCCGCGCATTCCGTCTCAAATCCTTTCAGCACCGATGCCAAGTCATCGTAAGCCTCGCGATTTTGCTCCAGAAACGCTTCCCGTTCATTCCGCGAGAATGGATACCGCCCATCGCGCGCCGGAAACCGTTCGAAAAACGTTCGGCTCCTTTCGCGAATCCTCTGCGTCCTCCGCAAGAGCGTCGGCGTGCCCAAATGCAAAACCCGCAAAGTCTGGTCCGCGTCTCGCGCCAACTCCTCAAACCGGAAGTTCGAAATCTGCCGCCCAAAATAATCGCTGGCGACATCCTCCATCTCGTGCGCTTCATCGAAAACAACCGCAGAGTATTCCGGCAAAATGCTCCCAAAGTCGTCCTGCTTCAAAGCCAAGTCCGCGAAAAACAAATGGTGGTTCACAATAATCAAATCCGCATCCTTCGCGCGCCGGTGCATTCCCGTCACAAAACACGGATTGAACGAAGGACACTTCTGCCCCGAACACGTATCCCGCCGCGCGTCCAGCCGCGTCCACAAATCCGAATCGTCCGGCAAAAATGTCAACTCCGCGCGGTCGCCCGCCTCCGTCAATTTCGCCCACTGCTTGATCTGCTGAAACGCATCCAGCTCATCCATCCCCTTCAACAGCGCCTGATCGGCCATCTGATTCATCTTCGCCAAGCACAAAAAATTCGAGCGCCCCTTCATCACCGCCACTTTCAGATTCGGCGCAAAGTGTTTCTGCAAAAAGGGAATATCCTTCTGATAAAGCTGCTCCTGCAAAGATTTCGTCGCCGTCGAAATCACCACTCGCCGCCCGCTGCAAATCGCCGGCACCAGATACGCCAGCGTCTTCCCCGTTCCCGTCCCCGCCTCCAAAATGGCGTGATGATGCTTTTCAAACGCGTCGTGCACCATCTCCGCCATTTCCAATTGCCCGCGCCGGTGCTCATACCCGCCAATCATGCACCGTTCCAGAAATCCCCCCGGCCCAAACACATCCCGCATCGTGGGCTTTTCTGGCACTGCAGCGGTCGCCGTATCTTCTTCCTGCTCCGCCGCCGGAATCCCATCGACTTCCGGCGTGTCGTCGACAAACACTTCCGCCTCCTTCCGCGGCGCCGGGACTCGCTTCCATTCCGACCCATCTTCAACCGATTTAGCAGCTTTTCTGGGCAGAGCGCCCACCCTTTCCCGCGTACTACCGGAAGCCCGCAGCCACTTTTGTAGCTATCGACCGGTCCATTTCGCATCCACCGGATTCGTAACCATAACATATCCCTTGGGTCCAACCGTTCAAGGCCCGACAGGCACCAAGTGCCCGCACGGACGGTTTAATAGTTGGGCATCGCGGAGCAGTTCGTATCCCACTTGTTTGTTGCCCGGCGTTACATTAAATGCTGCCACGGAATAGGGATGGGGTTCCTGGCGTGGGAACTAAGTCTGAACTGCATGGGGTGTGTAATGAAAACCTATAAAGCCTTTCCTTTCCTGATTCTAGTGGCATGCGCCTTTTTGGGCTCGTGCAGCGGCCTGCCCAAAGGCACTGGCGGTGGTGGGGGAGGCGGCGGCACCGCCATGGTGAGTTTAGTCCTCGTCTCCGACACTCCTCCCGCGACCTTGGGGCTCGTGAGTTTTAAGGTTGTCCCTACTGCCGTTACCTTGACCCCATCAACCGGGACAGCGACCACATTTAGTATAAATAGCGGCAACGGCTTCTCCTATGACTTGGTTCGCCTGCAATCCGATTCCGGCTTTCTGGGCACTGTCCCCGCAGCGACGACGGGTACATACACGACTGTCGCAGTCACTTTCTCCGGTGCCACGCTTGCCTTTTTTAATGGTACTGGCATTACGATCACTAACCTGACCACACCATGCCTCGCTAATACCGTTTGCATCGCTTCGTTCCTCGGACCGTTCACGTCCACGATCACCACTTCGCAGGCCGTCACTGGTAACACGGGGATTGCCATCGACGTAAATCTCGCGAACTCCCTTACTCTCAGCGGCTCCACTCTGACCTTGAACCTCTCCAATTCTGGTACCCTCCCTGTAACCACCGCTTTCAGTCTTCCCGTCGCGAACTCAAACCTCTCTGCTGGCCAGCTGGATCTCATCGAGGACTTCACCGGTAGCGTCAGTAACGTTTCCAATTCAGGAGTCACAATTACTCCTTCCACGCTCATGAATAGTTTCCCCATTACTGCCT
>DATDHE010000290.1:0-1662 GCA_036521695.1 Candidatus Acidiferrum sp. | reverse complement strand
AGAAATTCACCTTGGCTTTGCGGCGGCCCTATTGGGCAGGCGCGGGGTTCAGCGTGAAGGTGAATGGCCATGCGTTGAAGGATTTGCCCAAGGCCGATTCCTACGTCGAGATCACCCGGACGTGGAAAAAAGGAGATACCGTCGGGTTGGTTCTGCCCAAGACGCTTCGCAAAGAGCCTCTGCCCGACAACCCAGAACGATTTGCCCTGATGTGGGGACCGCTGGTGCTGGCCGGGGATCTCGGTCCGGAACGCCCGGAACAGGAACGACGCGCGCGGCGAAGCGCAATCGGGGAAGATCGGGCGCCGGTGCTTGTGGCGGCGGCCGAGCCCGTGGAGAATTTCCTGAAACCAGTGGCGGGCAAGCCGGGAACCTTTGTGACCTCCGGCGTCGGCCTTACCACCGACGTCACGTTTGTGCCGTTCTATCAGTTGCCGCGGCGACGATATGCGATTTATTGGGACATGTTCACTCCGGAAGAGTGGAAGAAAAAGTCGCAGGCTTTCGCCGCCGAGCAGGAGAAACAAAAGAAGCTGGAGGCGGCCACGGTAGCGTTTCTCGAGCCGGGGCAAATGCAGACGGAACGCGACTTCAACCAGCAGGGCGAGGATAGTGCGCCTGTTCAACTGATGGAGCGGTATGGGCGGCGGGGCACGAAGTGGTTCTCGTTTGATTTGCCGGTCGACGCAAGTCACCCCATGGGATTGGTGGTTACTTTTAGCAACGATGCGCGACGGAAGGGCTCGTTCGACATCGTGGTGGACGGAAAAAAAGTGGGAGAGCAAGCGACGGAGAGACGCAGCCCGGAGCAGGACGTGCGGTTCTTTGAAGTGGAGTACGCAATTCCCGCCGAATTGGTTGAAGGCAAACAGAAAGTGACCGTGCGCTTCGAGGCTTCCAGCGGAAGCGACATTTCCGGCGTGTTTGGCGTTCGCACGATTCGCAGGGACGCGGCGCGCTGAAGCCCGCCGAGGATCGGCCCATCGGGCAGGAATCCGGTGATTCAGGAATGCTGCTCCCGGTGGCGGGTGATGAATTCTTTCAGGTACTCGCCCGCTTCGGTAATGTGTTTCCACAGAGCTTCAGAGGCCAACTCGGGATTCTTCGTCCTGCAGGCGGCCAGCAGCTCGCGGTGCGCCCGGCCGGCGCGGTGCAGGTCGCGCGTGAAGACCAGGTGAAGACGGGTGTAGCGGTCACAGTTGATGTTCAGGGTTTTTAAAAAGGAGAGCATGAACGGGCGATTGGCGGGGGCGTAGAGAGCAGAGTGAAAGCTCCAGTTCCACTGGCCCCAAGACTTCACTTCCGAATCCTTTTCAAGAGACTGCTCATACTGGACGAGGATGTCTTCGGCGCTCTGAAAATCCTCTTCCTTCGTGTTGGGGATGGCGTGACGCAGCATATAGCATTCGAGAACGGCGCGCGTTTCGAACATTTGCATGATTTCGTCGGGTGAAAGTGCGGAAACCACAGCGCCGCGATTGGCCACAATGGTGATGAGCCCTTCGGCCGCCAAATGGCTGAGAGCTTCACGCACGGGAATGCGGCTAATCTGAAATTCAACGGCAATCGCGTCCTGGCGAAGTTGTTCGCCCTCTCGCAACTCTCCGCTTAGAATTTTATCGCGCAGCCGCTCTGTTACAGCCGCGGAAAGAGACTGCCGCG
>DATDHE010000289.1:0-5343 GCA_036521695.1 Candidatus Acidiferrum sp. | reverse complement strand
AAAGTGGAGTTGCGCGGCGCGGGTCTAGATGAATCGCCTGATTGCTGCAAACGATTGCCAGAGGTTCTTGCCGAACATGGGAAGAGTATTCGCATCCTGCATGCGCTCACGCCAGTGGGAGTGGCGATGGCTGGCGCGGACGAATTCGACCCGTACAAGGACTAATACCAGTAAGTAGCACGTCGTTTAGGCCCGGACTAATCACTCTAATGCGCTGCTCTGGTGCTTCCTTCAATCGAAGTGCCATCGTAAGTTGGTCGGGAAGCACACGCCGCGCTACCGAAGAACTACAGGTAACCACTGATCGTTGCCTGATCGTTGGATCGCAGCGTAGGTTACGATTTTTTTGCGGCTTCGATGCCTTGGAGTTCTTTGCCGGGTTTGAAGCGCACGGCTTTACCGGGGGGGATGCTGACTTCTTCGCCGGTGCGGGGGTTGCGGCCGATGCCGGTTTTGCGGGGCTTGACGCTGAAGACGCCAAAGCGGCGGAGTTCAATGCGCTGGCCGCGGCCGAGAGCCTGCTTGAGGGATTCGAAGACCGTTTCGACGGCTTGCTCGGCTTTGGTGCGGCTGATGAGCGTCTTGGCGACAACCGCATTCACGATGTCCAGCTTGATCACACGCGCCTCCTGCTTCGTGAGCAAATGCTAGAGGGTGAGGCGTAGGTTGTCAAGACGAGATGGGTAAACTACACTGTCTTTCCTTTAGCGTACATTTCTTGCGATTGTAAATTTCATTTTATTTCCAAGGAGGCATGGATGCCTGTTAAGCCAGACCGCTGGATCCGTAAAATGGCGCTAGAACATAAGATGATTGAGCCATTTACCGACCGGCAGGTGCGTGAAGGTGTGATCAGCTACGGAGTTTCGTCGTATGGCTACGACATCCGGGTGGCGGACGAATTTCAGATTTTCACGAATGTGAATTCGACGATTGTGGATCCGAAGCATTTCGACCCGAGGTCACTGGTGCCGTTTAAAGGGGACGCGTGCCTGATTCCGCCGAATTCTTTTGCGCTGGCGAGGTCGGTGGAATATTTTCGGATCCCGCGGAATGTTTTGACCATTTGTTTGGGGAAGTCGACGTATGCGCGCTGCGGGATTATTGTGAACGTGACGCCGTTTGAGCCGGAGTGGGAGGGGTTCGTGACGCTGGAGATCAGCAATACCACGCCTTTACCTGCCAAGATTTACGCGAATGAGGGCTTGTGTCAGGTGCTTTTCTTTGAGTCGGATGAAGATTGCGAAGTGAGTTACAAGGATAAGAAGGGGAAGTACCAAGCGCAGAGCGGAATTGTCCTGCCGCGATTGTAAATTCAACTTGCACATCTAAATCTGAGTTGAAATCTGAGTGAGCTTGGTGTTGGCGACGGGATATTTGTGTTCGCGCCAGGCTTCAAGGCCGCCTTCGAGGGGGCGAATACGTTTGATGCCCTGTTTTCTGAGGAGGAGCGCCACACGGGCGCTGGTGGCCTCGTTTGGTCAAGTGCAATAGAGAATGATTTCGCGATCGCGGGGCAGGCGATCGTTTTTTTCTTCGAGTTCCTTGGCGTCCATGCGGAAGGCGCCGGGAATGGTTTCGGGGTCGGCTTCGAAATCCATGGAATGACGAAGATCGACGATGACCACCTCTTCGCCGGCGTCCAGCTTTAGCTTCAGTTCCTCAACGGTAATCCTGGCGATGCGAAGTTCGCGCAGGAAGCGCCGGCGCGCGACGAATTTGTAGCCGATATAGGATGCGAGAGCGCCAAGAAGGATGACCACGAGCCAACCGCCGAGAGCGGCGGCACGTTCGGCGATGCGCTCGATCTCGCCGCTGAAGGCGTAGCCCAGGCCGAGGAAAGTGGCCCCCCAGAGCACCGAGCCGGCGGCATCGAAAAGTAGAAAGCGGCGCGGACGCATATGGAAAATACCGGCGAGCGGAGGCGCGACGGTGCTGAGGCCGGGAATGAACTTGGCTAGGATAAGTGAGCGGGCGCCCTGCTTCGAAAAAACTCCTTCGGTGCGGCGGACGCAGGAGTCGGGCTCGATGGTGATTTTACAAAGGAATTGCAAGACTTTGATGCCTTTGCGGCGGCCCAGTTGATACCAAATCGAATCGGCGGACACCGAGGCCAGCGCGACGATGAGGAGCGACGCAAAGATGTTTAATTGGTGCGAACCGGCCAGTGCGCCGGCGGCGAGCAGGAGCGGAAGCGAAGGCACGGGCACTCCGGCCTGTTCGGCGAAGACCCAGGCGAGCAAGACAACGTAGCCGTGATTAAGCAGGAATTCGAGCGTGCGGTGCATTTGGCCGAGGTGGGTCCTCTGTAACTTTTTTAAACAACTATTGAGAGACGATAGGAGAAGTATGCCCCCAGCGGCCCGACATGACAAATTCAGTTATTGGCTTGCGTGTTCGCGGAGCAACTTCCCGATCGCGGAGTTTTTGAGAAAGCGAATTCGGGTCGCCCGGATAGCCAATGGCCATGGCCGCGATGGGCTCCCAATCGTCGGGGATCTCGAAGACCTGTTGAGCTTTGGCGTGGTCGAAGCCCGCCATCTGGTGAACGGCAAGACCTCTGGCGGTGGCCTCCACACTGAGTAGGGCGGAGGCGGCGCCGGTGTCATAGAAAGCGTTGCGATTGGGCGTGCCGTCGGCGTGGAATTTGAGACCCGCGACGGCCAGGACGAGAACCGGAGCGTCTTTGGCCCAGCTGGCATTGAATTCGACCAGAACGCTGAGCATTCTCGTGTGGTTTTCCCCATCATCTTTTGTGGCAACGAGATAAGTCCAGGGCTGCTCGTTGTTGCTGGAAGGAGCCCAGCGCGCGGCTTCGAAGAGGCTGGCGAGAATCGCGGGGTCAACGGGCTTATCGGAGAAAGCGCGCGGACTCCAGCGATCGCGGATGAGATCGTGTACGGGAAACGCTGTCGGCGCAGGTTTGTTCATGGGAAGCGTCCTTTGAATGATTCGCAATACTTGATGCAGAGAATTGGATGAAGCAAAGCGCGCGGGCGGTGCACGTTTACTACGGATGCCGGCTACTTATTTTTGTTGTGCGCGGCCATCTGGAGCGAAGAGACAGATTGCGCTTCGCTCCGGATGGCGGGGAGGCTCACATTGCGAACGCTGTTGGCGTTCGCTGGTCTAGTTTCGAGAAGAACTGACTACTTACCCTTTGCCGAGATCATTTCCGCGTCAATGTTGATGGACACCTCGTCGCCGACGACGAGCCCGCCGTTGTCCATAGCGGCGTTGAATTTCACGCCATATTCCTGGCGGTTAATCTTTGTGGCGGCATTGATGGCCATGCGCTGATTTCCCCAGGGATCTTTGATGGGAGCGGTGGGACCGTCCACATCCAAAACAACTTCTTTCGTGGTGCCGCGAATGGTGAGGTCGCCGGTGATTTTGAGCTTGCCAGGCGAAACTTGCTCAACCTTTTTGGACTTGAAAGTGATGGTGGGGAAATGGTCCGCGTCGAAGAAGTGGTCGCTGCGGAGATCCTTATCGCGGTCCGGCTGACGGGTATCGACGGAATTCACTTCAATGGTGACTTCGACGGAGGATTTGGTGATGTCCTTGTCATCGAACTGGACGGAGCCCTTAAGGCTGGTAAATGCGCCGCGGACTGTGGAGATGGCCATGTGCTTGACGGAAAACTGCGCCGCCGAATGCGCTGGATCTATTTGCCAGGTCGTTGTTGCCGCGGCAGCGGGTAGCGAAAGTGCCAGAGCGAGACCGGCGGTGACTGCGATGCGAGAGAAAACGTGGCCCATGGTTGTTGCCTCCTTAAGTGAGAACTGCATTTCAAGCAGATTTTGATTTTGTTGCGTTTACTCCGGTCCGCGAGCGCGGACTTCCTCCAACAGCTGGGCGAGAGTCTTTAGGCGTGCAGCGGGCAGGTGGCGGAACTGACGCTTGTGAAGCTCGCGAACAGGCTGATCGAGACTTTTTAAGAGACTTCGACCCGCGGGGGTGATGCGGGTTTTGATGACGCGACGGTCGTCGGTCTGACGCTGGCGGGTTAGGAGGCCGCGCTTTTCCATGCGGTCAAGGAGACGGGTCATGTCTGGGTCGTGTGAAATCATGCGCTCAGCGATGCCACGGCAAGGGAGGCCTTCGGGCTGGGCACCACGGAGAATGCGGAGGACATTGTACTGTGTGCCGGTGAGGCCATGAGGCTTGAGGAGTTGTTCGGCTTCGAGGCCGAGGGCATCTGCAGTCTTCTGGAGGGAGATGAAGATGCGGTCCTCCAGCGGGAGAGCACGATGGGCGGCAGGGCGGTGACTCATGAGCGTACGATAGTTGTTGTGACGACTAATGTCAAGAGGAAATAACTGGCACGGGCGGGAAGGGCTGTCGAAAAGCAGGGGCTGATGGCCCTTTCAGGGTTTTCGAACGGGCCGCAGCTGGATTTCGCTGAGGAAGCTTCCGGGACCCTGAGTAACGATCATTTCGACGGCATGAGCGACGTCTTCCGGTGAGAGCGCTTTGGAGGGATCCTTCGAGCCACGGCCGGAAAATTCCGTGGCCACGCTGCCAGGGCAGATGACGCTAACGCGAATGCCGTGCTCGCGGAGATCTTCGGCCATGCAGGCAGAAAGGCCCTGGAGGCCCCACTTGGAGGCGCAGTAGATGCCTCCGCCAGCGAAAGCGTTGCGGCCCGCGAGCGAGCTGATGTTGATGATGTCGCCGGCGCCGCGCTGGATCATCGCCGGGACCACGGCGCGGGAGACCAGGAATGCGCTCTTGAGATTGGTGTCCAGGACGCGGTCCCAGTCGGCTTCGTTTTTTTCGTGGGCCGGGCCGAAAAGGCCGATGCCGGCGTTGTTGACCAGGATGGAGATGGGACCGAGGACGGCTTGGGTGTTGTCCACGAAGCGAGCTACATCGGTCGATTGAGAGACGTCCGCCATGTGCGAGTAGAAGGGCGATCCTGCCTTCTTCAGCTCGGTCTCGGCGGCGGTAAGAGCTTCGGCATGGCGGCCGCAGATGCTCACGGCCGCGCCGAGTTTGGAGAGACGGAGTGCGATGGCGCGGCCAATGCCGCGGCTGGCACCGGTGACTAGGGCAACGGTCCCCGAGAGCGGCGGAGTATCGCGGTCTAACGTATTTACGGTATTTTTTCGCGGCATTTGAATTCTTCCTCTCGCTTGGCACCTTTTTTGTGCGAAACTCATCTTAGCATCCAGGAGTCTAAGCAGTTCCCGCATGGCTTGGCATCCTCAAAGGTGGGTTGGGAAACGGTGAGACGCTAGCGGGCAAATGGAACACGTTCACAAGCACTTTGAATTTTCCTGCGATGACCGCTTGCGGATACACCGGGGCTTTCCCTATAATTCCCAAGTTTTGGAGTAT
>DATDHE010000288.1:0-2889 GCA_036521695.1 Candidatus Acidiferrum sp. | reverse complement strand
ACGGAGGGGGATCTTGTGGGCTCCGTGGTGCTAACGGTAATCGTGGAGTCGGGCTATTGGCGCGTCCAATTGGCATGGCCGTCTCATCCCCGCCGCTACTTCGGCAAATTTCACTCCCGAGCAGAAGCCCAGAAATGGATTGAACAGCATCGCTGGCTGACCGAGCAACGTAACGAGCCCGATGTCAGTTCTCGTGCAGCAAGCGCTCGAACTCTTCCGGACTGAGTGAGCGCGGAAGACCGGCAGCTGCCGGTCAGGCCGCTTTCTTCTGCCGCTCGCGCTGAAAGAAAGTGTTGGTTGACGAAAAACCCATACTTGCTGAGCCCGGCATCGACAAGAAGTCGTGTAGTCGGGCGGCAGCAGCTTCGGCAAATTGTGGGCAATGCCCACATTTTGATCGACGCATGTCACTAGCGCCGGAGGGCGGCTTCCGGCTTAACGACTGTGCCCCAAGGCCAACCCGTTGGGGCAATTTGCAGCGATCGGCCTCCCTGCTAACGCGCGATGAGGCGCGGCGGATCGTGGCCAACATTGCCAAGCTGCCAGAACTTTTACGCAAATAAAAAGCCCCGACCAGTCGCCGGGGCCAAGCGGAGGGGCACTGACTGGAGCGCGTGTATGAAGAATAGGCACCGCGTCAGTCAGGTGGTGAGTAAGCTTATCTGCTAACGGGCGGCCGGCGCAAGATATTAAAGCAGGGTGCGGCGGATTGCGGCGAATATCGCCAAGTTGCCGGAGCTACCACGGCACTAGCGCTGGATGCGAACTCTTTCGACGCGAAGTATTTCCGAGAAAAGGCGGCACTATGCCTGCGGCTGGCGGATGGCCTTTCGTTAAATAATCCGGGCCGATTTCAACTCATGGACATGGGTGAAGAATTGCAAGGACTCGCTAAAGAACTCGAAGCGCAAGCCGCACAGCAACGGGAGTCCGCTGCTGACATCCACGCACCTACTAGTCTTTGAACCGAGTCGTTGGCCGCAGCTTACCGGGTAATCGCTCGCTTGGGTTACGTGCATAGCCCTTTGGTGGGAGCGGAGAAAAACAGCGTGACCGCGTTGGGGTTGAAAAGGGCAGGTGAGTCGATTGTGTCTTTCACACTA
Organism: Candidatus Acidiferrum sp.; assembly: GCA_036521695.1. GTDB lineage: Bacteria > Acidobacteriota > Terriglobia > Acidiferrales > UBA7541 > Acidiferrum. Next base: position 1,786 of record DATDHE010000288.1, on the reverse strand, counting down.
TGAACGCTCGGCAGTGTGATTAATCCATTGTCCTCATGGGGCTAACTCCATGTTCGGTTGCCGCGGATTTCGAATTTGCTAAAACACTCCCCTTCGTTCTCCCTGCGTTTCTTTGTGACAAGCGGTACTGCAGGCCACAACCGACGCCGCGCTCGGCTCATGTCGCCTTCGGGTCACTCCGTCGGCTTGGCGAGGTCGGGCAGCTGTCCGCTTCTCTAATCGGCCTTCAGGGTCACGCGCTTTCAGACTATCTGCGAATTGGCGAGAGACCCGTTATTTTTGAGACGGAGGAACCGATTGTAGCTACGATCTCATTGACCAACGGCTTCATATGGAAATTATCGGACGGTTCAATGCTGACGTGTCCCCCAGCCTGCTCGATCGCGCGGGCGACAATCGGTCCGACGGCAGCGATTGTCGTGCGCCGAAAAGCTTCTTGCAATGCTGCTTCGCGCAGGCTGTCCTTAGCCACCTGCCGCAGGCGCTGGACCTGTGGTGAGCTGGTGAAGGCAATAAGGTCCACTCGGCCAGCAGCCATTTCATCGATCAGTTCGATCACGCGTTGGTCCTCAGCCTCGGAGCCATAGAGGTAGCAGAGCACGGGATCAGGGTTCGCCCCCGCTGCGTGCAGGAAATCCAGCAACTCAAGGTTCGGATTGTCGGGATAGAGCTGGATCGCGACTCTGCGCCCAGCGAGGTCTTCATTGGAAAGCAACGCGATAATTCCCGCCGTTGTCGGTGGCTCTGCGGCCAGGTCGGTCTGCAAGCCCAATGCTTGCAATCGTCGCACCGGTTTCGGGCCGCGTGTGATCTTGCGCACCCTAGTAAGCGCCGTAATGAACACCTCCTCCATGCCGGCACGGTGCGCAAAGCCGACAAGGCGCTCAAGCCCCTCGCCGGTTAGCAGTACGAAATCATCAGGGAAATTGCTCGTGAACCGTTGAAGCCATGCCACAACAGGTGCAGGGTCTGGAACGTCCCGTATGGCGACCAACGGGCAGCGAACCACATTTGCGCCGTGTCGCTCCAGCATCTGGGCGAATACATCAAGCTCACGCGTCTCCGGCACCGCGATCCTGCGGCCTGCTAGAGCAATGCTCATCTGCGCCCCTCCTAACAAAGACCCGAGTGGGTTCCTTTACCACAGTAGGCGCGCGCTGGATCGTTGGTCACAGTCTCCCAGGGTGTCGATGAACAACCATTCGCTGATTGCCCTGTGGTCAAAAGGCCGCCTACTTCGGGCACTTCGCTAGCCACGAAATCCCCACAAGCGCGCCCGTTGTTCAATATCCGGAGCTAGCCGCTGATGATCGTTTGGTTCAAGTTCGAGTCCTCCCAGCCCGTGACGCCGGCTCATAACCGCTTGGTTGGAGGTTCGAGTCCTCTCAGCTCAACCGGAAATAATCAAAATTGGCCGGTCATCAACCTTTGAAAAGCGATACGATGTCGTTCGCGACCATGACCTCGCCGACCATCTAGTCGCCAGGAACGACCACAGCGAGGCGACCGTATGCGCCGCTCCACGCGGCGAGTTCATGGCCAGGGGGATGGATGGGCAGACCTGGAGATGCGGTTTGGATGGCCAAGATGCGCGCTCGCCGGGCGCGCCCTTTACAGATGTGGTTATTCCGTCCGTCGCGACTATCGCCCATGCTTGTGTCCTACCGAACGCCGGTCCTGCATCAGTTCAGGCCGTGGTGACCACAGGATCGGCCTTGGCTCGTCGCGCGGCCGTTCCGAGTGGCAAGCAGATTGGCAACTCGGGTTACGTTAGTGCGATGCCAAC
>DATDHE010000287.1:0-2557 GCA_036521695.1 Candidatus Acidiferrum sp. | reverse complement strand
GGGCACCTCCCGCTTCTCGGACAAAACCGTGTACGGGAAATGGGGTGTGTTACGCCTACGGGACGTAGCACTGGCAAAGCTCGCTGTGCGCTAGTTGGTGAAATCTGTCGGAAAGCCGGATGCTGGAAATCAGCACGTCCGGTTGTGTGTCCAGCGAAGGCTGGTGTGTTCAGCAGGAGATAGACCTGCCGGGGCAAGAGTCAGGAGCCCCGTAGTTTGGATAGCAGGGTGGAGGGAAACCAAGACTCTGAAGCCTATCGACAAGGTCTCCCTAGGGGAGATCACGAGCCACCGGGCCGTAACAACAGTGAACGCGAATGTGGCCTCGAAAGTGAGTGAAACCGAGGGCCGAGCCCGCAACCGTAGGGCGAAGGCAGCATGGGGCGCCGAAATCTGACCGATGCGGCACCTTTGCCTCGGCGGGGTGGAAGCAACAGCACGGTGGCAAGGACACACCAAGCAACTGGAGAAGCCCTCCTCGTCCCGGCGAGAAATCACCGGAGCAGGGTAGATCGTATAACCGGCTCAACCGGGAAATCGATCGAAGGCGAGAGGGTGGCGGATGGGTCCGTATGAGCGACGAAGCGGAGCAATGTCCGTGGAGCAAAGGGGCCCTGCTGTTTGTCGTTTCTCCGATAATCAGGAAGGCAAGGACGAGATGACAAAGGCGTCCATCGATTTGCAGGACCTGAGGCGGAGAATATACGTCAAGGCGAAGGCTGAGACGACCTGGCGTTTCTGGGGAATGTACGTCCATGTCTGCAAGATGGAAACGCTACGCGAGGCGTATGCGCTGGCGCAAAACAACGATGGGGCTCCGGGAAGTGACGGAGTGACCTTCGCGGCCATCGAAGCGCAAGGCGTAGAGGGTTTTCTCGAACGGATTCGGGACGAACTCGTTCAGCACACCTATATGCCGCTCCCGGCCCGGCGGCAGGAGATACCAAAGGACGGGGGCAAGGTCCGCGTCCTGTCGATTCCTGCGATCCGAGATCGAGTGGTGCAAGGTGCGCTCAAGCTCGTGTTGGAGCCGATCTTCGAGGCAGACTTCCAACCGGGATCGTTTGGATATCGTCCCAAGCGAACAGCTCATGAAGCGGTCGACCGGGTAGCCCGAGCGATTGTTCAGCACAAGACACGCGTCATAGACATCGACCTGCGCAGCTATTTTGACAACATTCGACATGATCGTCTGTTGGCCAAGGTGGCACGACGGGTGGATGATGCAGACGTGATGCGCTTGCTGAAGATCATGCTCAAAGCCAACGGTCAACGTGGCGTTCCGCAAGGCGGGGTCATCTCTCCACTGCTCAGCAATCTCTACCTCACCGAGGTGGACGGCATGCTGGAGCGGGCGAAGGAGACCACGCGCTTCGGCAAGTACACCTACATCGAGTATGCACGGTTTGCAGACGATCTGGTGATCTTGATCGACGCCTACCCGCGACATAACTGGCTGATGGCGGCGGTAGAGAAACGGCTCCGGGAGGAGTTGGCCGATCTACAAGTCGAGATCAATGAAGAGAAGAGTCGAATCGTCGACCTCGGTCGAGGCGAAAGCTTCGGCTTTCTGGGATTCGACTTTCGCCGCATTCGCAGTCGTCGAGGAGCATGGCGTGCCAATTACACGCCGCAGCTCAAGAAGCGAACGGCGCTGCAGCGGAAGCTCAAGGATGTGTTCCGCCGCCACCAGTCGCGACCAGTGGATCGGGTCGTGCAGTTGATCAACCCGATACTACGCGGTTGGGTGAACTACTTTGCGGTGGGGCATTCCAGCGAGTGCTTCAGCTTCATCAAAGACTGGGTGGAAAAGAAGGTTCGGCGCCACATGCTGCGCGCTCGGAAACGAAAGGGCTTCGGCTGGACGCGATGGAGTAGGCAGTGGCTGTACGAAACCTTGCGATTGTTCAATGGGTACAGGGTTCGCCGACCGCTGTCGAAAGTCGTCCCGGCAGGATAGGTCCCATAAGCCTTGGGGCAAAACAAACAGGAGAGCGCAGTGCGGGAAATCTGCATGCTGCGTTCGACGAGGCGGGGGCTGGAAACGCGGCACGGTCGAGATGGTGTGACACTCGCAGACGAAAGGGCGAGACAACGGGGAACACAAACTTCGACCTACACCGGCGCGCCAGTCCTCGACCCTACCTGGGAGCGCGCGGAGGCGAAATTCCTCCGCGCGACTCGACATTAACGTCCGATTTGCGTCTCGACGCACCGCAGCAAAGTTTGCTTCGCTATTCGATGAGGCCGGCGGCGGCGTACGCGATATAGTGAGCTAGATTATGGTCGCTGCTGAACGAGCCGGCTCTAACCTTCAATGCGTACCACTTAGGCGGGCCAGGACAGGGCTCACGAGAGGAACTCGATGAACACAGTCAAAGACGCTCTGGCCCAGAAGAGTGGCGCCCTGATCCACGTTCGTTCCGGCGACATGGTCGTCGAAGCCTTGCGCCAGATGCGCGACAACCGGGTCCGGTCGGTGCTGGTCATCGACGACGACGTACTGGTCGGTATCGTGACCCAGGGTGACTGCGCCATAAAAGTGCTGCTGCCCGGG
>DATDHE010000286.1:0-1547 GCA_036521695.1 Candidatus Acidiferrum sp. | reverse complement strand
CATGGGCCGACCGAGCATGGCTCCTGGCGTGTACTTCCGGATGTTGCTGCTCGGCTACTTTGAGGGGATCGATTCGGAACGAGGGATTGCATGGCGGGTAGCCGACTCGTTCTCTTTGCGGGAGTTTCTGGGATTCAGTCTGACCGAGTCGACGCCGGACCACTCGACTATTTCGCGAACGCGCCGGTTGCTGCCTGTGGAAACGCACCAAGCCGTGTTCCGTTGGTTTGTGAAAGTGCTGGGCGAAGAAGGCTTGATCGATGGCCAGACGATCGCCATCGATGCGACCATGCTGGAAGCCAATGCGGCGATGCGCACGATCCAGCGGCGTGCTGACGGGCGCAGCTATGAGGAGTATTTAAAGGATCTGGCCAAAGCGGAAGGCATGGAGGAACCCACTCGCGAGCAGGCGGCGCGCCTGGACCGCAAGCGTAAGAAGAAGATGTCCAATAAAGATTGGAAGAGCCCAAGGGACGTCGACGCGCGGATCGCCAAGATGAAGGATGGCCGCACGCACTTGGCCCACAAGGCCGAGCATGCCGTGGATGTGTCGAGCGGCGCGATTGTGGCGATCACGCTGCAAGCGGCGGATCTGGGCGACACCACTACGATTGAAGCAACCTTACAGCAAGCGCACGCCAACGCGACGCTGATCAACGAACGCGGCGTCGAAGAGGTGGTGGCCGACAAGGGATATCACAGCGGTCCCGTTCTAGTCGAACTGAAAGAGGAGGGTGTGCGCAGCTACATTCCGGAGCCGGAACGCGGGCCGAGGAAATGGGACGGCAAGGAACAAGAACAAAAAGAAGTGTATGGGAATCGGCGGCGGATGGGTGGACGTCGAGGCAAGGATCTCCAAAAGCTGCGCTCCGAGTTTGCCGAACGGAGCTTTGCTCATAGGTACGAAACCGGCGGGATGAGACGAACGCATCTCAAGGGTCGCAAGAACATTCTCAAACGGCTTCTGTTTCACGCAATCGGATTCAACTTGGGGCTGTTGATCCGAACGTCTTCCGGAATCGGAAAACCGAGGACCCTGCAGGGCTCCCCGGCGACGATTTCGCTCGTTCAGACCGCTTGGGAGTCAATCTGCGCGGCCTGGACCATGTTCACTACGTGCGACGAACCTTCATTGGGACTTTCACTCGCCCTTCGGTGATTCTCTGCCTGACCCAACTTTTCGAAGTTTACAGACTTGCACCACAGGCTGTTAGGGCCTCCAGCGTTTCCTTTCCAATATGTCGCATGTTCTTGCCAGCGGCGCCGGCGTAACGTCCAACGAAATACTCCACGAGCAATGGAATATCTTCTGCTCGCTCTCGCAGCGGCGGAACCGCGATTGGAAAGACATTCAACCTGTAGAAGAGATCCTCGCGGAAGGTTCCTGCCGCCACGGCGGCCAGCAGGTCTCGATTGGTTGCCGTGATCAGGCGAACGTCTACTTTGACGGGGTGATTGCTCCCCACCCGCTCGAATTCTCGCTCCTGTAGTACCCGCGGGAGCGCGATTTGCGTTTCCATCGGGAGTTCCCCGATCTCATCCAGAAA
>DATDHE010000285.1:0-2840 GCA_036521695.1 Candidatus Acidiferrum sp. | reverse complement strand
GCCCTTTTGCCGCCTATGAAGAGTTCGGCGTGGAGGACCCACGCGTGACCCGGCTGGAAGGGGAGTACATCATCACCTACAGCGCCTACTCGCGAAATGGAGTGCGGATCGCCCTGGCCAAGACGAAGGACTTCAGTCAGGTGGAAAGGGTCTCCCTAATCACGGAGGCGGATTATCGGAATGTGGTGATCTTTCCCGAGAAGTTTGATGGACTCTATGCCCGACTTGACCGTCCTCATTCGGAAATCGCCCCCTGGTCAATCTGGATTTCCTATTCTCCGGATCTATGCTATTGGGGCCAATCTCAGCTCATCATGAGGCCTGAACCATATCACTGGGATGAAATGAAGATCGGTCCCGGAGCGCCGCCGATCAAAACGGACCAGGGATGGCTTTCCATCTATCACGGAGTTTTCCGAACTATGGATGGATCGGTCTATCGTTTGGGGGTCGCTCTTCATGACCTTGAGAACCCGGCAAAGATCATCGGTGTGGGCGACTCGTGGATTTTGCAACCGGAAGATCCTTGGGAAATAACTGGATACGTCCACAACGTCGTCTTCACCTGTGGTGCCGTTCTGGAGTCCGATGGAACCGTGAAAATCTATTGGGGGGGCGCAGACACGGTCATGTGCGTGGGCGAAGCGAATGTCTCGGATCTGGTCGCACTATGCCTGCATCACGGCAGACCAGCAAAGTAAGCATGGCATTTCGAGAGTCCGCTGGCGCCGCTGATTGCGACCTCGGGAACAGTGACAGATCATGTGGGGGGAAACATGGCGATCAACTTTGTGCGGACACTTGACGGAAGCGACGACTCCATACGCTTTCAACCAATGGAGCGCCTAAAAGTATATTTGTTCGGGGCAACTGTATTGTTTGCCTCGTTTGGTATGGGTGAAGCGGTCTATCGACTCTTGTTTTCAGAGTTTGACGGCATAACCGATCGTATTCCGGTTGAGGTGCTGTTTGGTTTGGTATTTGCCTGGCTCGCCACTAAGTTCGTCGGCGGCGTTTACAGAAATCGTAAGGAGAGGAGCGCCAGGCTCAACTTCATTTGGGCTCGGAATCATCAAATACGAGGCGCTCTGGAAGGAATCACTCCGTTGGCCCACCCATCGAAAAACCAACAATCGATCAGAGTAATCCGGGAAGAAGTCGAAAGGATTGAGTGGGCGCTCAAGGAGATCTTGCCGGGGTAAACTTCTCTGTCCTTAGGGGGCTGGCCCGGTAGCCTCCCTTTTTGTTTCGCCCCGCAGAGCCGAAAGGCATGGTTTGCTCACTGTCTGCCTGCAACAACACGGCAAACCAGGAACGTGTCTAGTTAGGAGAAAGCTGGCACCCATGCTAGCATCGTTTCAGTTTTGGGTTCCCGCAGTCTTAGTTGAACTTGCCGCTGCAGAATCAATAAAGAACCCTTTGCTCCATGCAGGACGGCGCCGAAGGGATTCCTCTTGGCTCTTGACGACATTAAGACACTCATTGATGCCGGAAAGGAAAAGGGCTATCTCACCTACAACGAGGTAAATGAGCTGATTCCCCGTGACGTCCATTCCCCGGAGTCCCTGGACGACCTGCTCACCACCATCGGGACGCACGGCATTGAGGTGGTTGAGGGTCAGTCCAAGCTGCACACCTCGGCCTTCAAAAACAAGCTTGAGAACGAAGTTGAGGCCAGCGACGAAGTCGAGCTTGACCTGACCCTAACGGCTCTTGAAAAGACCAACGATCCGGTGCGTATCTACCTACGCAAGATGGGCACAGTGCCTCTGCTCACCCGCCAAGGGGAAGTGGACATTGCCAAACGCATCGAGCGCGGACAGCTGCGCGTGCTGAAAGCACTTTCACGCTCGCCGATTGTGATCCGTCAGATTCTGGCTATCGCCGATGATTTGAAGCGTGGCGTCCGCTCGATCAAGGAAATTGTCGTCTTCGATGAAGAAGAGATGACCGAGGACATCCTGCAGAACCGCGTCAAGGACACCACGCGCCGCATCGACGAGCTGCAGAAGCATTACAAAAGAGCCAGAAAGCTGGCCGGAAGACTACCGACCATCCCAGCAAAGAAGAAAGCACGCGAATACCGCCGCTGCCGATGTGGCCTGGGCCGCGAGATCGTTCGGCTTTCGCTGATCATCCGCAACCTCGGTTTCACCAACTTCGAGCGCAAACGCCTGGTCGAGCGGGTGAATAAAACCGCGGACATCATGCGCTCACTCGATCGCCAGATCAGCGACGTGGAAAAGAAGATTGAGAGCACGCGCAGCCAAGAACTCAAGAAAGATTACCGCAAGCCGCAGCGGCAGCATCGCGCCGACCTGAAAAGCCTGGAAAGCGACGCCGGCGTGAGCTTCCAAGAGTTGCACCGCACGCAGCGCGAAATCATCCAGGGCGAGATGGACGCGGAGCAGGCCAAACACGAACTCATCGAAGCCAACCTCCGCCTCGTGGTTTCCATCGCCAAAAAGTATGGCAACCGCGGACTGCAGTTCCTCGATCTGATCCAGGAGGGAAACGTCGGCCTGATGAAGGCGGTAGAAAAGTTCGAGTATCGCCGAGGCTACAAGTTTTCCACCTATGCTACGTGGTGGATTCGCCAGGCAGTCACCCGAGCCATTGCCGATCAGGCGCGCACCATCCGACTCCCAGTGCACATGGTCGAGATCGTCAACAAGCTGATTCGCGTCTCGCGGCAACTGGTCATGCAGTTGGGCCGCGAGCCTACCTCGTTAGAGATTGCCAGACGCATGGACATTCCCGCAGCCAAGCTGCGCAAAGTGCGCAAGATCATGCAGGAACCGATCTCGCTAGAGACGCCAATTGGTGAGGAGGGGGATTCC
>DATDHE010000284.1:0-25628 GCA_036521695.1 Candidatus Acidiferrum sp. | reverse complement strand
ATCTACCAACACAAACGGCGACTGAGAGACGGAGCAACTCCAATGATCACGAAAAACATGAAGAAGATGTTTACGGTGGTGCTGAGCTTTGTTTTTGCCACCGCTTCGTCACAGCCTTTGTACGGATACCAGGCCCCGAACGCGGCTCCTGCGGGGGATAGCGGGAATCCGACTGAAGGTGTTCCGAACAGCGCGAGCGAACTCCAGGCACTGGTGGCGCCGATCGCCTTGTATCCGGATGCGCTAGTGGCTCAAATCCTCACGGCGTCGACGTTTCCTGACCAGGTTGCGATCGCAGAGTACTGGCTTGAGCAGAACAAGAGTCTGACGGGTAGTGCCCTGATGCAGGCCGTCGACACACAATCGTGGGATGCCAGTGTCAAGGCGCTCACGCAGTTTCCCTCGGTTCTCGCCAATTTGGCAAATAATCTCACCTGGACTTCCTCGCTCGGAGAGGCTTTTCACAACCAACAGGCTGAAGTAATGACAGCCATCCAGACTCTGCGGTCTCAGGCAAAAGCAGCGGGCAATCTCAAGTCCACGCCCCAAGTGACTGTCGTGCAACAGTCGCCGCAGGTCATTGTAATTCAGCCCGCAAATCCACAGATCGTTTACGTTCCACAATACAACCCGACAGTGATTTACGGCACGCCCTATGTGACGCCGGGGTACAGCGCTGGCGACGTGGCTGCGGCTGCCGTCATTGGGTTCGGGGTTGGAATCGCCGTAGGAGCAATGATGAGTGGCGGAGGCGGGTGTTGCAGCTGGGGATATAGCAGCTGGAATTGCGGCTGGCACGGCACCGCAGTCGTCTACCACGGTGGTGCGTACTACGGAAACTCTGCCTGGCACGGCGGCTACTACAACGGCGGCTACCACAACAGCTATGGGTACAACAACTCCTACAACAACGCCTATAACCACTCCAATTACAACAACAGCTACAAAAACAACGGGAACACCTACAACAGAAACGTCAGCGGAAACACGGTGAACGTCAACAACGCTCGTTCCTCATCGTCGAACTCGTGGGCGCAGCATAGCGGCAGTGGCAGTGGACGCTCAGACGCTTTCAGTGGCATGAGCGGGCACTCCGGCGGATTTGGTGGTTTCAGCGGGTGGTCATCGAGGGCCGACAGCAGCCGTGGCTGGGGAAGCATGCGGTCGAGTGGCTTTGGCGGTGGCCGATTTGGTGGCGGCGGATTCGGTGGCGGTGGATTTGGTGGTCGTCGGTAATGTCCACGAACTTCCGTTCGCGTAAAACTATGAAAAGTCACTTTGGAGGAAGCCCCATGTTGCAGCTTGCGCGGAACCAAAAGATTTTGGCTAAACATCTCGCGATCTTCCCGGCTCTTCTCTTGACGATCTCCTTGCTCGTCTCGTGCGGCAAGGCAGAAAGCCCCAAAGCCGAGCAAAAGACCTTCGCGTCTCCAACCGACGCCGGGGCTGCGTTTCTAGAAGCGGCCAAGTCTGGGGACCAAGGTCGTTTACTCGCGATTTTCGGTCCCGACGCCCAAGGCGTGCTCTTCTCGGGAGACCCAGTAAAAGACAAGGACGCCCTACAAGACTTTGTGGCCGCCTATAACCAGATGCATCGGTGGCGCGAGATCAAAGCAGGCGGGCAGATGCTTTACACCGGAGCCGACAATTTTCCTTTTCCAGTACCTTTGGGGAAGAATTCCTCAGGTCAGTGGGTGTTTGACACGGCAGCAGGCAAAGACGAGATTCTTGCTCGCCGCATCGGCAAGGATGAATTGACTGCAATCGCCGCGTGCAGCGCAGTTGCTGACGCACAGCAGCAATACTTCAGTCAGACTCACGATGGCGACGCCCTGAAACAATACGCCCAGAAATTCATCAGCGATGAAGGCAAACAAAACGGCCTGTATTGGGCAGCAGCAGCGGGTCAGGCACCTAGCCCCCTCGAGGAGGTTCGTGATTTCGCCAAAGCCGCCGGCTATACCAACGCGGGAAGCAAACCACAACCGTTCGATGGCTACTACTTCAGGTTTCTCAGCAAGCAGGGAGATAAGGCCAAGGACGGCGCAAAGGACTATCTCGTAAATGGAAAGTTGACCGGCGGGTTTGCGATTCTGGCTTATCCGGCGGAATACAGGAATTCAGGAATCATGACATTCGTTGTCGGTAAAGATGGCGTCGTTTATCAAAAAGACTTGGGCGAAAAGACCGCCGATGTCGCTGACGCAATGACGGAATACAACCCGGGCGACGGCTGGACTCCGGCGATCTAGCTGGGTCCACCTAGCGCGTTGCGTCCTGATAAGCAGGCCTCCCATTGTTCAGCCAAATTCCGGGAAATTGGGGAGAGACGGAATACTACCGCTCTCTGAGAGAATGAGCACCGCGACTCAAAGCTCATACATCGCACTTGAATATTAGAAAACGTCCCTGTCTCCCGGCTCTCCCTGATTATCTAGCCGTCTCGGCACTTTCCCCTTGCTTACCGAGTGGGGTGGATGTACTCTGCTCTCGGTAACCGAGGAGAAGCGATGAGCAAACCTTCCGATCTCGTCCAGGGCACTCTAGATTTGTTACTGCTCAAAATCCTCGCGCTGGAGCCGATGAACGGCTACGCCATCAGCCTGCGGTTGAAGCAAGTCTCCGGCGAGGTGCTGCAAGTTAGCGATGGGTCGCTCTACCCTGCACTGCACAAGCTCGAACAGGAAGGCTCGATCACCGCGGAGTGGAAACCTACCGAAAACAATCGCCGCGCCAAGTTCTACTCGCTCACGCGTCTTGGCAAAACACAACTCGAAAAAGAATCCGCCAATTGGGGCCGCCTCTCCGCGGCCATCTCGAATATCGTGAAACTCAAGGAGGCCTGAGCGCGCGGCGCCCTGGCAAGGAGGTATCGCATCATGGCCCTCAAACATTGGTTCCACACATTTCCGCTTCGCCTGCGCTCCCTCCTAAGCCGCAACCGTGTCGAGCAAGACTTAAGCGAAGAACTTCAATTCCACCTCGACCAAAAGACCCAGGAATACGTCGTCAGCGGCCTTAGCTCAGACGAAGCGCGCCGCAAAGCACGCCGCGAATTTGGCGGCCTCGAACAGGCCAAGGAAAACTGCCGCGACACGCGCCGCGTCAACTACATACAAGATCTGGTGCAAGACCTCCGCTTCGGTCTTCGCATGCTTCGGAAGAGCCCGGGTTTCACGTTTATAGCTGTGCTCACGCTCGCCCTCGGAATTGGCACTAACACGGCGATCTTCAGCATGGTGAATTCCTTCTTGCTCAGGCCGCTGCCTGTCAAAGATCCGGAGCAGATCACCACGCTGGCCTTTCAACTAAAAAAAGGGCCGCTACAAGTTAATTTCTCCATTCCCGAGCTGGAAGATCTGCAAGCCCAGACGACTTCCGTATTCTCCGACGTAATTGGCGATCTCTTCGGCGCGGGCGGCCTCACAGTCAACGGCAAAACCGAACCCATTTATGTGTACTTCGTCACGGGCAATTATTTCACTGCCCTCGACGTCAAACCGCACCTTGGCCGCTTTATCTTGCCCTCGGAAGGATCTCCTACGACTCTCAGTCCGGTCATTGTCCTGGGTTACAACTACTGGAAAACTCGATTCGCCGGCGATCCCAGGGTCGTTGGGAAAACAGTCGCCTTTGACGGCCATCCGGTGACCGTCATCGGTGTAGCACCGCAAGAATTCCATGGTCTCTTATCCATGGCGGACATGCAGGGCTACATGCCGCTTAGCATGGAACAGGTGGATAGCGCCTACGAAAAAGATACTCCGGTAAATCGCGAACTGCGAAGCGTTTTTGTGTATGCGCGATTGCTTCCGGGCGTCCACTTCAAAGCGGCTCAGTCGACTTTGGATGTCATCGCCAGCCGTCTCGCTGCTCAGAATCCAAAGAGCGAAGAAGGTATGACCCTCGGCGTCTATGCGGAGCGATTTTCGCGGCCCAATCCAGATCCGGATAGAACTATCTTGAAGATCGCGACACTTTTTCTGATTCTTGCGGGGCTCGTCCTCATTCTCGCTTGCGTGAATGTTGCCAATTTTCTGCTGGTTCGCGCCACGGCGAGGCAACGCGAAATGGCCATTCGCACGGCGCTGGGCGGTACACGAGGGCGATTAGTCCGGCAACTTCTCACGGAGAGTATTGTCCTTGCGTTATGCGGCGGGATTGGCGGCGTTCTTTTTGGATTGGCGGGGAGTCGCGCGCTCAGCTCGATTCGTCTCCACACCACTCTACCTGTTTTGATCGACTTCCAATTCGATTGGCGTGTGTTCGGGTATGCCCTTGGCGTTGCATTGCTCACCGGCCTTATCGTCGGCACAGTACCTGCCCTTCGCGCTTCGGGAAGAAACATGATCGAAGTCATTCGCGAAGGTGGCCGATCGATGAACGGCGGCCGAAGCCGGTTGCGCTCGGCTCTCGTAATCATCCAAGTAGGCGGTTCTCTGATGCTGCTAATCGTCGCTGGCTTGATGGTGCGCAGTCTGTCCTACGCGCAACGCTCGGATTTGGGTTTTGATTCCCGAAACGTACTCAACCTCACGCTCGATCCCAACGGCATTGGCTACGACAAATCAAAGGGACTTCAGTTTTACAAGGAGCTCCTCGAGCGCATCGATACTTTGCCGGGCGTCGAATCATCCAGTGCCGCATTTACGGTTCCCTTTGGATATTTCAACGATTCTGACTTTCTTGAGGTTCCGGGTTACGACGTTCCGCAGGGAACGTCCGTGCCCTCTGCTGGATTCAATGTGGTCTCGCCTGGATACTTCCGTACTCTGCGCATCTCGCTTCTGGAAGGCCGCGATTTCAGCAATGCGGACCAGGAAGATATGCAGTGGGTCGCTATCGTCAACGAGGCCATGGCCAAGCGCTTCTGGCCCAAAGAGAGCGCGCTGGGCCATGAGTTCCGAATTGCAGGTGACCGTGTCCATTCGCTTCGCGTCGTCGGAGTGGTGAAGAACAGCAAGACCAACAGTATGATCGGGGTGGTTCGAGAATATTTCTACGTTCCGTTCGCGCAGCAATACAGTTCGCTGGCCACGGTTCAGGTGCGCACGACATTCCCACCAGAAACTCTAGTGACTTCGATCCGGGAGCAGGTGATTGCGCTCGCTCCCACGATGCCCATTTCGGAAGTTCGGCCGATGTTCGAGGCGCTCTACACCGTGAATGGGCTGCTACTTTTCCAATTCGCTGCCGGACTCACGGGCTGCCTGGGGCTTCTCGGGCTGATTCTTGCACTTGTTGGCGTCTTCGGAGTCATTTCGTTTGCCGTCAGCCAGCGGACGCAGGAAATCGGGATTCGCATGGCCATGGGTGCGGGACAAAGCTCCATCCTGAAAATGATTCTTCGCCAGGGAATACTGATTATTTTTGCGGGTTTGGCTGCCGGAGTCGTTCTGGCCTTGGGTATGGCAAGCCTCGTGGGAGACTTCGTCTCGGGCGTCAGCCCGTACGATCCGCTCACTTACTTCTCAGTTTCCACGATGCTTGTGCTCGTTGCGCTCGTCGCCTGTTATGTTCCCGCGCGCCGCGCCACCCGCGTGGATCCTATGATCGCCTTGCGTTACGAATGAACGTTGCGTGCTGGCGTTATTTCGCCAGAAGGATTTTCCACCGCTCCCAAGCCTCCGTGCGCGCTTTCTTGTCGGCGTCCTTTGCATCAGGAGCTTCGCCCGCGCGCATGAAGCCGTGGCCTGCGCCGTCGTAGGTTACGGGATCAAATGTCTTTCCCGCGGCTTTCATGTTTGCGATCGCGTCGGGAACCATTGCGCCGATTCGCGCGTCATTGCCGGCGAAAAATCCGTAGACCGGGGCTTTGATTCGCACCATGGCGTCCTTATCTGGCGGCGGGCCGTAGAAAACGAACGCGGCTGACAAGTCGCCCCGGTTTGTCGCGAAGCGGAATGTCTGTCCGCCGCCCCAGCAAAATCCGCCAACGAACAGCTTGCCGTTGGAGGCGGGGATCTTGTTGCCATAATCCGCGGCGGCGTTCAGGTCTGCAGTCACCTGGTCCGGATTGAGTTTACTTATGGCTTCCATCACTTTGTCCGACGCGATCGAGGATGTTCGGCCGCCGTCCGGACCCATTCCTGAAAGGAGATCGGGAGCAACGGCGATGTAACCGGCTGCGGCGACTTGGTCCGCCAAATCTTCCACCCAGTCCGTCAGGCCGAAAATTTCGTGAATGATTATCACCACCGGCCGCTTGTCCTTCGACTCCGGATACACAACGAAGGTATCCACCGACCGGCCATCATGCTTAACCGTCACCCACTCGCTATGCCGCGGCGACTTCGCCAGCGCCGCCTTAGCCCAATCCTGCGCGGAAGCCGTCTGCGCCAATGCCAAAATCACCAAAGCCAAAATCATGCGCTTCATTTATTCCCCCTTGCGCTTCGACCTCGTCGATAAGCGCCCAACCCAAGTTCTTTCGCCTCCTCGATGCCCGAAGCGCCTGCATCATATCTGCTCTCCCCAGTCCAGTTCAATCCCTTCGCGGGTCCACGTCGTCCCAGCACCAAGTTACAAATAAGCGTTGTGTTAGAAACGAAGCTCTGCGCGGGGTTAATTCAAGCTCGGCTGCATTCGGGCATTGAGAGTTTTCAAATTTGTGTTGCGCACGCGGCTCGTTTCCAAGACACTCTGTCTTTTATTTGCTGTCTTTCGGAGGCCACATGACCCGGCTTCGCACTCTCTTGCTTCTTGTAGGGCTCTGCGTACTTATTCCGGCGCTAGCGCATCCTCCGCAGGCGCCGGCTCCCCTAAAGGCTGCAGCGCCTCCCGCAGCCGCCGAGACAAAACCATCTCCTACAACTCCGCCTCCAGCCGCGCATCCGCTCGAAAAAGCCGATCTTGCAGCATTCTTCGACGGCCTCGTGCCCCTCCAGATGGAGCGCAGCGACGTCGCTGGCGCCACCGTCCTCGTCATGAAAGATGGCCAAGAGCTCCTGAAAAAAGGCTACGGCTACTCTGACATCTCGAAAAAAACGCCCGTCGATCCCGACACCACCATGTTCCGTTTGGCCTCGATCTCAAAACTCTTCACGTGGGTTTCCGTCATGCAGCTCGCCGAGCAAGGAAAGCTGGACATCGACGCGGACGTGAACAATTATCTCGATTTCAAAATTGCTCCCGGCTTCGGCAAACCCATCACACTGCGTAATTTGATGACCCACACAGGCGGCTTCGAGGAGGTTCTTCACGATATTCTTATAGTTGACCCCAAGAAGACTGTGTCTCTGAGAGACTTCCTCATCGCCAATCAACCGCGCCGCATGTATCCGCCGGGCGAAATACCCGCCTATTCAAATTACGGCGTCGGGCT
Source organism: Candidatus Acidiferrum sp. (assembly GCA_036521695.1). Lineage (GTDB taxonomy): Bacteria > Acidobacteriota > Terriglobia > Acidiferrales > UBA7541 > Acidiferrum. Next base: position 18,304 of record DATDHE010000284.1, on the reverse strand, counting down.
CGCCGGCTACGTCGTCCAGCGCGTTAGCCTTGAGCCCTTCGAACAATACGTCTCCGAACACATCTTCCTGCCGCTCGGCATGAAGCATTCCAGCTTCAACGAACCCATGACCGCTGAACTCGCTCCGTACGTCTCCGACGGCTACAGAGCCACCACGGAAAAACCCGCCCTTGGTTTTGAGATTTTCCAGCCCGCTCCCGCAGGGGGAGTCTCCTCCACAGCAGGCGACATGGAAAAATTCGGGCTGGCGCTTCTAAACGGCGGCGAGCTCGACGGCCACCGTATTCTCAAAACCGAAACCCGCGACCTGATGTGGACACGACAATTCGACACTTCCGATTTGTTGCCGCCCATGTGCATGGGTTTCTACCAAACGTGGCGCAACGATTTGCGTTTCATCGGTCATGATGGAGATCTGGTCGCATTCCACAGCATGTTCCTAATGGAGCCCACGCAAAAACTTATCGTTTTTGTTTCTTACAATTCAGCTGGCTCCGCCTCGCGAAACCGCGCCGAACTACTGGACGGCTTCGCGGATCGCTACTTCCCTGCTTACACCGCTCTGCCCTTTCAAACATTCCCCGTCAAAGAACTCAAAGACATCGCGGGGAACTATCAGTCAACACGCCGCGCGGACAGCACCAAGCTGGCTATTTCGAATCCTGCAGGCCAAGGCCTCGCCAGCGTCGACAAAGACGGCGTTCTCACGCTCGATCTCGCCAAAGATTTGCGTGCTCATACTCGTAAATGGAAACCCATCGGCAAAGATCTTTGGCAAGCCGAGGATGATCAGCCTCGCATATTCGCCATTCGAGATTCATCAGGGAAAATCGTCCGCTTAGCCGTCAACTTTCCCGGGGTGCAATACCAGCGCGTCCCCTGGTACGAGCACAAGACGTTGATAGGAATTTCCCTGGCCGTAAGTCTGCTGATCCTTCTTTCGGTCGTAGTGGCCAGCCTTATTCGCTTGAGTCGAAGACTATTTTTCCGCAATCGCCTGCCGCTTAAGCCTCAACCCGGCACCGAATGGCTCACCATCGGACCGCGGCTGGCCGCTTTCTTCTGGATCATCGTCACCATCTGGCTTGTAGCCTTGTCGTTAAATCTTCAGAACGAAGCGTTACCGTCTTTCCCCGTAATCCAACGCTACTTCTCGCTTATGAATTGGTTCTCCGTCCTGGCAGTTTTCTTCAGCATCTTCGCGCTGCTAGCTGGAATCCGCGCCTGGCGCCGCACAGATCTCCGCGTGATTTCTCGAGTGAAGTTTTCGGTGGTGGCGGCGGCCTGCGTTTTTCTGACGTGGTATTCCATTCACTGGAACCTGATCGGGCCGGTGCATCGGTTCTAATTCCATCCGGACGGGCACGGCATGCCGTGCCCCTAGCAGGCAACCCAATATTAATTTTTCGCCTGATGGTGACGGGGGCCTGGCCCGTGCTCGCCGAAGGCGTTCCGCACCTGCTTGACAAGAATCCCGCTCAGGCGTAAACAGGTAGAGTGTCTACTGTAGATGATCCACGTAAAGCACTCGAATTCCTGCAGGGCACGCTCGAAGTCCTGATTCTTCGCAGCTTGCAAAGTGCTCCGAACCACGCCTACGGCATTTCGCAATTCCTCGAGCAGCAATCTGAATACGAATTCCTCGTCGACAACGGCTCGCTTTATCCGGCGCTGCAGCGTCTGCTTCAACGCCGGTGGATTACTTCGCAGTGGAAAAAATCCCCTAATGCTCGGCGCGCGAAGTACTACCGCTTAACGCCTCTTGGCCGAAAGCAATTAGTCGCCGCAAAATCGAAATGGATGCGCTTCGTGGAAGCCATGGCACATGTGCTGGCTCCGCAAAGGTGAACCCTATGCGCGAATGGTGGTCAAAGATTTGCCGAGCTTTGCATCTTCGCAAGGGCCTCGACGACGACCTGTCCGATGAAATACAAGCCCATCTCGATTTGATGACCGCGGAAAATATCGAACGCGGCATGGCTCCCGCTGAAGCTCGCCCGGCAGCGCGGCGTGCCTTTGGCAATCTGACCAGAACGCAAGAGAAAACGCGCGAAGCCTGGCAGTTCCCGCGCTTTGAGACTTTTTTGCAGGACATTCGCTACGGTCTGCGAGGCATTCGCAGATCACCAAGCTTTTCTCTCGTCGTCATTTTGACGCTGGCGCTGGGCATCGGCGCGAACACGGCGATTTTCAGCGTGGTCTATTCGGTGCTCTTGCGCCCGCTGCCGTATCCCAGCGGAGAGCGGCTTGTGTGGCTCGGCGAATCCACTGCCAAGGCTTCTGGCATCAGTATCACGTGGATCAATTTTGAGCACTGGCGCCACGACAATGATTCTTTCGAGAACATGGCGGCGTTCGCGGGCGAGGACTTGACCCTGACTGGCAGAGGCGACGCCGTACTCACACATGAATTGCTTGTGACGAGCGATTTTTTTCAACTCACAGGAGCGAGACCGGCGCTAGGCCGCCTTTTCACTGACATTGAGGATACGCCGGGCGCTGCACCGACAGTGGTCGCGACAGCCGATTGCTGGCAACGCAAACTCGGCGGCGATACGAACGTTGTCGGCGAGTCCGTCATTCTGGATGGCACGTTGTATCAAATCGTCGGCGTCCTGAGCCCTCGATTTCAATTTCTGACCAGGGCCGTTGACTTTTACCTGCCCCTCGGCCGCGCCGCGGGCTCTTCTCATAAACGCAGCGATCATGGAAATATTCGCGCCGTGGGACTTCTCAAACCGGGAGCAACGCTGATGCGAGCGCGGACCAATCTCGACGCCATCATGCAGCGGCTCGCTCTCAGCGACCCGGGCCCGGAGGATGATCATCGCGCGTATGCCGCGTACTTCACTGAGGTAATGGCCGGCGACGTTCGCACGACGCTGCTCGTTCTTATGAGCGCAGTAGGTTTTGTGCTGATTATTGCGTGTGCCAATGTGGCAAGTCTTCTGCTCGTTCGCAGCACGGCGCGCGCCCGAGAGATCGCGGTTCGCGTGGCCATCGGCGCCGGTCGTGCGCGGCTTGTCCGCCAACTGCTGACGGAAAATATTGCTATCGCGGCCATCGGTGGCGCATTGGGATTGCTTCTGGCAGAGTGGTGCTTGCGCTCGCTGCTACTGATTGGCCCGCGTGATATTCCGCGCCTCGCAGAAGCCGCGCTGGATATTCCCGTTTTGCTTTTTGCGGCGGCGATTTCCGTCGCCGTCGGATTATTAGCGGGACTTGCTCCCGTTTGGAATGCTGGAAAAGTTGACCTAACTACCGCACTGAGAGAAGGTTCACCGACCGCCGGTACAGGGAGGGGCGGCCAAGCATTTCGCAGCGCGCTGGTAATCGCGGAGATCGCCATCACGCTGATGCTGGCGTTCGCTTCCGGGCTTCTCGTTCGCAGCTTGATCGCTGCGCAACACGCCGACACCGGCTTTGACCCTAAAAATCTGTTGGCGATTGAACTGCAGTTGCCGGAATCGCGATATAAAAGCGACGACAGCGTTCGCGAGTATTACGGGCAACTTTCGCAGAACCTGCGTGCCGAGCCCGGCGTCAACGACGTTGGTCTCGTGATGTGCCCACCGGGCGGCGGCGATTGCGGCGACTTTTGGTATTCCATCCTCGAAAAGCCCACGCCAGTCCGCGACGATGTGCCCCTCTCGCTATTCAACATCGCGGATGCCAGCTATTTTCGCGCCGCACGCATGCGCCTTCTCGCGGGACGCAACTTCAACGAATCGGACCGTGCCAACGGCTCGCGGGTGACGATGATCAACGAACGGCTCGCACGCCAGGAGTGGTCGGACCCGCGGCTGGCGTTGGGGCAGCATCTCAAGGTTGGGGGCCCCTACGTGGAAGGGCCAACGCTGGAAATCGTCGGAGTGGTGGCAAATATCAGCCAGGAGGGTCTCGACGCGGAACGCTCGCCGACGTTTTACTATGCGTTTTCGCAAAAGCCCTCTTCCGCAATGGTGGTGACGCTTCGCACCAACGGTGACCCGGCGCAATCGACGAATGCCGCTCGCCGGCAGGTTTCGGCTCTCGACCGAAATGTTCCCATTCAATCGCTGCGAACCGCCGAAGATTGGCTGGGTGCGACGCTCCAGCGCCGGCGCTTTGCGACGCTGCTGCTTGGGCTCTTCGGCGGGCTCGCGATGCTTCTGGCTGCAGTGGGAATTTACGGCGTACTGAATTATTGGGTTAGCGTGCGGCAAAGAGAAATTGCCATTCGGCTTGCCGTGGGAGCGCAACGCTCTTCCATTCTTCGCTGGGCCGGATTGCACGCCACTCGCCTCGCAGTGATTGGCATTGTTTTCGGCGCGATCGGAGCCTGGAGTGCCGCTCGCTGGCTTGAGAGCTTGGTCTTCGGCGTAACGGCGCGCAACCCGGTGATGATGTTGCTCACTGGGGCAGCGGTGATCGTCATCGCTGCGCTAGCGGCTAGCGTGCCGCTGTGGCGTGCTACGCATACCGACGCAGTTCGCAACCTTCACGAAGCCTGACGCATTTGATCGCGCGCAAACCATAGCGAGCGAAAGAAACCTTACAATTCCCAGCCTTTGCGGCGGTCTGGCTTCACTAGTTTTTGCGCCGCCTCCGAGTTCGTTACTTTCAACGCGGTGCGATCCCAGTGCAACCTCTCGCCCGTGCGTGAAGCGACATTCCCTAGCAACAACGTCTCCGTCACCATTCCCGAGAATTCGAAATTCCCGCCGGGCTTCACTTTCCCTCCCTTACACGCATCGAGCCACTCGCGCTCATTCCCCGGCGACCGCGGCAAATTCTTTGGCGGCTGCTTATAGGCATCCATCTTCGCTTGCGGAATTAATTTCGGGTCTCCGCCGTTGAAATTGCACAGGATTTTTCCGTGATCTCCGACGAACAGCAGCCCTTCATCTTCTTCCTCGCTCCCACCCTTTAGCGGCTGCCCCTCTTCCAACTCCTCCGGCCGCGCCGGTTTCAATCCTCCGTCGTACCAATTGAAGTTCACAGCAGGCATATTCCCGCGCGCCGCAAAGGTATACCGGCAAATGGAAGCGAGCGGATAAGTCTCGTCATACCGATCGCTCGAGCTCGCCTCCACACTTTCCGGGGCCTCCAATTTCAATACGCGAAAAATCGTGTCGTAACTATACGAACCCATATCTCCCAGCGCTCCGCAACCAAAATCTCCCCACCCGCGCCAGACAAATGGCAAATATGCCTGGTTGAACGCGCGCTCCGGCGCAGGTCCCAGCCACAAATCCCAATCGAGGCCCTCCGGTACGGGTTGCGTCTCCTTTGGCCGCTCAATCCCCTGCGGCCAATAGGGGCGGCTCGACCAGTTGTAAACTGCCCGCACCGGCCCAATTGCGCCATCCCAAATCCATTCGCACAAAAGCCGCGTCGCTTCCGACGCCTGATTCCCCACCGCAATCTGCGTGGCCACTCCCGTTTCGCGCGCGACTTCCGCCATCCGCCGCGCTTCATAAATGGTGTGAGTCAACGGCTTCTGGCAAAAAACATGTTTCCCCTTCTTCATCGCGGCGATTGAAACTGCCGCATGCAAGTTGTCCGTCGTGCACACGACAACTGCGTCCACACCCTTCTGTTTCTCCAACAACTCGCGAAAATCCGTATAAGCCGCACACCCGTTATAAGTCCCTGACCGCTGCTTCGTGCCGTAATATCCATTCACAATCTTCTGGCAAGGCTCGCGGCCCGCCACTCCGCTGGTTACGCGCAGGGTGTGCGAAAGCTGAATCGGCTGGTCAGGACTCAGCCAATCCCACCCGCTGTCCACTCCCAGCAAAGCCTGCACGGATTTGCAAAACTCGTGCGTGTCCCACTGGGGATAATTCACTGCGCTTTTGTTCGAATCGCACACCGCCACGCCCTGCACGTCCGGCTCTTTCAAAAAGTGCAGCATCACGCGCAACCCCTGCGCACCCACTCCGATAAACGCAATGTTGACTTTGTCGCTCGGGGGAACAAATCCCGCCCCGCCCAAGACATGCCGAGGCACTATCGAAAATCCCACCGCCGCCGTGGCTGTCTTCCCCAAGAATTCCCGCCGCGAAACGCCGCTCTTTTCTCCGGTATTCAATCGTTTCAAATTGCCCATTTCGCACCTCACCGCCGCAATTCTACCGATTCTCCCGCAAAACGTCGATGCTTCCCTGCACGCCGGCATGCAGCTCTCGTCGCGCCGGTAAGTCGTTCGTGTAAAATGATAGCCGTACCAAGGCAGATGAGTATCACCACCGGAGCTTTTCGACTCTCAACACGAGGCCGATAACATGACGCCAGTGCAGAAGGAGCTTCTGCAGGAGTTTCAAACCTTTGCGCAGACCGCTCCCACGGCCGAGTCCCTCATGGAACATATCGCCAAGCGCCTTCACGAGAAGATGACGCGTTATAACTGGACAGGCTTTTATCTAGTCGATCCCGCAGACCCCGGCTACCTCATCGTGGGACCCTTCGCTGGCAGCTTTACACCCCATGCTCGCTTCCCCGTTAGTAATGGGCTCTGCGGTGCGGCGGCCACCAGCGGTCAGGTAGTCGTCGTGCAAGATGTCTCCACAGATCCGCGCTATCTTGCCGGCTCGTCCCTTGTAAAGTCTGAAATCGTTGTCCCCATTTACGTGAACAAGAATCTTGCCGCGGAACTTGATATCGAAAGCTATTTTGTCGACACGTTCACCAAACCGGAGCAGGAGTTTGTGGAAGCCTGTGCCAGCGTCCTCGCAAACAACTTGGCAAAAGGATAGGCGAAAGGTTCGTCATGGCATTTGCTATTGCGGGCGGCATAAGACGCACTCTTTTATATGGCGCATTTATCCTGGTGGCGTCCGTAGCAGCTGGGTTCGTTGTATTTCATGCGTCTACTCTGGCGGCGCCGAGCAGTCAATCCAAAGAGAACACCTTCAAGACTGGCGGCTTGCGTTCGTTTGAAATTGTCCCTCTGGAAACAGTTTCAGAAACCTCTTCGAACGCCAGCATTGGCGACCTCAACGGCGACGGACATCCAGATATTGTGTTGGTCAAAGGACGTCATTGGCAGGTGACCAGTAAAGTATTTTTTGGCGATGGCAAAGGACACTTCACGCCAGGGCCAGCACTCCCAAGTAAGGCCACCAAAAGCTACTCGGCATCGCTCGCAGATATGACCGGGAACGGCCATCTGGATATGGTGCTGAGCAATGATCAGCAGGATCCAAAATTGGTCCTGCTCAACGATGGCAAAGGAAATTTCGCCATCGGCGGGAGCTACGGCAATCCAAAGTGGTCGACCAGAAACGCAGCAGTCGGAGACCTTAACGGCGACGGCTATCCGGATATCGTTGTCGCGAATCGCGAAATGATGAGCTATGTCTGCTTCAATGATGGCCAGGTCCATTTCAACTGCCGTCCATTGGAGGACTCCCCCAGTGCGGCCACTATTCCATGATCGCCGTGGATCTGCATCGTGATGGCCTGCCGGACATCCTCGTCGGCTACGTCGACGCGCCGGGCATAGCCTATTTCAATGACGGTTCAGGAAAGAAGTTTCAACCCGTGCTATTCGGCGACGGCAAGGGAACGATCTACGGCATGGCCGCGAGCGATCTGGATGGCGACGGATGGGCGGATGTTGTGGTAGCCCGATCCGACGCACCCTGCTTCGTGATGTTCAATCGTCCACCAAAAAAATAAGCATTGCGATCGCTTTCCGAAGGCCCGATCGTTTCACCTAGTTCTAGAACGCCTAGCCTCTCTGTCCTACGCTCGTTCCCTCCGCCGGTCCAATTGCTTCCCCGTACCTCGCCGCGTATGATTGGCAATTCATGCTCTCGGCTCGGCCTAATCTGTCCATGACCCGCAAAATCTCCCGCTTCCTCATTCTATTGGCTGTGGCATTTGCTCCCGGACCTGCGATCGCGCCGGTGTTCTTCACGGCTCGGGCTCAAGCTCCAGCCTCCACCGAAATCATTCCCCTTAGCCAAGTTCGACCAGGCATGCAGGGCTACGCCTACACCATCTTCGCCGGGGACCAAGTCGAAAAGTTCGACCTGGAAGTCATCGGCATCATGCCCAATTTTCTTGGACCCCGACAAACCATCATTCTTGTCCAGCTCAAAGGGCCGAAAGTTGAGCATACCGGCGTTGTCGCTGGCATGAGCGGCAGTCCTGTTTATTTCGAAGGCAAACTTGCCGGCGCTCTGTCCCTCAAGTTAGGTGTTTTCACAAAAGAACCCATTGGCGGCGTGACTCCCATCGAGGACATCATTCATCCCCAGCCGCAATCCTCTGCGCAAAACGTCGCCTCTGACGCCCCTGCCGCACAGCTCCCGCTTCCCCAAGATGCGGCATCTCGCACTGGTCTGCCCACCGGCTCAGCTCTCGAGCCCATCGAAACGCCTCTCGTCTTCTCCGGGTTTCAACCCGAGGCTCTACGGCAGTTTGCCGGGCAGCTACAAAGTTTCGGCTTCGTTGCCGCACAAGGCGGCACCACTGCCGCCAAGCCCGATGACGGACATCTCTTACCGGGTGACATGGCAGGCATGGTCTTGGTGCAAGGCGACACGTCGATCAGTTCCGCATGCACCGTCACCGCTATCCGCGCGAATCAGGTCTATCTCTGCGGCCATCCCTTTCTGAGCCTTGGTGACGTGCAATTCCCGATGGCCCGCACCGAAGTCGTTACCACTCTTTCTTCCGAGCTCGCTTCCACAAAAATCATCAACGTCGGCGGGTCCATCGGAACGATCACAGGAGACCATCTCACCGCCGTGACCGGCAAACTCGGCGCTCCACCTCCAATGATCCCCATCGACCTGACTCTCGCCACGGGTGGCACCGAAAAGAAGCTTCATTTCGAGATGGTCAATCACTCCAAGCTCACTCCCCTGCTGGTGGGCCTCACGGTATTCAACGGCCTTACGCAAAACTCTCTCTATGGTGAAGGCACCACGCTCCATCTTTCCGGTGAAGTTCTAGTTCACGGCCACGCCCCTGTTCAAATTGAGAACACTTTCGCGCCCGGTGATGCTTTCTCCCCCGACGGCTTGCCCATAGCGCTGAACATTCAAAGTGTATTCAATCGTCTTTTTACCAACACACGCGAAACTCCTGTGTTCGACCGCATCTCGCTTCGCGTCGAGAGCGTCCCCGGCCGGCAATCCTTCAGCATCGAAAGTGCTTGGCTGGAAAAAGGCGAAGCCGCTCCCGGTGAAACGCTTCGCGTCCGCGTCTTGCTTCGCCCGTATCGCGGCCCCGCGCGCGTGGAAGAAACCACCGTCCGCGTACCCGATCAAGCCACGCGAGGCACAACTCTGCGCGTCCTCGTCACCGACGGCGACATACTCAACCGTGCGTCCCGAGGCTTCTCTTTTGCCGGCGCTGGTGGGAGCAACGCGGGTCTCGATCAACTCATCGCCTTGCTAAACCGCGAGCGCCGCAACGACCGACTCTATGTCGGCCTCTTTGCTCCCACACCGACCATCCTCTGGGACGACAAAGAGCTTCCCAATATTCCGCTCTCCCAAATCAATGTCATTGATGGACGCCCTACTCCCGGCACCGTTCAGATTTTGCGCGAATCTCTGGCCAGCGAGTCCTCTATCGCGTTGGGCGGCCCCGTAACTGGGGTCATCTCTCTGAATCTTCAAATCCGGTGACCATGCAAATGCCAAGTCGCAAGCAGACGAAGTCCGTAACCCAGAAGCATCTTCTCTCAAATGCAGCACGCGCGTTTGCACGGGTCGGCTCGTTCTCGTTGCTTCTTTACTTTTTCACGTCATCTTTCTCACTTCTCCACGCCGAGCACACTCGCCGCTGGCTTCAAACCACTTACGAAGAATTTCTCAAAGGCACGGCCCGCGGCGTAGCCGTCCGCAGCGACGGCCGCCTTGAACTCGCGCCAAAATTCACGCTCCTCGCTGACGCCGATGCTTCCTACCTTTGGTCGCTCCGTCTCGATCCTAAGGGCGCTCTTTACGCGGCTGGCGGCTCTCCCGCAAAAGTGTTTCGCTTCGATAATGTCGGCAAACCAACTACCGTTTTTGAATCCACCGACTTAGTAGCCCAATCGATCGCGTTCGACTCTAAGGGCGTGCTTTACGTCGCCACTTCTCCGGACGGCAAGGTCTATCGTGTCTCCTCTTCCGGCGAGAAAACTGTCTTCTTCGATCCCAAAACAAAATACATCTGGGACATCGCTTTCGGTTCCGACGGGATTCTCTATGTCGCTACCGGAGACAAAGGCCAAGTCTTCGCCGTCACGCCCGAGGGCAAAGGCGAACTGTTTTACGCCAGCGATGAAGCTCATATCCGCGTTCTCTCCTTCGACGCAAACAAAAATCTTCTTGCCGGCACTGAGCCCAACGGCCGCGTACTTCGTATCGCGCGTCCCGATACAAAAGCTCCACGCAAAGATAAAGATTCTTCCGGGTCCGTCGCCGATGGCTTCGTCCTCTACGAAACCTCCAAGCGTGAGGTCACTTCACTAGCCGGCGCTCCCGATGGCTCCATCTACATCGCCGCCATCGGCGAAAAACAGCGCACCATCTCTACACCTCCCACGACTATTATCAGTTCGCCGCAAGGAACCACAACTTTCACGACTAGCGTTGGCGGTGTCACCGGCACGGTTTCTGGTCAGATTCAACAATCCACTCCTTTCGTCGCCTTTCCGCCCATTCTTTCCAGCAGCATCTATCGCCTTTCTCCCGAAGGCGCGCCCGACGAACTCTGGACTTCCCGCGACGAAGTCGTATATTCGCTCGGCTTTGCGTCCGACGGCCGCGTCTTGGCAGGCACGGGTAATAACGGCGCTCTTCTAGCCGTCGATGGTCACGGCGTTTTCGCGCAACTAGCCAAAGCCGGTTCAGCGCAAATCACCGGCATCGCGCGCAACGCCGCCGGTAAAGTCTTCTTGTGCACCGCAAATCCTGGAAAAGTTTTCTCCGTCGGCCCCGAGTACGAACCCGAAGGCACCTACGAATCGCGCTCCTTTGACGCGCAACTTTTCTCCCAGTGGGGGCGCCTCGATTGGTGGGGTCCACCACCCGCAGCTGTGGCCTCAACGAAATCCGCTGCCGCATCCGGTGGCGAACCGCGCCTCGAGTTTTTCGTCCGCTCCGGCAACACTGAAGATCCCGGAAAGGAATGGTCCCGCTGGTTCGGGCCGTATTCGAATCCTGGCAGCGCTGTTGAAACACCAAGCGCAAGATTCTTCCAGTGGAAAGCTGTCATTCACGACGGGCGGCCGGGGGACGGCATCAACTGGGTGAGCCTCGCTTACCTGCCACGTAATGTCGCTCCCGTTATCGATGCCATCGTTCTGCAGGACCCAGGCGTGCGCGCGCAAGGCAACACGATCATCTCGTCCAGCCAGGCACCAAGCGTAGCTCTTAAAATGCCGCCGACACCTAACACTCCCGGCGTTTTCATCGCGCAAACTACAACGCCCGCTAAATTTGAACAACCTCCTCAGGGGTTCCGCGAAAAGGGCTATCAATCGGTATTGTGGAGCGCGCACGACGATAACGACGACGACCTGCACTACAGCGTCTACTACCGCGGCGAAAACGAACACGAGTGGAAATTGCTGAAGGACAAACTCGATCAAAAATTTTATTCCTGGGACACCACCACACTCCCCGATGGCGCCTACTACCTGAAAATTATTGCGACCGACGCGCCTTCGAATCCCCCCGCTGTCGCCCTAAAAACCGAACGCGAAAGCGAACGCTTCGAAGTGGACAACACTCCGCCGGCCATCGAACACCTTAAAGTGGGCCAGGGCACTTTTCAGAGCGGCCCAAACGTCGTTGTCATCTCGAGTGTGATCTCGTTCACGGCGCGTGATTCCTCAAGCAGCATCGACCGCGCTCAATACAGCCTCGACGGAGGCGACTGGACACTCCTTGCCCCAGTTGGAAATGTAAGCGACGCCCCGAGCGAAAACTACGAATTCTCCCTGGCCAATCTCGCTCCAGGCGAACACACGATTGCTGTCCGCGCCTACGACCGCTTCGATAACGTTGGCAGTGCCAAAATCACGACAACTGTTTCGAATTCGAAACCCTAGAAGCAGAATTCTTCGGCTGTGTTCACATTTAAAATCTGATATTGATTGAATTTTGGACGCTGCACTAAACTCCGAGTCTGCCGGAATTTCCCCGTCCTTGCTCTGGAGGGCAGAATGATTTCGGGAGCACACGTAATCGTCTACACGAGAGACGCTGAAGCGGACCGCGCCTTCTTCCGCGACGTACTCGGCTTCCAATCCGTCGATGCCGGATGCGGCTGGCTGATCTTCGCGCTACCGCCGGGCGAGGCCGCGTTTCATCCCTCCGAAAACAATGGTCCGCACGAACTCTATTTCATGTGCGACAACCTGGAATTAGAAATAGCAGCGCTTGCGGAGAAGAAAGTCATGTGCTCGGCGGTTCACGAAGAAAGATGGGGTTCCATCACGAAGATACGCCTTCCCAGTGGGGGCGAAATCGCTCTCTATCAACCGAAGCATCCAACAGCCCTGGGCCCCGGCTCAAAATAGAAGCCCACTCAAACAAAAAACTGCCAAATTTTAGAGTGATTTGCCGCGAACTCTTCGAGATGCGCCTACCCGCGGGCCGAGCTGAATTTTACGATTTCCGCGCCAAATCCGATGCGGCCGTCCGCGTAGGCCTCATTCTTCACGTGGACGACGCGCGCGGCGCAGTTCATCTCCTCGGAGTGGTTCCCCGTCACTTCGCTGGGTATGCGGAGAGTCACTTCAATGGGCATCCCGACCTGTAGGGGCGCCGACGATGCGAAATAAAACCCGCCGCGTGAGATATTTAGCGCTTCTGTAAAATGGTCGCTCTTATCCGCAGCTACCCCTGTCGAGCGAAATCGCAGCGGTGTGCGGTGATTATGGCGGGTAAGTTGTCTGCGTTCTGCGCTTGGCATAATGTCCTCCTCTTGGGGAGGGCGGTAATGACGAGCCCCCCGAGTCGTACAAGAAGGGGTATTTCAGCGTAGCAGAGCCAGAAGCCCGGTCAAGCATCAAACCTTAGTACCAGGGGTACCTCCTACTCCTCCTTTCATTCACCATTCAGACTGGGCGCCAGCTGCCAATCTTCGGCTTCCACGAAGCGTGAGGTCTCTCAGCCCTGGCCAGGTCGCATCCGCCCGAAAACACGGCTGGCAAACCATCCGCAAATGCAGAAATTACACCCCTTATATCGGCTATATCGGCCTCGATCATCAAAGGCTATCTTTGCCCAAGAGGGGATAATTCATGATCTTTAGTATGACGTCGTACACGTTCTTTCACGTGCGCTTGAGTCTCATGGGGTTCATTGCGTTGTTAGGGATGATCGCCGGGAAGCGCCTCGATGGCTGGAACGGGATCTTCCTGCTGACCGCCGCGTTTACCAGCATCACGGGCTTTTTCTTTCCGTTTCACGGACTGCCGCCAGACTACTTTGTGGGCGCCATTTCGCTGGTCGTGCTCGCCGTGGCCATTCCTGCTCGCTACGTCAAGCACCTCGCAGGCGCATGGTGCAAGATTTACGCGCCATCAAGTTTCAGCCTGAAGCCGTTCACGCTTCTTGATCGATTGCAACCCCTGGGACAATTCTGCAAAGCCGTGGCACGGCTCGCGGCACTACGGCTTTGCGGAAGCCTTATCCAAGACCTCATATTGCGCGCGCTGTTGATCCGCCGCCGCTTGCGGCGAAGCTACCAAGTGCATCACCGGGTATCCGTCTTTTGCGGAATACTGCGGCCATGGCGGCAGTCCCGCTCCGTTTGGATTTCCGGTCTTGGCAAAATTTGTCCAGTAAGAACCCATCTGCTCGGATAACGCATAGTCCCCGGGCCGCCACGGGAGTTTTTTCGAGTCGAGCATTCCGAACACAAATTCAATTTCCGCGGAATGGTATGCACGCGGGCTCTCTTGCGGAGGTGCCCCAGACGCGGGGGGCGGTAACGGAGGCGCCTGGTCAAACTCATAGCGGTAGACGGGAGAATCACCCGTCTTCACCTGCATCTCGATCCATTTCCAGGTGCCATACCCGATAAAGTTCGCTGTGGCCAGCAGATCCGCCGAACTCTTCGCTTGCTCGTCCGTTTCTGCTGGAAAAGCCTTCAGGACGTCCGGCGCCTTTTCGCCGTAAGTCTGGCTGGCTTTCTTTGCAAAGTTATCCTTGGTCGCCGCGTCGGTTCCGAAAAACATGTGGTAGTTGCCCTCGTCGTGGTTCCATCCTGCGAGCAGCGCGACGTGCGCCTGATTCCCTTTCGCAAAAATCTCGGATGGGCTTTCGGGGAAGAAGTAGCCGTCGATATTCGGACCGAAACGGAAAGCGTTCTTGTCTTTCGTAGCCGCGTCGAGCGTTTGCTGCGAAGTCATCGCTCGCAATTTTTCCAGAGTATCAGCTCCGATCGATGCCCCGAATTTCGCGCCATCCTGTTCGCTTTCCGCCAGCGGTTTCGCGCTCAGCGTCCTGCCGAAAAACGCGCCGCTTTCGCCAATCGCGCGATGGATCAACTCCTTGGATGTGGGTGAAGCCATAAGTGCACTCACCGAGAACGATCCTGCGGACTCTCCAAAGATCGTTACATTCTGGGGATCGCCACCGAATGCCGCGATATTTTTGCGCACCCATTGCAAAGCCGCGGCCTGGTCCAGCAATCCGTAATTTCCTGATGCATGATGCGGCGATTCCTTGGTCAGCTCCGGGTGTGAGAAAAATCCAAAAATTCCCAGCCGGTAGTTCATACTCACAACTACTACACCTTTGTGTGCGAGGCGCTCGCCATCCTGCCGCGGTTCGGAGGTGGCGCCGGCTTGAAAACCGCCGCCGTAAATCCACACCATCACTGGCAGCTTCGCATCGGGCGAAGCTTTTGGCGTCCAGACATTCAGATAGAGACAGTCCTCGCTCGGCGCTGCATCGCGAAACAGCATATCGCCAAATACATTTCCTTGCATGCAGCGCGCGCCGAACTCCGTCGCCTTGCGCACTCCTTGCCAGCTTGGAATGGGCTGCGGCTCTTTCCAGCGCAGCGCGCCTACAGGCGGCGCTGCGTATGGAACCCCTTTGAAAATTTGCACCTTTCCATCCGTGCTCGTAGAACCTTCGACGCTGCCGGCACCCGTGCGCACCTGCCCCGCCGCCGCAACGCTCATCCCGGCGAGCAATAGCGCTGCAAATAAGGCTCGCGTTACGCGTTCAGTGCCTTTAGCATGAATTCTCATTGGACCTTCCCCGCTTCCCGAATTTCCCCTCATCGTAAACCGCGAAGATAGTACCTCCCAATAGGCGCGCTGAACAAACCTCTTTCTTCGCGATTTTTCGACAAGCGTTAATCGCACGCAGCGCCGCATGCACTGCTCCGCAAGTCTGTCGTTTTCGTTCCCAGCCAGATTGGCCTGCTCACGCACCTACAACCTGTCTCCGCGGCGGTTCGGGACATCCGCTCCGTGTGCAATAATGTGCTCCGTATCCGACGGACTTACGTAACGACACAAAACCATTTCGAACGCTGGAAGGTCGACGCATCGGGGCATCCCATGAGCGCAGCACCGCAAGTTGAGTCCACGAATTTTCAAGCACCCGCTTGGGATGACATTCGCAAAGCGCATGCGCGCATTGCTTCGCGAATTCGCCGCACGCCTGTTCTCACATCGCATTCGCTCGATGCGATGGCCAACGCGCAATTTTTCTTCAAGTGCGACAACTTTCAGAAGACTGGCTCCTTCAAAATTCGCGGCGCTGCAAATGCGATCCTTTCGCTGACCGACGAGGAAGCCGCGCATGGCATCGTGACGCCATCGAGCGGAAACCACGGGGCCGCTGTAGCCTGCGCTGCCGCCTGGCGCGGTGTGCCTGCCTATATCGTCATGCCGAAAAATGCGCCTTCTGTGAAGTGCCGCGCCGTCGAAAGTTACGGCGGACGCATCACTTTTTCCGAACCGACGATCGCTTCACGGCAGGAAACTTCCGTACGCGTGCAAGCCGAAACCGGTGCGATCCTGATTCATCCTTACGACAACGACCGCATCATCACCGGCCAGGCCACCGCAGCGAAAGAATTTCTAGAAGAAGTTCCGGACATCGACGCCGTATTCACGCCCGTGAGCGGAGGAGGACTTCTCAGCGGCACTTGCCTCAGCGCAAAAGCGATGCACTCCGAAATTCGCATTATTGGCTGCGAACCTGCGCGCGCCGACGACGCCTACCGATCGCTCACCACCGGCACGCTCCAATCGCTCGATTCCAGCGACACTATCGCTGACGGCCTTCGGGCCTCGCTCGCCCCGAGGACATTTGCGATTTTGCGGCGTCATCTCGACCGTATCCTGTTGGTGAGCGAGGAGGAGATCATCGCCGCGATGCGCCTCATTTGGGAACGCATGAAAATCATCGTCGAGCCCAGCAGCGCCGTGGCCATTGCTCCCCTCCTCAAGCCGGGAGCCGTCGCCGAGCTCAACTTAGCCGCCCGCGCCGACGGCGCTCCTCCAAAACTGGGTGTCATCTTTTCTGGCGGTAACGTCGACCTCTCCACCCTTCCTTTCTGAACCTACCCAGGCCGCTCCATCTGGTTCCCTGCCACGAGCCGCATGCTCTCGATAATGGTCAGCCATGCAGCCACGCCGATCGTGAAGGAAGGAAAGATATGAGAAGCCGGATCAACACGGCTTCGATATCTGTCATTTTTGACGATAGTGCGGTGTGTCGCTCCAGTCTAGCGTCTCCCGTTTGGCAACACCATCAGGCGCAAAGCGGACGCAAGGAGGGGATGACGCGCGGCTGATGATGCTTGTGGTTCACGATGATGTCCAGCGCGAGTATGCCTACGGACAGGCGAGGGGGCTTCCAGATACCATGTGTGGGAACTTTTTCCGACGCTGCGATGGCTGAAGCAGGTAAGAGCGGCTGGAACGTGATCAGCATGAAAAACGATGGAAGCGCATTTTTGCATTCGACAAGTAAATCGATCCCTTGTCCTGAAGCTGGCCGCATCTCCCAGCGTGCAAGAGTAAATGAAAGTCTTCGCGCCAATATGGACTGTCCTTGAAGTAGCTCCGCTTCGACGCGTCACTGGTGCCAGAAACTTGGCGAGGTTGGATTGTTGATTCGACAGGAGTTATGAACCAAGTTCCTGGAGAGTGACATTACCGAATATTGGGCATAGCAGTGCGGCTTTTACGCAGCTCACGCGGACGGTCCGAGCAATCCGCCCGGGAGAGTCGCAGCGCCGATGACCTTCAAATCAGAACCGCCTGCCGAAACCGCCGAGCGCCCCGGCAGTCTGCTTGTGCTTGCCCTGCTGACGCCTGTTGCTGGCGCGATCGCCGGGCTGCTAGGATCGGTCTTCCGCCTTGCTCTTGAGCGCGGCGACCGTCTTCGTGATGCATTGATTCTGTGGGCGCACGGCCACAAGACTCCCGGGTTTCTAATGGTTACCCTTTCTTGCGCTGCCGCAACGGCCCTTGCGGCATGGCTAGTTCGCCGGTACTCGCCCCTCGCCTCTGGCAGCGGCATCCCCCTTGTTGAGGCCGTGCTCGAAGGAAAGCTTCCACAAGCGCCTTTCCCTCTGATACCAGTGAAGTTTCTTGGTAGCCTGCTCGCGATGGGCGCGGGGCTTGCGCTCGGTCGCGAAGGCCCCAGCGTGCAGATGGGTGCGACCGGCGCCGACGCCTTGGCGAGAATATTTAAGCGAAATTTGCCGGACCGCAGGGTGCTTCTGGCTGCCGGCGCGGGGGCCGGGCTCGCGACGGCCTTCAATGCACCGATCGCCGGGGCAATTTTTGTGCTCGAGGAATTAGTGCGGCGATTTGAACCACGCATCGCCATTGTGGCGCTCGGCGCGTCGTCAGCCGCCATCACGGTGGCGCATCTGTTTCTAGGTTACCAGCCGGACTTCCATGTCGAGGCTTTGGCTATTACGAGGAACAATGGAATAAAGATCCTCTTTTTCGTACTCGGCGCGGTAGCTGGGCTAGCTGGCATCGCCTACAATCACGCGATTCTCGGGGCAATCGCCGCGGCGGACAGACTGCGTCGATGGCCCGTGGAATTTCGTGCCGCGCTTATTGGCGCTGGGGTAGGCATCCTGGCATGGTTCGCACCCGGACTTGTCGGGGGCGGCGACCCGATTACTCAACGTACCCTGGAAGGGTTAGGGACGCTCGCCCTGATTCCAATATTGTTTCTGATTCGCTTCGCACTGGGTGCCGTTTCTTACGCCGCCGCCACGCCTGGTGGCCTTTTCGCTCCCATGCTTGTGCTTGGGGCGCAACTCGGCCTGTTTTTTGGAATCGGCTGCCAATTCTTATTTTCTGGGCTTCACATTC
>DATDHE010000283.1:0-8818 GCA_036521695.1 Candidatus Acidiferrum sp. | reverse complement strand
GACGATCACCGGCGGCCGGAAACGACGATGGAGACGCTGGAGAAATTGCCGCCGTCGTTCAAGAAAGATGGGATTGTGACGGCGGGAAATGCGAGCGGGATTGTGGATGGAGCGGCGGCTGTTGTTGTGACGCGCGAGCAGATCGCGAAGGAGCGTGGATTGAAGCCGCTGGGAAGGATTGTAGCGTGGGCTACGGCAGGAGTGGATCCTAGCATCATGGGGATTGGGCCGGTGCCTTCTTCGCAAAAAGCGTTGAAGCTTGCGGGACTTACGCTCGAGCAGATGGATCGCGTTGAAGTGAATGAAGCGTTTGCGGCGCAGTATCTTGCCGTGGAGAAGGTGCTGGGGCTGAATCGTGACAAGACGAACGTGAACGGAGGAGCGATCGCGCTTGGACATCCGCTTGCGGCGAGCGGGACGAGGTTGCTGATTACTATTTTGAATGAATTGCGGCGGAATAATCTGCGCTATGGGCTGGCGTCGGCTTGCATTGGCGGCGGGCAGGGGATTGCGATGATTGTGGAAGCGATGAACTGAGCGAGGTAAAGAGATAATAAGGTCACGACGTAACGATAGTTCGCTGCGCTTGTTCGCAGGCCTAGCCATTGCGGCCATTTCTAAGCGTTCTAGGAAAAGATAACGTAGAGACGCTCCGACCGGATCGGGGCAGGCCGTGCGCTGAGTGCAGAGAAGAGTCTTGCACGGAGAGTTTCTGCTAGACTTGCATTTCGCGCCACGCGGGAGTTTATCGAAGTCGTCTCTAATTTCAGCGAGGATAAGAATGGCGATTCAAAAAGTGGGAGTTGTGGGGTGTGGGTTGATGGGGTCGGGGATCGCGCAGGTGTGCGCGGCGGCGGGGTTTCCGACGGTGGTGCGGGAAGTGAGTCCGGAAGTTGTCGAGAAGGGGCTGAAGAGTATCGAGAAAAATTTGGCGAGGCTTGTGGAGAAGGGAACAATAACGGCCGGAGCACAAGGTGAGATTCGCGGACGGTTGCGCGGGACGGCAGCGCTGGAGGATTTGAAGGATTGCGATTTGATCATTGAGGCAATCATCGAGCAGTTGCCTGCGAAGCGGGAGCTTTTCACCGAGCTGGATGCGCTCTGCCCGGCTTCGACGATTTTTGCGAGCAATACTTCGTCGTTGACGATCACGGAAATTGCCGCGGCGACGAAAAGGCCGCAGAGGTTTGTTGGCTTACATTTCTTCAATCCTGTTCCGGTGATGAAGCTGGTGGAAGTGGTTCGGACGATTGCGACGGACGCAGACGTTTATGAAGAGATGGTGGCGTTTGGAACGAAGCTCGGGAAGTCGCCGGTGCGCGCGCACGATTCGACGGGATTCATTGTGAACCGGCTGCTGGTGCCGTATTTGCTGGACGCCATTCGCGCACTGGAAGAAGGCGTGGGATCGATCGAAGACATTGACAATTCGATGAAGCTCGGTTGCGGGCATCCAATGGGGCCGCTGACTTTGCTCGACTTTGTGGGATTGGATACGACATATTACATTTCGCAGATTATGTTTGAGGAGTTTCATGAAAAGCGGTTTGCTTCCCCGCCACTTTTGAAGCGGATGGTTTTGGCGGGATGGAATGGGCGGAAGTCCGGGCGGGGATTTTATGATTACTCAGATCCGGCGAAGCCTAAGGCAATGAAGTTTTAGCGACTCGCGGTGTACATCTCGGCTAGAGCAGAAGGATTTTCCTAACACAGAATTCGCAGAGGACACAGAGAAGAAAAAATGGCTTACGAGAATTTGTTGTACGAGAACAGAGATGGGATTGCGTTTATTACCTTCAACCGACCTAAGGTTTTGAACGCGCTGAACCGGAAGACCATGGAGGAGTTACAACACGCGCTTCTACGTGCGCGCGGCGATGAAACGGTGCGCGTGTTGATTTTGACTGGTGCGGGAGAAAAGTCGTTCGTTGCGGGAGCGGACATAGGCGAACTTTCGCAGCAGACGCCGGTGAATGGAAAGGAGTTTTCGTTGTTTGGGCAGGGCGTGATTCATTTGCTTGAGGCGATGGGAAAGCCCTCCGTTTGCGCGATCAATGGATTTGCACTAGGTGGCGGATGCGAGATTGCTCTGGCGTGCACCATTCGAATTGCGAGCAAGGCGGCGAAACTCGGACAGCCGGAAGTGAAGCTGGGGATTCTTCCGGGATACGGTGGAACGCAGCGGCTGGCGCGGCTTTGCGGCAAAGGTGTAGCTCAAGAACTTTGTCTGGCCGGGGAAATGATAAGCGCCGAGGAAGCGCTTCGCATTGGGCTTGTGAATCATGTTTACGAGCCGGCGGAACTTTTGCCGGCGGCCGAGACGTTGGCAAAGAAGATCATTCGGAATGCGCCCGTTGCGGTGAAGTACGCGATGGAAGCGATTGTGCGCGGGATCGAGATGCCTCAGGAGGAAGGGTTGTTCCTCGAGGCGACGCTTTTCGGTCTTGTTTGTGCGACCGAAGACATGCGCGAAGGCACGAAGGCGTTTCTGGAGAAGAGAGCGGCGAAATTTGTGGGAAAGTAGCTGAAGAAGGAAACGAAGAAGAGGAAGAGAAGGAAGAGAAAAGATAACTCGGAAGCGCAGAGTTAACAGAGTTTCGCGGAGAAGGGGAAACCAGGCTGAGAAATGCAGACAGCAAAGATTGACGGCGGATTGAGCGCGGCGGGATTGCGGTTTGGGATTGTGGTGAGCCGCTTCAACAGTTTTATTACTGAGCGCCTTCTCGCAGCGGCGGTGGATGCACTGGAGCGCGCAGGCGCATCGGGCAAGGACGTGGATGTAGTGCACGTGCCCGGCTCGTTTGAATTACCGCTGACCGCGAAAAAACTTGCGGGGACAGGGCGCTACGATGCGCTGATTGCGATTGGATGCGTGATTCGTGGAGAGACTTCGCACTACGATTACGTTTGCTCGGAGACGGCGCGGGCATTGCAGCTCGCGCAAATGGATTCGGGGGTGCCGATCATGTTCTGCGTGCTGACTTGCGACAATCTTGAGCAGGCTATCGACCGCGCGGGGCTGAAGGGCGGCAACAAAGGATTCGAGGCCGGGTTGTCGGCTATTGAGATGGCGCAGTTGTCACGCAAACTTTGCGGCGCGCAAGCGAAGCCGTCCACAAGCGGAAAGCCGCGGCGCAAGTAAAGTGTCCCTGCGCACAAAATCCCGCGAGTTCGCAATGCAAATGCTGTTTCAGTGGGACATGAGCGAACAGGAGCCCCCAAAACTCGAGGAGAAGTTCTGGCGGGCGGCGAAAGCAACAGATTCCACGCGCACATTTGCGAATCGGCTTTTCGAGGGCGCCGTGAAAGATACGGTTGCGATCGATGAACTGATCGTCAGACAGGCGGAAAACTGGCGGCTTGAAAGACTCGCGGTGATCGACCGCGCGATTTTGCGGCTGGCGATTTACGAACTGCGGACGACGGACACACCTCCGAAGGTCATCCTCAACGAAGCGGTGGACTTAGCCAAGAGATTCTCCTCCGAAGAGGCCGGGTCATTCGTCAACGGGATTCTTGATGCTGTGCATAAGTCTTTGGCAGCTAAGTAGTTAGGGCTGGTTGACTTGCTTGGCGCGCCTCCCATTCTGCCTGCCGCGCAATTCTGCAATTTCTTGCGAAACTTTCCTTCGGACCGTGTGTTCTGGACTCTCAAACCCGGACAGGTCCCGGATAGTTTTCTTCAGGAGAGAAAACCATGCGTGTATGTAAATTCGTTGTGGGGAGTGTAATTGGACTGATGTTTGCGGGCCTCGAGGCAGGTGGCGCAAATGCTCAAACTTCGGACCCTCCTCCGCAGCAGCAGGGCATCAAACAGGACAAAAAAGACATTCGAGAAGACAAAAAGGACCTGAGCAAAGATCGCGCCGACCGCAACGCTGACCAAAAGGGCATCAACCAGGACAAGCGCGACATCAAGAACGACAGAAAGGATATTCAAGAGGACAACAAGGGGATCAACAACGACAAGCGCGACATTCATCAGGACAATAAGGACATTAGCCACGATAAAAACGATTTGAGCGAGGATCGGGCTGACCGCAACGCGGACCAGCGCGACATCAATCACGACAAGACCGACCTGAGCAAGGACCGAGCCGACCGGAACACGGATCAACGGGACATCAACCACGACAAACAGGATTTGAGGCAGGACGATCAGAAATACGGGACGAACAGCTCGGAAGCAAAAGCGGACCGCAAGGACCTGAGCAAAGACCGCGCAGATCGGAACGCTGATCAGCGCGGCATCAATCACGACAAGACCGATTTGAGCGAAGATCGCACCGACCGGAATGCGGATCAGAAAGACATCAACAGCGACAAAAAGGATCTGACCACCGACCGAACGGATCGCAACAATGACGTCAAAGATTTGAACAGCGATCAGAAAGACCGCAATCAGGACGTCAAAGATCTGCACACCGACCAGAAAGACCTGAACCAAGACCGCAAGGACCGCAACAAAGATCAGAAGGACATCAACAAGGATAAGAAGGATCTCAAGGCCGATCGCAAGGACCTGAAGAAGGATCGCCGTGCGGCAGCAGTTCCGGCTCCCCGCAAACACTAACTACAGGAAGCACAGGGCTGTGGACACGAGAGGACCGCTCAGGCGGTTTTGGGCGGCCTTTCTTGTTGGATGGTTTTTGAAATGAGTAGCGAATCAGACGCGGATGGTGCCTTCGAAGACTTTGACGGCGGCGCCACTGACGCGAGGCACCAGTTTTTTGCCGCGCTGGGTGACCTCCACTTCGATGTGGCTGGGACGACCCATTTCTTCGCCTTGAAGAATGCTGAGCGTGTGGCCGGGGGCGAGCTTGCCATGCTTCACGAGATAGGCGCCGAGCGACCCGGCAGCTGAGCCAGTCGCGGGATCTTCATAGATTTCCCAAGGGAGCATGCCGCGCGAGAAGACTTTGCTAGCGCCGCTGAGCGCGAAGCAGTACGCCATCGTCGAGTTCTTGCCGAGCAGCTTGCGCAGCTCGAACATATTCATGGAGATCTTGCCGAGCGCGGCCCGATTCCTGAGCGGCACCATCAGATTGAATATGCCTGTAGAAACGCACTCGGGCTCGAGATGAGGATCGAAGTCTTTCGGAGTCAAGCCAAGTGACTTGGCCAGAGCGGCTTTTTTAAACTTGATCGGACGGAATGCCGCTTCGGTCTGCGTCATGGTGACGCGTTGCGGACGACCATCCTTGAAACGAATCTCGACGGGAAGGACGCCGGCACCCGTTTCTTGCATCACGTGCACGCCACCCTCTTGTGCGGGAACGACGCCCAGCTCGGCGAGAAGAAACCACGTTCCAACGACCGGATGGCCGGCAAGTTTGAGCTCTTCGCGAGTGGTGAAGATGCGCAGACGAGCCAGCGCGCGCTCGTCGGTCGGCTTTTGTACGAAGACGGTTTCGGCGAGATTCATCTCGCGCGCGATGGCTTGCATCTGGTCGTTCGAGAGACTATCGCCATCGGTGAAGACGGCCAGAGGATTGCCTTCGAAGCGCGAGTTGGTGAAGACATCGAGAGTGTAGAAGCGGTGTTCCATAGGGTTGTGAGCCGCGGCCGGAGCAAGTGCGGGAATCAGATACGCTCGAGCTGGACGACCGTCCTTTCGTTGGTGATGTTTCCGGTGTTGAGCGTGGATTTGGGCTCAATCAAAACG
This sequence comes from Candidatus Acidiferrum sp., assembly GCA_036521695.1. Classification (GTDB taxonomy): domain Bacteria; phylum Acidobacteriota; class Terriglobia; order Acidiferrales; family UBA7541; genus Acidiferrum. Next base: position 3,153 of record DATDHE010000283.1, on the reverse strand, counting down.
AGATGCACTTCTTCGTCCGCAACAGGGCAATGCTCGACGCCACGAGGAACGATGACCAATTCGCCTTCGCGGACGATTGCTTCGCGATCGCGGAATTTCATACGCAACGTGCCTTTAACGACGAGGAAAAGTTCATCTTCATTGTCGTGGTGATGCCAGATAAATTCACCTGTTAGTTTTACCGCTTTCACATGGCAGTCGTTTACCTCACCAATCACTCGCGGGTTGCAGTAGTCAGAGAAGAGGCTGAACTTGTCCTTCAGGTTGATCGTCTCCATGTGTGCACCTACAAAGCCCGAACAAATTTGGCTACGGCATCGAGAACACGGTTCGTCGTTTCCTGCTTCGACGTTTCGCAATAGACCCGAAGCAGATTCTCGGTCCCGGAAGCGCGAACCAAAAGCCAGCCGATTTCGCCGAGATAGACCTTGATGCCGTCCATGCTTTCGCGACGCACAATGGGCCAGTCGAGCAGCGTGGTCGTTTTCTCGCTGGAGAAATGCGCGACGGCTTTTTGTTTCTGGCCGGGGGTGACGTCTAGATCGACGCGGCCGTAATGGAATTCGCCGAACTCGGCGTAAAGCGTGCGCAGCATATCGCCGAGAGATTTGCCGTGCCAGGCCATTAGTTCCGCAAGAAAGAGCGCGCAAACCGTGGCGTCGCGTTCGGGCAGATAGAGGCTCGTGCCGATGCCGCCGCTTTCTTCGCCTCCGATCAAAATATTCTGCTCCAGCATGAGTTCGCAAATGTATTTGAAGCCGATCGGCACTTCGTGGAGCTTGCGGCCGAACTTGACTGCCAATTTGTCGATCAACTTGGTGACAGAAAAAGTCTTTGCGATATCTCCGGGGAGATTGCGAGTGCCAGCAAGATGCCAGACGAGAAGCGCGAAGAGCTGGTGAGGATTGACGAACGAGCCGTCGCGGTCGACTGCACCGATGCGGTCTCCATCGCCGTCGGCACACAGGCCAGCGTCATATTTGCCTGCGAGGACAGCCTCCTGCAACGGCGCGATGTGCGGAGGAATCGGTTCTGGGTGCACGCCGCCGAAGCGCGGGTCGCGCGTGCCGCGAATTTCATCGCAGGCGATTCCGTTGCGCGCGAAGAGGGCGGGTAGCAGACCGGTAGCGGAGCCATGCATAGGGTCGGTGACAAACCGTAACCTCGCGTCGCGAAGCCGCTGCCAGTCGATAAGTTTCTCGATGGTATCGAGATAAGGAGCGCGCGGCTCGAGCGATTGAATCAGTTCTTTCCGGGGAGGGAGAGGCGCTGCCGCGTTCTTTTGCACTTCGGCAAGGTCGATTTCGATTTGCGCGACGATCGATGGCAGGGCGCTGCTGCCATAACTGGCCTTGTACTTAATACCGTTCCATTGGTAGGGATTGTGGCTCGCTGTGATGAGGATGCCGCCTGCGGCCGATCGCTGGCGAACGAGCAGAGAAATCGTGGGCGTGGGACAGGGCTTGTCGGCAAGCCATACTGGTGTTCCCGTCGCGGCAATCACCTCGCCGACGACGGCAGCCACGGTATCTGAGGCGAAGCGGTGGTCGTAGCCGATCAGCACGCCCTTGCGCGCGTCTTCGCACCGAACGACATAGCGCGCGATGGCCTTTGCCACAATGCGCGCGTTGGCAAACGTGAAGTCTTCGGCGATAACGTCGCGCCAGCCATCGGTTCCAAATTTAATCGCAGTCATAGAGGGCAAGAGAAGTATACGCGAAGCGATATATTCGCCAAACGGCCAGATTGGACTGAGACGTCCAGAAAAACCTCTTACAGCAGTTTGTTTAGCTTTCGCTCTTCGAGGGATTTTACGATTTTAGCGACCTCCTGGGCACGATCGCGGGGAACGATGAGAAGCGCGTCGGGAGTTTCAACCACAATCAGGTCGCGGATGCCGATGGCGGCAACGAACTTCGTCGGGCTATAGAGAAAATTGCCGGTGGCATCGAGAGCGAGGCCGTGGCCGGCCAGAACATTGTCGCCGAATTGTCTGGCGAGGAGTTCGTAGACGGCGGCCCAGGAGCCGATATCGCTCCAGCCGACATCCGCGGGAATCACGAATACGCACGGAGATCCTTCCCGGCGCGTGGCGTTTTCGAGGATAGCGTAGTCAACGGAAATATTTTCGAGTTTCGGATAGGTCGCGCGTAGCCGGCGCTCGTACGTTTTCTTACCGATAGTCTCTGCCAGAGATTCGAGAGCTTCGCGCGTTTTCGGCAGGAACATCTTCAAATTGTCGAGAAACGTCGAGACGCGCCAGAAAAACATCCCCGCGTTCCATTGAAAATTGTCGGAGGCGAAGTATTGTTTCGCAAGATCGAGCGCAGGTTTTTCCGTGAAGCGACGGACGGCAAAGGCGGGGAAGCCGCTCGGTCCGAAAGCGTCTCCGAAACGCTCGACGTAGCCGAAGCCCGTGTCCGGGCGGGTTGGAGGAATGCCAAGAACGATCATGCGCCCGGGCTCACGCGCAAGATCAAGGGCAGCACTGACGATTTTGCGATATTTGTCCGGCTGCGCTATGAAATGGTCGGCGGGCAGCACGGCCATCAGCGCATCGCCTTTCGCGGCGTGGCGCACGTGAAGACCCGCGAGCGCGATAGCAGCAGCCGTGTTGCGGCCAATCGGTTCTGTCAAAACGCGTTTTCGTGCCGCGGCCGGGACTTGCTTCTTGACAGCCGCAGCTTGCTCGGCATTCGTAACGGTCCAAATACGATCGGTAGGAATGAGCGAGCTCAAGCGAGCGACGGTCTGCTCAAGCATCGTATCTTCGCCGATGATGTTGAGTAGCTGCTTTGGCGTGCGAGTGCGGCTGCGCGGCCAGAAGCGCGTCCCGCGCCCTCCGGCAAGGATGACAGCGTGAATCTGAAGTTTTTCACTTGGCATCGGCGTTCTACTTCTCCAACTCTTTTTTCGTATTGATGGGAGACGCTACAAGCAATCTCGTTTTCGTGTTCGGATAGTAGCCGCGACTCTCAAATTCCGTAGGGATGAACCAGCACTCTCCTGGCCTGTATGAGAATTGGTCTGCATGGTTTTTTCCAGTCGCCCCATGCGGAGCGGAAGACCAGCCAATTCTTCCTTCGCCCTCCAGAAACACCCACAAACTGAATCGCTCGGAAGGCTTCGGAACCATCCTCATATGGATACGCT
>DATDHE010000282.1:0-6619 GCA_036521695.1 Candidatus Acidiferrum sp. | reverse complement strand
TGCCCGCGGTTTTCAGGTCATCGCGCTCGATAATCTCCAAGAGGGCTACGCCGCCGCCCTCCCGCCCAAAGCGGTCTTCTGCCGAGCCGATCTCGGTGTCCGCGCACAAATCGAAGAAGTCTTTTCGAAGCACAAAATCGACGCAGTCATGCATTTTGCCGGCGAAGCGTTAGTCGCCAAATCCGTCCGCGAGCCCAGCACCTTCTACGCAGCCAACATCGCCGCCGGCGTCAATCTCCTCGATGCCATGACTCGCCACGGCGTGAAAAAAATGATCTTTTCCTCCACTGCGGCCACCTACGGAGAGCCTCACACCGTCCCCATTCCCGAAGACCATTCCAAGAATCCCATCAATCCCTACGGCAAATCCAAGCTCCGCTTCGAAGAAATTCTCTCCGACTACCGCGCCTACACCGGCCTCCATTACGCCACACTGCGCTATTTCAACGCTGCCGGCGCCTCGGCGGAGCGCGGCGAAAGCCATCGCGTCGAAACTCATCTCATTCCCAAAGTCCTCGACGCCGCCCTCGGCGTGATTCCGCAGCTCGAAATTTTCGGCTCGGACTACCCGACGCCCGACGGCACCTGCGTCCGAGATTACATCCACGTCCTCGACATCGCCGACTCTCACGTCCGCGCGCTCGAAGCTATCGAAGCCGTTTCCGGCGAAGCCTTCAACGTAGGTAACAGCCGCGGCTTTTCCATCCTCGAGGTCCTCGACGCCGCCGAGAAAATCACAAGTCGCAAAATTTCTCGCAAAATCTCCCCCCGGCGGCCCGGCGATCCCGCCGTCCTGGTGGCCAGCAAAGACAAACTTCACCGCGCTCTCGGCTGGGAAGCCCAGCACTCCTCTCTCGAAGAGATCATAACCTCAGCTTGGTCGTGGAAACAAAGACACCCGCACGGCTACTCAGAAGCCGCGTCCGTCTAAGTTTTAGCAGGAAACCCGAAAGAGAGAGGCACAAAACATTTGTCGGGAGACGCTTGCACTACTCACTATCCTTCAATCCGCAATTTTGTAGCGAAAAATGCACCACAACGCCTGCACGCCGTCTTTCCAAGTAATCTTCTTTCCCTCTTCGTACGTGCGCCCGGCATAGCTGATCGGCACTTCGTAAATCCGCCACTTGCCCTTCGAAATCTTCGCGGTAATCTCCGGCTCAAACCCAAAGCGGTTGGACTTCAGCTTGATACCTTGCAAGACCTCTTTGCGGAACACTTTGTAGCACGTCTCCATGTCTGTCAGCTTCAAATTAGTCATAACATCGGAGAGCAGCGTCAAACTCTTATTCGCCACATAGTGCCAAAAGTAATGCACCCGCTGCGGCCCCGACAAAAATCTCGAACCAAATACCACGTCGGCCCGTCCGTCAATAATGGGCCCCAGCAAAGTCGGATAATCCTTTGGGTCATATTCCAAATCCGCATCCTGCACCAAAACGATGTCGCCACCCGTCTCGGCAAAACCCCTCCGCAGCGCTGCGCCCTTGCCTTGATTCTGCGATTGAAAAAAAATCCGTAAATCCCGCACGTCCACGGGATCCCCGCCGTCATGAGCCGCCGCCCAGGTCTCGCCCTTCGTCTGCGCCTGCACCATGGCTTCCAGATACTGCCGCGTTCCATCCGTCGAGCAATCATCCACGATCACAATTTCCTTACGCAGTCCCGTCTCCAGAACGCGCCGCAAGATCTCCTCGATCGTAGCTTTTTCGTTGTAAACAGGAATCACAACCGAAATCTTAGGATTATCCAGCGCAGAGGGGTGTCGCCGCAGAGCACACATTTTCAGCAACCGATTGTAGCGGCCCTCGACGCACCGAGTAAAGGCTGCCTCTTCCGCGGCCGCATCTCAATGATGTCCGGTACCCAGCCTCGAGCGCTTCCCCGCGAGCCATCGAAGCAGTTATCCTATCCGTTGTCCGGGGAGCGCACATAGATCGAGGAACTGTGTTTAACCTCTTTTTCTCAGCGCCCTCTGTGAAGCCTGTGCTGAAATCGGCCCGAGCCGTTGCTCGAGTCACATGACCACCTTCCACATCCAACAATTCGGCTGCCGCGCCACACAAGCCGACGGCGCTGCCCTCGAACGCCAGCTCCTCGATCGCGGCTGCGCCCGCGTGTCCGACCCTGCCTCCGCCGCAATCGTCGTCCTGAACACCTGCACGGTAACCGCCGCCGCTGACGCCCAAGCCCGCGACGCCATCCGCAAAATCCACGCCCAAAACCCCGCCGCCCGCCTAATCGTCACCGGCTGCTATGCGCAACGCGCCCCTGAAGAGCTAGCCGCTCTCCCCGGCGTCGCTTGGGTGGTAGGCAATTCCTACAAACCCCAAATCCCCGATCTAGTTGAAGCTCTCACGGCAAGCCGCTCCGCCGAAACTCGAAACGATTTCTTTCCTACCTCCGCCTTGATTCCAGATTCAGTCGTCCCATTCCATTCCTTTGTAGGGGTGCAATACTTTGCGCCCCATCTCGCCAAGATTTCTCATCCCGGCGACTCTCTTCACGAGGCCAACATCCTCACCGGCGACATCTTCGCCCATCCCGAATTCCTCTCCGCTCCCATCCACGGCGGTGAATCCCACCACACTCGCCCCATCCTAAAAATCCAAGACGGCTGTAACCTCCGCTGTTCCTACTGCGTCATCCCCTTCGTCCGCGGCAAAAGCCGCAGCCTCCCTCCCGACTCCGTCATCCACGAAATCCAGAAACTCACGGTAGAACAGGCACTTCTGCCAGTTCCCTCCGATCCTCCCGCTCAACTCTCTCGAGCCCGCGAAATCGTCCTAAGCGGCATCAACCTAGGCACCTACGGTCGCGATCTCTCCCCCCAAGTAGAATTTATCGACCTCATCCGCCGCATCCTCGACGAAACGCCGCTAGAGCGCCTCCGCATCAGCTCCATCGAACCCCTTGACGTAACGCAAGATCTCATAGAACTCTTTGCCTCAACAGATCGCATAGCCCAACACTTCCACATGCCCCTCCAATCCGCCTCGGACCCCATCCTCGCCGCCATGCACCGCTGGTACCGCTCCGAACACTACGCCCGCCGCGTCGACCTGATCCACGACCGCCTCCGCCACGCCGCCATCGGCGCCGACGTAATCGCCGGCTTCCCCGGCGAAACCGAACCCGACCACGCCGCCACCCTAGCCTTCATCGACCGCCACCCCTTCACCTACCTCCACGTCTTCTCCTATTCCTCCCGCCCCGGCACAAAAGCCGCCAATTCGCCAGATCACGTCCCCGCCCCCACCATCAAACGCCGCGCCCGCGAACTCCGCGCCCTTGGCGAAGCCAAGTCCGCCGCCTTCCGCCGCGCACAAATTGGCCGCACCGAGCGCGTCCTAACTCTCCACCGCAACGAACACACCGACGCCGACACCACTCCCGCTCTCACCAGTAACTACCTCCGCGTCAAAATCGATCACGCGGTTGATTCCAATCAGTGGATAGATGTCCACCTTTCGGCCGAGAATTCACAAGGCCTCCTTGGAACTGCAGCTCTTGGCTTCGCTTCTTGAGGTGCTATGACCATGAATGTTGAAATGAAGCCCATACGATCGCTGGACCTGAGGTCCACAGCGCATCTATTTGTCTTGTGGTACGGTTTGTGGGGCACGGTCGGTGGAATGGTTTTTGTCTCTTCGACTGCCGTGCGTCTCGATGTGCCGCTGGGCCTATTCATTCCCTTTGTCGATTTGCATTTGAATTTTAGCGTCACCAGAGCTCCCACTCTTCCCGGCGCTATCGTTCAAGTCATGTTTTTCGTTCTATTTTGTGCGGCGACGGGTTGGGTTTCAGGACTTCTCACGGCACCTTGCCTACAACTTGGCATCGAAACACTTGGGTTTTCAGTTGTGTGGTTCTGTCGAACAACATCCACTCTCAGAAGGCTAGCCAAATCCTTTAACCTGTTAAGAAGTTTCTCGACCAACATTCAACAACCATCTACGCCTTCGTAGGCGTGATCTCCGTTCCTATTATTTCTCTGTGTCCTCTGTGTTCTCCGCGCCCTCTGTGTAAAATCCTTATCCTTTCGACTTTCAGCTGTCGACTGTCAACTCTCAAAAATCACCTGCGCCAAAGCCTGCGCCTCCGTATGCGTAATGCTCAACGCAATCCTCTTAACCCCCAACTCCTCCGCAATCTTCTGCGCCTCTCCATCCAATCGAATCGTAGGCCGCCCGCCCTTCTCCCGCACCACCTCAAAATCCACCCACCGCACCCCGTACCTCCACCCCGTCCCCAAAGCCTTCATTGCCGCTTCTTTAGCCGCAAACCGCCCCGCATACCGCTCATACTTATTCTTGAATTTCTCGCAGTACTCTCTCTCCGCCGCGGTATACACCCGTCGCAAAAACGGCTCCCCGTGCCGCTCAATCGCCTTCTGAATCCTCTCCACTTCTGCCAAATCCACTCCCATCCCAATGATCAAGCTCTCCCCTTGTAGGGGCACGATTCATCGTGCCCTATTTCTTTTCCGCCGTGTCCGCGTCTTCAACCCTGGCCGCCCCTACCACCTAATTGTCATTCTGAGCGGAGCGAGGAATCTGCTTCTTCCGGCTTTCTTCTTCCTTTCCCATCTCCCTATCAATAGTCGCCAATCGCGCCGCTATTCCTCTCGCAGCGCCACCATCGGATCCACTCGCGTCGCGCGCCACGCAGGAATCGCAGTCGCCGCCAACGCCACGGCCGCTAGCAATGCCGGTACCGCGGCGAAGGTCGCCACGTCGGTTGCACTCACTCCGAACAGCAAGCTCGCCATCACCCGAGTCAGCGCAGCCGCAGCCGCAAGACCCGCCGCAATTCCAATGCCCGCCAATTCCATTCCTTGCCGCACTACCAGCCGAATAATGTTCCCGGGCCGCGCGCCCAGCGCCACCAGCACGCCGATATCGCGCGTACTCTGCGTCACCAGGTGCGACATCACACCGTAGAGACCGATGGCAGCCAGCAACAAAGCGAACACCGCAAACGCTCCCAGCATGGTGCTCGAAAAGCGCTGCCGCGCCAGCGAATCGTACAGCCGCTCCTGCATGGTTCGAATTCCGTAAACCACCACGTCCGGATCGACAGCATGGATTTGGCTTATGACCGCGGAAGATAGTCCTGCCTCTTCGGAGGACGTGCGCACCGCCAGAAACATTCTCTGACCGGGAAACTGTTGGTATGGGAAGTAAGTCGCGATCTTGCCGTCCGTTTCCAGACCGTATTGCTTGACCATTCCTACCACGCCTACAATCGTGACCGGCTTCTTAGGGTCCCACCACAAATGTCTTCCAATGGGATCACTGTCCGGCCAGAAGCGCTGTGCGAATTTCTCGTCGATGATCACCACTTGCGGCTTGTCCGCCGTATCATCCTCGGTGAAAAATCGCCCCTTGCGCAGCGGAATCTCCATCGTCCGAAAATAATCCGTGCTGGCGACGCGAACATCCGCTTGCAATTCCTGCCCCGGGGGCGGCTCATAGCCTTCCACGTGGATTTGTCCCCAACCCACCTCACCTGTCAGCGGTAGCGCCGAAACCACGCCTTCCGCCACTACGCCTGGCAGGTGGGCCACACGACTCTCGACTTCCTTGTAGAAATTGATGATTGGTTTATCGTCTTTGTCGTTCTGGTACTTCTTGCCCGCTGCGGCCACGTCCATCGTCAGCACATGATTTGTGGTAAACCCCGGCGGCACGCTTTGCAACCGCAAGAAGCTGCGAATCAGCAGCCCCGCTCCGATCAAAAGCATCAGGGAAAGCGTCAGCTCGGAAACGACCAGCAACCCCCGCAAACTGTGCCTTTTTAAATACAAACCACCGTCGCTCTGCCCGCTGCGCCCGCCCGCCTTGAGCGAGGTGTTCAGATCTACTTTGATGGCACGCCACACCGGCGCCACGCCGAACAGAATGCCAGTCGCCAGCGAAACGCCGAGCGTGAAAACCAGAACGCCACTATTGATTGCGATGTCTTCTAATCTTGGAATGTTTCCCGGATTCATCGTCCGCACCACGTAAATACTCAGTTGCGCGACCAACAACCCGGCCGCACCGCCAAGAAGTCCCAGAAGAACACTTTCCGTAAACAGCTGCCGCGCTATCCGCTGCCACCCGGCCCCCAGAGCCGTGCGGATGGCTACTTCTTTTTCTCGCCCAGCCGCGCGCGTGAGCAGCAGGTTTGCAACGTTAGCGCAGGCGATCAACAGCACCAGCCCGACCGATCCGAGCAGCACCAGCAGCGCCCGGCGCACGTCACCGACCACCTGCTCTTGCAGCCCCACCACGTGCATACCGAAGCTGGCGTCGCGCTTGTCCTTCTCGCGAATCCTGCTGGCGATCACCTCAATGTCCGCCTGCGCCTGCTTCACCGAAACGCCCGGCTTCAGCCGCACCATTATGTTGTAGTTTTCGTCGCCTCTGTTTTTCACCGCATCGGCTCCCAGGGGCAACGGCGCAAAGATATCCATCTTGTCCATGGGTAATTCTGATGGCATCACTTCAGCGTTAAGCATGAAATCAGGCTGGAGCACGCCCGCTACGATGAATGGGTTGCCATTGAGCACGATCGTTTTCCCTATGATCCCCGGGTCTGAACTGAACAGCATTTTCCACACTCGCTCGCTGAG
>DATDHE010000281.1:0-3362 GCA_036521695.1 Candidatus Acidiferrum sp. | reverse complement strand
GCCACAAACTATCAAGGAGAGAGCAAGAGTGTGAGCGGCTAGTGTGCGCCGATGGGCGTGGCAGCAGCTGGGAGATACTTTGCGAGCGGAACAGAGAGCGAACCGATGTTGCCATTCGAAGGGTCGCGGAGAACGACGCAGAGTTGTGTAGCACCGGGGAGAATGCGAACGTGTTTGGTGTTTTTGAGTCCATTGTTCAAGGTCTGTTCGTATACATTTTGGGGCAGCTTCAGCTGGAGCGATTCATCTCGGACTTGGATAATCTCGCCACGGCTGTTTAGCTCAAGAAATACGGTCTGGAGTGTTCCGGTCCAAAGGCCATTGTTTTGTTCCAGGTCGAGATCATGCGGATCAAGGTGGAGATCGACGTTTACAGCCTGCTCCCCGGCTTCGCTGGCAGGCTGAATATGAATGCGCAGGCCGATTCCGGTCGCATCGAGTTGACTGATGGCGGTTTGTGAAATGATTGCCTGCACGGACTTCGGCGGCGGCGGTGCCGAATCCGGACGCGCGAAGTAGCCAGTACGGGACCGCACTTCGACGCCTGGAATGTTCACTCTTACCTTGAGGGAGTGAAATGTTCCGTCCCACTTCGCACTGGCAGGGTAGAAGCCGAGCGTGTAAGTCAGGCGAGCGTCATCTATGGCGTAGCGGATGGCTTCGGAGAGATTGTTCGATCCGTAGAAAGCCTTGCCGCCCGTGCGTTCCGCTAGAACTTTCATGGTTTCCAGATTCCCGGGAGCGACTCGGGAGGGAAGGTGTTCATCGCCTTCGCCAGAAAATTCGGGAGGAGGTGCTTCGGAATAATCCCCAGCAGCTGTGAGGCCATTGCCCATGAGGCCTCGCGCGTCCACGGGATAGACGGCGACTCCGGCATCGGTCAGGGCTTGCGCGGCGCGCGCGATCTCCCCCGCGAAACTTCCGCCGCCGGTATCATTTGCCCAGTTGAGGTCAAATTTTTCCTGTCCTAGACTGAACGGCAAGGTTCCGGAAACCCAGATTAGATTCTTGCGGCCTGCGAGAGAACCGAGGTGATCAGCGATGGCAATCAGCGCCGCAGTGGTAAGGCGAACGCGGTTCTTGGTGGATTCATTCGCGACCCGCTGGTCAAACGCCGATCTGAAGGCCGCACGGCTAGAAGTTTGGCCTGCGGGAATCCCTGCCGGCAGGGACGAGTTGGGACTGTTCGTGCTCAGATAATCCAGGTTTGATTGTGCGAGATCGCGGTTCGACTCTCCTGCGGAACGACCCAGGGCTCCGCGAAGGCTTGCTACATCAGAGGTGAAGTCGTTAAGAACGTAGAGATTGTTGCCAAGCCAATAGAGTGCGACGCGGTCCTGCGGGCGAAGGTGCCCAAGGAACTTCAAAACCTGTTTTCGAGTGAGGGCCTGGTCCGCGAACTCCGTGTTGAGGGCGTCGAGGAGCATGACCGTAACGCTTGCCGAAACATTGGCCTGCTCCGAAAGCCGGTTTGAGTAGGTATCGGGTAAGAGCGGGGCTGGAGGCTGATCTCGGGGCAAATTCGTCTCGGCAGAGAAAAGGTGAATCTCCTGGGGTTTCTTGTTATCGAGCAAGACGAAGTCTTCCTTCATTAGTCCGGTAACTGGGTTGCCGTGCTTGTCGTTTACGATGACGTTGACCTGGACGAGATGCGTGTTGACGCGCAACACAGGCATGCTGCTCGACTCCTTTGCTGTCGGCCGTGCGGGCTGCGGCTGCTGCTGTGCGGAAAGAGTGGCGGTCGTCACTGGGCAGCAGAAAAGCAGAAGGAGGAGACTCAGTTGACGAATTGACACCCCTAGCTTGGGAAGCACGGTGCCAGTCCCCTTTCGTTTTCGATTATACGCCCTCGAATTGGACGCGGCCCTATCAGTCTCCGATCGTGGCGCGTCCGAGAGCAGCCACTGGAGCATGAGCCAAGAGCCACCTCCTGGGGAGTTGCAACAGTCTAACTGTCTCCACTTGGACGTATAGTCACGAAAGCGGACAAGGGGTTTTGCGAGAGATTCTACCTGTCTGCATACCGCGTTAATGATGGGATGAGAAGGCAAGTACACGGACCCTAGGCACAAGGCGGTTGCTCAAATAGAATTGGAGCGGGCAGTTCTGTTTAGAACAATGAGCTAAGACGAACTTCGATGAGACCATTTAGCGTCCACGTTTTGTCGGCGTTGATTTTCCTCATGCTGAGTTCTGCCAAGGCTGAGAGCACGGCAACTGAATCTAGACAATCCCGGAGTCAGGGTATTCCCAAAGCTTTTAGTCTGCTTGGACTGCGGGTTTTCGCGGCTTACCGTCCCCGAAACCGAACTGGCGTTGCTTGCCGACGGTGTCCCGACGAAAATGTGCCCGATGGCAGCGGGTTGACGGTCAACCCATCGCTGGGCCACGCCTCAAGCGCGCACGTCAAATTGTAGTTTGCCTTTCAGATGCTGACAAACTTCATTCCAGAGAGGACTGTTTCTACAGCAGTGAGCAGCTCGATTGCAGCCATTGTTTTGAAAACGTAGCCCCATGCGCCGAGGCTCATAGCTTCTTGTACTATGTCGGCCGAAGATTCCTCACTCAAGAAGATTATTCTAGCTTCCGGGACAATTTCACGAATTCGCCGAGCGGCTTCGATTCCATTTAGCGTTGGGAGTCCGATGTCCAGTAAAATCAAATCCGGCTCCAGTTCCACGGCTTTCTGAAACGCTTCTAACCCGTCTGAAGCCTCACCGACGACCTGTAATCCCGGTTCTTTTCGGAGCGTTGAAGACGCAAAACGACGCCAGGGTTCGGAATCATCCACCACGAGAATACGGATTGACGAGGGTTGCAGACAAACTCTCCTTCGGTTCATGCTTCATACCGAAGCACCGACCACTTGAGCTGAACTAACCCTCGAAGGGTACGAATTCAGACTGGTTTTGTCGTTGCTTGAAAACAACCTCGTGCTTGCTCAGGAACAATCAGGGAACTCGACCATCAGCGGCAAACGGACGAGTGCCGAACAGAATGCCAGCAGTTTTCGGGATTCTACATCAATTTGTTCTGCCATTTATTGTGGCGATGACTGGGTTGGTGGGAGGGTGCATTAACCGGAATTCGTTCGTGCAATTTGCTGCAACTAATTCAGAGCGCCCGGACCCATCCTTACCCGATTAGCCCATTTTGATTACACGGACCTCTGAGGCGCGCTCATCAACGGGGATAGTGGGCAGTTGCCATTGCCTTTGACTGGCAGGCTGCGGAAATAGTCTATGATCGCTTGCCATTCCTTCTCGTGGTCAGCGTCTTTCAGAGCCAAGGAGGCGACACTACTCTTATCCACTTTGCCCGTTTGGTGGAAGCAGGTCGGGTGTGTCGCCGCGAGAACCATC
>DATDHE010000280.1:0-15049 GCA_036521695.1 Candidatus Acidiferrum sp. | reverse complement strand
ATCATGAGGCGACGGATGATCCTGCAAAAACTGCGCGAGCGAGTTTTGGAAGCAAACCTGGAGCTCGTCCGGCGCGGCCTGGTGCTGTACACCTTTGGAAACGCCAGCGGCATTTCGCGCGAGGAAGGGCTGGTGGTAATCAAGCCAAGCGGCGTGCCGTACGAAACGATGAAGCCCGAGGATTTGGTCGTCGTCGATCTGGAAGGAAAAATCGTGGAGGGATCGTTGCGCCCTTCTTCCGACCTTCCCACGCACTTGATTCTCTACCATGCATTCTCCAGCGTTGGAGGTATCGCGCACACGCATTCCTCGGCCGCAACGGCATGGGCCCAGGCGCAAAGAGAAATTCCCTGCTTCGGAACGACCCATGCCGATTACTTTCGCGGCCCGGTTCCTGTCACAAAACCGCTGACGCCTGCGGAGGTTCGAACGAACTACGAGGCCAACACCGGCCACGCCATCGTTCGGCGGTTCAAAAAGCTCGATCCTATTGACGTGCCGGCGGTCCTTGTCGCCGGGCACGCGCCGTTCTGCTGGGGGAAATCGCCTTCGGATGCCGCGCACATGGCCGTGATTTTGGAAGAGATTGCCGCGATGGCCTTTCAAACAATCACCACGAATCCCAAAGCAAAGGCCATTTCAAAACACCTTCACGAGAAGCACTTCCTGCGGAAACACGGAAGCGCTTCATATTACGGCCAGGAAAAGTAGCGTGGTGAATTTGCGGACGGCCGCGTGTGACTCATCACCGGAGATGTTCAGCCAAAATCTATTTTTTCGTCGCTAGAGCAGAAACCTGTAGGGTCAGAGACTCCGCGACAATTTCATCCAGCTTCCGCCGTATTGCGCTGGCTTCCGCTCCGAGGCGAGCTTCGCTTTCCTTGCGCGCCTGGGATACCACGGTGAGCTCTTCGCTGGGCGTGTTCTGTAAAGTATTTTCCGCATGCAGCAGACAGGCGAACACGTAGCGCTCAGGCTGTTGCCGTTTGCGCAGAAATTGCGCGTAGTTGAACCAGTCGGACGCCGCGCTGCGTGGATCGGAAAGTGCGGCATCAAGCTGCAATGCGCGCTGGTAGGACTGCGTCGCTCCGCGAATGTCGCCTTCTTTCTCCTGCAAATCGGCGAGATGGACGAGCGCCAGGCCTTCCAGCGTCTTCTCCCCGGCCTTGCCCGCAAAACGAGCAGCCGCGGTGTAACCTTTGGAAGCATCGTCGTTGTGATGGATTGCGGAATCCGCGTCGGCAACTTTTATGAGGGCCGCGAGCACCGGGCCAGTATCGGCAGAATTTTTTTGATGGCGAGCGGCGATGGTCTCAAGATACATGCGATAGTGCCGCGCCGCAGCTTGCAGTTCACCTTGCTGGTCGAGCACTTGCGCAAGATAAAGCTGCGCGTTGACCTGCCCCGGATCAACGTCGACCGCGCGCTGCCAGTTGTCGACCGCCTCTTCGTCGTGCCCTAGGCGATGAGCGAGCATTCCATAATCGACAAGAGCGTCGGCGTTTCGCGGCCAGCGCGTGATAATCCTCTGAAATTGCGCATAGGCGTCGCCGTCGCGCCCCGCTTCAATCAAGCTGCGGCCGTAGGATTCTTGCAGCGAAAAATCGGCGGCATTGAGAGCGGCCGCGCGCTGCATAGTCGCAAGCGCAGCGTCGCGCTGCCCAGCGAGTTGCTCGGCGCGCGCGAGGCGCACTTGCACGACGCTGTCGTCCGGATTCAACTTCGCGGCGCGCTGAAGCGCAGGCAGTGCGCTCGCTTCGCTCGACCACCAAAAGTGCAACTGATCAACGCCCGCCCAGAGGAATAGCAATGCCACGGTCGCGATTCGAAGGGCCCGAGCGCCAGGTGCTCGACCTGTTAACCAGCGAGCCGCCGCCGAAAAGCTGCTTTGTTTTTCGCCGCCAGAGTCCGGCGACTTTTGTTGGCCATCCAGGAGCAGCGCCGCGATGCGCGAATCGCGCAATTTCCAGATCGCGCCGTCGAGAATAAAGTGATGAATATTGACCAGTGCCGTGAACGTAAGGAAGCTCGCGGCAAAATCGGCGTGAAAAATGCGGCTGACGATCCACGGCCCAGGAATGAATAGCGCAATGCCGCCGGCAATCAGCGTCACTAGATAACGGGAAAATGACCAACGGGAATCGCCGGCAGCGCGAGCCTCTTTTTTCTGGTAATAGCTCGTGATCCACAAATACTGGGTGGAATGCAGAACGGCAAGCAGGCCGCTGCTGTAACGAGTCTGCGGAATTTCCCGGTTGCTGACGAGTTCAATCACAGCGGGCAAAAGAAACCAGAGAAATTGCGTGACGGTCAGTGTGATTACCGGAAGAATTGTGCGGAAGTTGCTCCTTCGCGCCAGCGACGCAAGGGCCCATCCGTTGGCACCAACAAAAAACAGGGCCAGCACCGCTCGCGCAGGCAGAGTGGACTTGGCTGCGAGTCCGAGCGACAGAATCAGCGCATCGCCTGACGCTCCGGTGTGAAAGCTCAGCATCAACAAAATGTAGGACGCGATAAACGAAAGCCGAAGCGCGCGCCGCTCTGATTCCGTGGGCGACACGCCCGCGCGCCGCGCAAACATCATCAGCAAGCCGAAGTTTTGCCCCGTGTAGTGCCACGGGCTCCAGCAAATGTACAGCGTGAAAATCCAGGGAAGCAGCCCATACCAGAGGTGCGTGACGACCCCCGCCACTGTGAGTAGCAGCGCCACGTGCACCGTGTAGATGCGATATTTCTCGAACTCGTCGCGCTTGTGGTACGCGCGATACACGGTGGCCATGAAATGCGGATAGTTTGAAAGTAACGCGAGAAAATAAAACGCCACGCTCCAGCCGCGTCCGTAGGAATTCGCAAAATAAAATCCCGCCAGCAAAAGCGGCGCAGACCACGCACCGCAGCCGACTGTCAAATCTATCCAGGGGCGATAAATCCACGGACTCTGCGGGCGAGAGGGCGGAGCAACTGTCGAAGCACGCTCCTCCGGCGGAGTCATGGTGATGGTTCCCATTCCATTTCAGAGTAACGCAGGCGTGGCACGCCTGTGCGCCGAGCACCGTCAGTGCATGCGGAATCGGTTACTTGTACCTGCGAACGGGCTTCCGGTAATGGAGTTTTAGAAGACCGCAAGAAAGCGCAAAAGCAATCCCGCCAATGCTCCGCCCAGAATGGGTCCGAAGACTGGGACCGGCGAGTAACCCCAATCGGAATTTCCCTTCCCGGCGATCGGCAGAATGGCGTGCGCGATGCGCGGACCCAAATCGCGCGCTGGATTGATGGCGTAACCCGTCGTACCGCCGAGCGACAATCCGACGCCCCACACCAGGCTGCCCACGAGATAAGGGCCCAATCCAGCAGCAGGACCCGTCCCGGACACCCTCTTCGAAAAAATCGCGCCAATTACGAAGACGAGAACAAACGTGGCGCAAATTTCACTGAACAAGTTGGCGGCAAAGCTGCGGATCGCCGGCGAGGTACAAAAACAGGCCAGCTTTGCGGCGGTATCCGGCGTTTCCTTCCAGTGCGGCAAATAGTGGAGCCAGACAAGAACGGCTCCAACAATTGCCCCGAGAAGTTGCGCCGCAAGATAGCGAGCGAGCTTTCCAAAGCTCGCGTCACGCACCGCGAAGCCTATCGTGACTACAGGATTCAAGTGCGCGTCATTGCTTCCACAGGCAATCGATACGAACACGCCGGCCATGACCGCGAAGGCCCACCCAGCCGTGATGACGATCCATCCGCTTCCTTCCGCTTTGGACCTCTTCAGCAGCACTCCGGCGACAACTCCATTGCCAAGCAGCACGATGATCATCGTGCCCAGAAATTCGCCTAGAAAGGGTGATGTCATTCATCAATCTCCTTCGGATCGACTAGGTTCACAGCAACACTTTACCCCGCGCATCAATTTTCAACCCAATCAAATGAGCGCGTGACCGCTTTCTTCCATTGTTTGTACATTTCTTCGCGTTCGGCCTCCGCGAAATGCGGAGTCCACGTCTGGTCCACGGCCCAATTGGTTCGCAGTTCATCCAAGCCTGAAAAAAATCCGATCGCCAAGCCCGCAGCATATGCTGCACCGAGCGCCGTCGTCTCCTGAATGACAGGGCGCACGACTTCGCGATTCAAAATGTCTGCCTGAAACTGCATCAGCAGTTCATTCACCACCATACCGCCGTCCACGCGCAACGACGACAGCGCGATCTGCGAGTCTTTTTCCATGGCTTCCACCACTTCGCGCGTCTGAAACGCGGTTGCTTCCAGAACCGCTCTCGCCAGATGGCCTTTGTTGACATATCGCGTCAACCCCGCAATGACTCCGCGCGCATTTTCCTTCCAATACGGCGCATATAGTCCAGAGAATGCCGGCACGAAATAGATTCCGCCGTTGTCTTTTACCGTGCGCGCCAGGGTTTCAATGTCCGCACTTTTCTCAATCATTCCGAGATTGTCGCGGACCCATTGCACCAGCGCGCCCGAAATTGCAACCCCGCCTTCCAATGCATAACATGTCGGCGCACCTCCCATTTTGTACGCGACAGTCGTCAACAAGCCAAAGTTCGAAGAAACGGCGCGTTCTCCTGTATTCATCAACAGGAAACACCCTGTTCCGTACGTATTTTTGACTTCACCCGGACGGAAACAAGCCTGCCCGACAAGCGCAGCCTGCTGATCCCCAAGAATGCCCGCTACTTCAACGCCCGCGATAGCCGGCAGAGTAGCCCCGCCGTAGACCTCACTGCTCGACCGCACCTGCGGCAGCATCGCTCGCGGAATCTCGAACGCCGCAAGCAACTCGGCATCCCAATCCAGTGTTTTCAGATTAAGCAGTTGTGTCCGGCTCGCGTTGGTCACATCGGTGACGTGCGCGCCGCCTTTAGGCCCCCCGGTGAGATTCCACACGAGAAATGTATCGATGTTTCCAAAGAAAAGTTCTCCTCCGGCCGCCTTTTCTTTTGCACCCGGAGTATTTTTTAGCAGCCAACGCAGCTTCAAGCTGCTGAAATATGTGCTCAGTGGCAATCCGGTCTTCGCGCGAAAGCGGTCTTGTCCTCCGCTTTTCGCAAAATGTCCCACGTCCTCAGCAACACGCGTGTCCTGCCAAACGATCGCGTTGGCGATTGGCCGTCCTGTGCTGCGTTCCCACACGACAGCCGTCTCGCGCTGATTCGTTATACCAATCGCGGCCAGGTCCGAAGCACGCAGTCCTCGTTGTTCGAGCGCTTCGCCAATCACTTCTTCCGTGCGGCGCATGATTTCCAGCGCGTCGTGTTCCACCCACCCCGGCCGCGGGAAAATCTGCTCGTGCTCTTTCTGCGCGACCGCCACCACGCGCGCCGCCTTATCAAACACCATGAAGCGCGTACTAGTTGTGCCCTGGTCGATCGCCCCGATGTAATTTTTCACGAGTTCCGTCCCGTCCCGCCGGGATGCATTCTACGATGGAACGTGGCCAGCTCTTCAACTAGATGTATACGCGACCGGCCTTCAACGCATCTAATCCTTTGGGATGAGAAAAGGGAGAGCAGTTTATGAATAAAACCATACATCGAAAAGGGTCGTTGCTGCTTGGTGCACTCGTCGCGGCGTCAGCTATGCCGCTCGCTTTGAGGGCAGCTTCCAGCGGCGCGTCCGCAACAAAGGATCCATCTGCAGTTGTTATGACCGTCACGGCTACTGCGAAGAAAGCCGCGCAGCCGCCTGCACTATCCAAGAATGATGTCCAGCTCTATCAAGGTAAGGAACGCGTACAGGTCGCGGACTTCAAGCGCGGGGAGACTCTTTACCTCGCCGTGCTCATTGATGATTCGCTCCGCAGCAGCCTTGCCAACCAATGGAGCGATCTTCGCGCGTTTCTCATGGCTCAGCCGCAAACCACCCACATCGCCGTGGCCTACGCGCGGAATGGCGTAGCCATGGTCGCCCAGGATTTCACCACAGACCATGCACTAGCGGCAAAGGCCCTGCGACTACCCTTGGGCAACCTCGGTGCTGCATCGAGTCCTTATCTCTCGGTCCAGGATTGGATCAAGCGTTGGCCCGCCTCCGGACAGCGCAGTTCCATCATCCTGTTCTCGTCGGGGATTGATTATTTCCGCGGAGGTCCCGCGACTCTGGATCCCGATCTTGATACGACCATCGCGCGCGCGCAGAAGAACAACATCAACGTTTGGACAATCTACGCACCGGATTCAGGCCGTGTTGGCCGCGGTTCGTTCCGTGCCTTCAACTGGCAATCGAACCTGGACCGTCTGTCGCAACAGACCGGCGCCGAGTCTTACTCACTCGGTCTCGGAGCGCCCGTCAACCTGAAACCGTATTTCGATCGCATCCAAATGAATCTCAACAACCAGTATCTGCTCGCCTTCGTGGGCGATGGCGGCCACAAGGGCAGGTACGAGCCCGTAAAAGTAACTTCGGAAGTTCGGAAGGTCGGATTTCTGACGCCTTCGGAAGTGTATTTGCCGGCAGTAAGATGATTTAGTTCACCACGACTCTCGTCTACGGGGCGCGAGCCAAATGGTCCGCGCCTTCTCCTTTCCGTAATCCTCGTAACTTTATTGTCTACTTCCTGACAATTCTTCGCATCTAACGGAACGAGATGAGGAATGGAGTCAACCCTATGAACTACGATCGGAAGTGGCAGGCGGCTCTGTTGTCGGCCGCTATGGCTGTTGCGGTCTCCGTGTCGTTCGCCTGGGAGACCCCGGCAGCAGATTCAGGTGCCGTGACGATGACGGTCACCGCGGTGGGCAAGAAAGAGACTCAGCCGCCTCCGCTCACGAAGGACGATGTGCAGCTCTTTCAGGGC
The DNA here is from genome assembly GCA_036521695.1 of Candidatus Acidiferrum sp. Classification (GTDB taxonomy): domain Bacteria; phylum Acidobacteriota; class Terriglobia; order Acidiferrales; family UBA7541; genus Acidiferrum. Next base: position 8,244 of record DATDHE010000280.1, on the reverse strand, counting down.
AAGGAAAAAGTGCAAGTGGCGGATTGGAAGCGCGGGGATGCGCTTTTCCTCGCCGTGCTTATCGACGATTCGCTCCAAAGCGCCGTCGCCAGTCAATGGGGCGATTTGAAGGCGTTTTTCATGGCCCAGCCGGAGAACACCTACATCGCCGTGGCTTATGGGCGGAACGGTGTAGCCATGGTGGCGCAGGATTTCACAAAGGATCATGCCCTTGCCGCCAAGGCGCTGCGCATGCCCTCGGGTAGCGCTGGCGCCTTCACAAGCCCGTATCTCGCGGTTCAGGATTGGGTGAAGCGTTGGCCCGACTCCGGGGAACGCAAGTCCATCATGTTGTTCTCTTCGGGCATCGATTATTTCCGGGGAAGCTTCGATCCCGTTGATCCCGATCTCGATGGCACCATCTCGCGCGCCCAGAAGCAGAACATCAACATTTGGACAATCTATGTTCCAGACGCGGGGCACGTCGGCAACCGTTCGTTCCGCGTGTTCAACGCGCAATCGAACCTCAGCCGTCTTTCGGAAGAAACTGGCGCCGAGTCTTACTACCTCAGTTCCGGCATGCCGGTTACGTTGAAGCCGTACTTCGACGAAATCCAGATGCATCTCAACAATCAGTACTTGCTCAGCTTTGTGGGCAACGGCGGCAAAAGGGGCAAGTTCGAGCGCGTGCGCGTGGTCACCGAAGTTCCCAACGTGGAGTTTCTCACGCCGTCAGAAGTGTTCCTGCCTCCCGTTAAGTAATTAATGCAAGTGGGTCATCCAAGAAGAGCGAGTTGCGGACCGCAAGGTTCGCGCTCTTTGCTTTTCTTGGATAGCTCTTGTCTCTTTTCTTCCCCTCGAGCTAAACTAGCGCCCGTCCACGTAAGCTCAGAGGGCGAAGGCTATTCGCGCCATTGAATCGGTTTAAATGGCTCCCCTTGCTTGGTGGTGTGAGGGAGCTCATGAACATGTCACGCCGCAAGAAAGAGAATTTCGTTTCGCGATCCACAACCTGTTTTGCATTAGCCGGTAGAAACTTTCTTGCTGCCGCGAGCTTCGTCGTAGCGCTCCTTGCAACCGCAACAATTGCAGCACCCCTCTCACGCGCCGATGGCGATATCACTCTGCGGGAAGGATGGGCGGTGCAATCCTCTCTAAAGGTGAGCGCCAGCACCGAAACTATCTCCACCGCCAGCTTCGACGCGTCGAGTTGGTATAAGACCTCCGTCCCGAACACGGTGTTCGCCGTCCTTGTCGAAAACGAAGTGTACAAAGATCCGTACTTCGGCATGAACTTGCGCTCCGTTCCAGGCGTGTCATATCCGATTGGCGGCCAGTTCGCCAATCTGGAAATGCCGGAGAATAGTCCTTTCGCTGTCCCCTGGTGGTACCGCAAAGAGTTCGAAGTCCCTGCTCAATTTAGCGGGAAAACAGTTTGGCTCGCGTTTCGCGGAATCAACTACCGCGCGGACATCTGGATCAACGGCAAAAAACTCGCCGGCTCGGACCAAGTTGTTGGCGCGTTTCGCCGCTATGAATTTAATGTGACGCCGTTCGTCAAAGCGGGCGCAAAAAATGTGGTGGCCCTGGAAGTCTCCGCCCCGCACGCCAACGAGCTTGGAATCACGTGGGTGGATTGGAATCCCACGCCACCCGATAAGGACATGGGTCTCTGGCAGGAAGTGGTTCTTTCCTCGAGCGGGCCGGTTGCGTTGCGGCATGCTGCGGTGGAGACCAAGTTCGATCTTCCGTTAACCGACAAAGCGCACCTGACCGTGCGCGCCGAACTGCAAAACGCTTCTAATGCCGTTGTAAAAGGAACGTTGCGCGGAAAAATTCTTGGCGCAGCCGCGCCGATTGAATTTTCACAGGGTGTCGAGTTGAAAGCAGGCGAGCGCCGCGCCATCGCGATAGCGCCAGATTCCGCTGCATCGCTGAACGTGCCGAATCCGCGCCTCTGGTGGCCGTACCAAATGGGCGAGCCGTATCTCCACAAACTCACACTAGAATTTGTCCCCGAGAAGGGCCCAGCCTCCGACCAGCAAACCATCGCATTCGGCATCGCGCAAACCGACTCCGAACTCACGCCCGACGGCTACCGCCTCTTCAAAGTGAACGGCAAACCCGTGCTCGTGCGCGGCGGAGGCTGGGCGCCGGACATGATGCTGCGCATCAACCAGTCGCGTCGCGAAGCGGAATTCCGCTACGTGAAAGAGATGGGACTCAATACCATCCGTCTCGAAGGCAAGCTCGAAGACGAAACCTTCATGGAGCGCGCCGACCGCGACGGCATTCTTGTCATGGCCGGATGGTGCTGCTGCGATGCCTGGGAAAAGTGGAACAAGTGGGGCGACGAAAATCGCCACGTTTCGATGGAGTCACTGCGCGATCAGATCCTGCGTCTGCGTGCACATCCTAGCATCCTCGTCTGGCTGAATGGCAGCGACAATCCGCCGCCTCCCGAACGCGAGCGCGCTTACCTCGACGTGGAAAAAGAAAACAACTGGCCGAAGCCCGTCATTTCCTCCGCCACCGAAAAGAAAACCGAGCCCACCGGCGCAAGCGGCGTAAAAATGTCCGGTCCGTACGAATACGTTTCTTCGAACTACTGGCTGCTGGACACCAAAGCGGGCGGTGCGTACGGCTTCAACACGGAGACCAGCCCCGGCCCCGCCGTCCCACCTCTCGAAGAATTGAAATCCATGTTTCCGCCCGACAAGCTCTGGCCCATTAACGAAGTTTGGGATTTCCATGCCGGCGGCGGCAAATTTAAAAACATCAAGGTCTTCACCGACGCCATCGAAAAGCGCTACGGCACACCGAAAGACGTCTCCGACCTCGCCTGGAAATCACAAGCCATCACGTACGAAGGCGAACGCGCCATGTTCGAAGCCTACGGCCGCAACAAATACAAATCCACGGGCATCATTCAGTGGATGGTGAATAACGCGTGGCCGGGGCTCATCTGGCATCTCTACGATTATGACTTGCGCCCAGCCGGCGGCTATTTCGGTTCCAAGAAAGCTCTCGAGCTAGTTCACGTCCAATTTTCGTATGACGACCGCACCGTCGCCGTCGTCAACGGCAAGCAGGAAGCCCTCCAGAGCTTAAAGGTCGTCGCCAAGATTTACGACACTTCGATGAAGGAACGCTTCTCTCACGAAGAAGTCGCGGACGTCTCAGCGGACGGCGTGACCAATTCCTTCAAGGTTGCCGAGTCCGAAGGCATCACCTCCACGTGCTTCTTGAACCTTCAACTCTTTTCTTCGTCGGGCGAATTGCTAAGCCGCAATTTCTATTGGCTCTCGACGAAGCCCGACATCCCCGACTTCAGCAAAACGGAGTGGTATTACACGCCGCTAACGGAATATGCCGATTTTACCGCCCTGCAGGATCTTCCGAAAGCCACTGTCAACGCCACGATGAGTGTCTCCGAAGCTGGCGACGAAAATGCCGCGCGCATCACGGTAGAAAACACCGGCACGGGCCTGGCCTTTCTCGTGCGTCTCCGCCTGCTCAAGGGCAAAGATGGCCCGGAAATTCTGCCTGTTTTCTTCGATGATAACTACATCTCCCTGCTCCCCGGCGAGAAACGCGAAATCACCGTCCACGTCCGAAAGAGCGACCTTGGCGCGGCCAAACCCGTCCTCGCCATCGACGGCTTCAACGTCGCCCCCGTGCAGCTTCCCTAGCGCCACGTCTCGGAAAATCAGCGCGATTCTCGGTAGTGGTCAGTTTCCGATTAGGGCATCTTTCAACGTGTGCCATGCACGGAAGCTCCAAGCCGGTACAATACGTGACGGCGGAGGGGGTGGCCCTCGGGCAGTTTCGGATGGTCGAAATCATCCCCTGGGTCGCGCTTCATGCCGAGCTTTTCCATTACACGGCGAGACCTCGCATTAGCAGGGACTGTAAATGAGACGACATCATCCAGGTTGAGAACTCCGAAAGCGTACCGCATCACCTCGCGTGCACCTTCGGTTGCCAGTCCCTTGCCCCAGTGAATTGCCGACAATCTCCAGCCCACCTCCACACAGGGCGTGAATCTGGCTTGAAATGACGGGACGGCCAGACCGATGTAACCAATGAAGGAATGGCTTGCACGCAGTTCCGCTGCAAACAGGCCGAAACCATGCGTTTGAAAATGCTTCTCGATCTTGTCCACTAGCAAGTCACTCTCTGAGTTAGAAAGAGTGGCTGGCATGAATTCCATCACCAGCGGGTCCGCATTCATCTGAGCGAACGGCTGACGGTCGGCTGCGTGCCAGTTTCTGAGAATCAGCCTTTCTGTTCCAAGAATGGTCATCTCTCTTGCCAACACAAATCAAGCCGGGAACGCTGAGAAATCCTATTAAATTAAATACTGAGTGTTCGTCCCAGTATCAACTTTCCGGTAACCGCGTTAGGACGTAGCCGCCCGGCGGCGGACGCTTCGCAAAATAATGCTCGAAGAACTCCAGGCTCGTAATTACGCTCAACATACCACACGTTCGTACCTCCGCCCTCACCGAGAACGCGCATCCGGTAAAGCGCTAGCGTTAATCAGAAGTTCTCCTTCAATTGCAGGCCTTCGGATTCCGAAAATCGCTGGGACGCGCAGAAGTTTCGTAGGATGCCTGATTATCTTGGCGACTTTTGTCCCGGAGGCAGAATGAATCGAAGAGAGTTTCTTGCGTTGAGCGTCGGCGTTGGAAGCGCCGTAGGTCAGTTGACCTACGGACAGGAAAATTTGGACCCTCTGAAGACTCAGCCTGATACCCACAAGCTGCTGTTCGAGAATGAGTTTGTGCGCGCCATTGAATCGAGCGTACCGCCCGGGCATACAGAACTAAAACACAGTCACCCGCACTCGGTCACAGTACATCTGGTGGACGCCGATGCCGAGGTTACGAGGTTCCCAGACGGTAGAACCACTCGCGTACACAGTCTCGGGGGCACGGCCGATTGGAATGAAGCGGTAGTTCACGAAGTAAAGAATGTCGGGCAAACGACGTTTCATACCATTCGCATCGAGCGGAAGTGCTAACCGTTCGCATTAAACACTGGAGTGACTCACGATTACCGGCGTCACGGAACCACCACGCTGTTTGCCGCACTGGACAAGGCAAACGGCAAAGTGCTCACGAAATGTCGACAGCGCCACGGGCATCAGGAATATCTGAGTTTTCTCCGGGAGATTGAAAAGAACGTCCCGAAGGACTTAGAAGTGCACATCATCGTGGATAATTACGCCACGCACAAACATCTGCGCGTTAGAGGCTGGTTCGCCACACGGCCACGGTTCCACGTACACTTCACTCCAACCTATGCCTCCTGGCTCAATCAAGTGGAGATCTGGTTCAACCGCATTACGCAACGAGCTCTTCGCAGGGGAACATTTTAGCAGTGTGAAGGAACTGGTCACAAAAATCGATCACTACGTCAAGAATTCCAACCGCCATGCGCAGCCGTTCGTCTGGACAGCCACAGCGGATTCGATCTTCGCTAAAGTCGAACGACTATGCGAACGTATTTACGGGACAGCACACTAGCAGCCAAATGTCCGCTTACCGCTTACCAGACATACGCTAGATAGGGTCCCCGACATTAGGGTCAAGTTTCCGATACCGCGTTTAATCAGGCATCATTGCTGCTGGGAGATATTCACATGGGTATTCTCACCGACGACATGAAGCGCGTCGTGCGCGAACAACGATTGGGCTACATCGCAACGGTATGTCCGGATGGAACACCGAATCTGTCGCCTAAAGGAACAACCGGCGTTTGGGACGACGACCATCTGGTGTTCGCCGATATCCGGTCGCCGCAATCGGTTCGGAATATCGAGCACAACCCTTCCGTTGAGGTGAATGTCGTCGATCCGCTGGTTCGTAAAGGGTATCGATTCAAGGGGTGGGGAGTTGTGCATCGCTCGGATGAAGTTTTCCAGCGCGGTTGCCAGATGTACCGCGAAAGGGGACTCACCTTGGAAATCCGAGCCGTGGTCTTGATTCGAATCGAGCGCGCACTGCCGGTCACCTCTCCCGCGTACGACCGGGGTGATACAGAAGAACAGGTCAAAGACCGCTGGCGCCAGTATTGGCACAAGCTTTGGGAGGGAGTCGAAGAATGATGGCCATCGCTCTCTGGAGGACTTGATTTCCGGTAACCGCGTTATCAGACCTATTAAGATATAGAATGAACTAAACCATTTCTCCGATGAAGCAGAGCAACCGAGACAATCTGATTTATCTAGCGGTGGGCCTCAGCATCGCAGCGTTGACAGCCTTTGATGCTTATTATTTCGACTCTCACAGTCGCAAAATGTGGATACCGTCGCGGTTTGCCTTTAATGCCTTTGGCTCCTTGGGTGTGCTGCTGGAACTGTTTCTTGTCGAGCATTGATTCTAAACGATTTACATGAAACTGAAGTCGTTTAGATGCAACGCTTACAAGAAATCGGGGGGTAGGAGGGGCAAAGATCGCAGGCCCATTCAATCAGCGCTTGAATGAGCCACGTCGCACGTTGAGTCTCGAATCACCAGCTCCGGATTCACCTTCTGCCGCACAGTATTCCACTCGCGCTTCTCCAGCCCGGCCTTAATGCTTTCCATCACGATGTTGACGGCATTCGTTCCCATGGCCTCCAGAGGCTGCCGCACGGTTGTCAGCGACGGCGCGCTCAGGGCGGCCATAGCCACATCGTCAAAACCCGTCACGGAGCACTGTTCCGGCACTTTGACTCCCGCCTTGGTCAGTGCGCGAATCGCCCCCAGCGCCGTCAAATCGTCAAACGCCATCAGCGCCGTAAATTTTTTCTTTTTTTGAAGCAGCTCCTCGGTCAGCCGGTGGCCGCCCTCGAACCCGGAGTTAGGATCGAACGAATCCGGCAGTTGCAGCACCAGGGCAGGATCGATCTCAAGTCCCGCGGTATGAGCAAACTTCTGCACGCCGCGCCACCGCGGAGCACTGTCGATCAGCATCTTCGGCCCGCGAATGAATGCAATCTTGCGATGACCAAGTTGGTGAAGATGTTCGAGCGCCATGCGCCCGCCGATCTCGTTGTCCACCATCACGGAACTAACCGTGTCGCCCGGCAGTTCCCAGCCAATGGTCGCCGCCGGAATGTTGCGCTTGCTTAAGTCCGCCAATACGTGAATGTCGACGACCAGCCAGTTCGCCACCACAATCAGTGCCTCCACGTGATGCTCCAACAGCATTTCCAGGTAGCGCTCAAAACGGTTCCTCTGGTTGTGTGCGTCGGCAAAAATAGGCACGTATGACGACTGATAAAGCGCGTTTTCAATCCCGCGCATCACGGGCGTGCAGAAAGGATCGGTAATGTCGAAGAACACCAGCCCCACCGTATGGCTACGCTTGCTGCGCAGAAACCGCGCCATCGCGTTCGGGCGGTAACCGAGTTTCTTGGCGGCTTCCTCGATGCGTTTCTTTGTGGCGGGAGCGATGTAGCGCGCCAGCGGCGCATTATTCAATACGATCGAAACCGTTGCGGGAGAGAAGCCGCTGTCTTCCGCGACGTCCCGCATGGTCACCATCTGATTCTTGCCGCTTGCGCGTTTCAATTGGGATGCCTCTAAGATTGCCATCATTTTGCCAGAGTTCGCTCATTTTCGATAAAAGAACGGCGCGGCCACGAACGGCTTATTCCGCAGGCACATCCAACGACAAAGGTTCGCGAAACCACTTCGTCTTCCATGCACCGAAAGCAACGCCCGCGCGCCACACAGGTGAAGGCCCAACCTGGGCTATGACTCGCTGAAATCGATCATCACCGGAGCCGAGCGGAACCAGTTCGTCTTGTAGCCAACGTAGACGAGGCCGATCACGAACCAGATACCGCCCACTGTTTTCGCGATGATGTTCAGATTCACCCAGATGAGGCCGCAGAAAATAAATCCAAGCAACGGCAGCAATGCGTCTCGCACAAAGTTCATCGGAGCTCCCTGCCGCCGCCTCATGGAAAATTGCCAGAAGCACGCAAAATTTACTCCCATGAACGCGAGGAAGGCGCCAAAGTTGAGCAATTCTCCTGCGTGCTCATAGGCGCTGCCAATAGAATTCAGCAACACGGCGCCAATAAACGAGAGTCCGCCTATCAGCAGGATGTTATTGGTCGGAGTACTCGTCCCGGGCGTTAGTTGCCCGAAAAACTTCTTTGGCAGGACGCCATCGCGGCCCATTCCGAAGAGCAACCGCGCTGCGCCGAGTGTGCCCGTCAAACCGCTGCCGAATGCAGCCACGATCAGGACGAGAGCCATGGACCAG
>DATDHE010000279.1:0-2913 GCA_036521695.1 Candidatus Acidiferrum sp. | reverse complement strand
TCATGGAAGGTGGCGGCTATTATAATCGGCATGCCAAGATTCCGGCGGGAGGCGGGACCCAAGCGCTGCCATATCTCGAGCGGGCGGCCCGAAACATTACGCTAGACGGTGGGAAACAGCCAATCGTCGTAGCCGACTACGGATCCTCACAAGGAAAAAACTCGCTCGCTCCCATGCGAGCGGCAATGGGGGCCTTAAGAGCCCGCCTTGGGCCGGATCGGCCCATCTGTGTCGCTCACATTGATCAGGCGGCAAACGATTTCAACACACTTTTCGAGGTACTTCACAGCGATCCGGAACGCTACTCTGCGAATGATCCGAACGTCTTTCCCTCAGCAATTGGAAGGTCGTTCTACGAGAGAGTATTTCCGGAAGAACATGTTCATCTTGGATGGTCGTCCTATGCGGCCGTGTGGTTGAGCCGCATCCCCGCGATGATTCCAGGCCATTTTATTGTACTTGCCAGCACCGGTGGCGTGCGCGAGGCGTTCGAGCGCCAGGCGGCTGATGACTGGAAGCTTTTCCTTTCCCTTCGGGCCAGCGAATTGCGGCCAGGGGGCCGCTTGGTCGTTGTGCTTCCCGGACTCAACGATGAAGGCGGGGCAGGTTTTGAGCCTCTTTTCCGGGAGGCTAATGTGGCGATTTCGGAGATGGTGGCCGAGGGCGTGATCGCCGCCGAAGAACGCGCGCGAATGGTGCTCGGGACTTATCCGCGGCGAAAAAGCGAGCTTCTGGCGCCGTTCCATACGGGCGGTCAGTTCTGCAGGCTAGCGGTCGAGCATTGCGAACTGTCAGGGCTTCCGGACGCTGCGTGGGCAGATTACAAGCGGGACGGAGACAAAGATGTGTTGTTAACCCGTCATGCGCGGTTTTTCCGGTCCATTTTCGTGCCTTCCCTCGCGTCTGCTATTACCGACGAGGGAAGGCGCAGTGTTTTCCCCGACAGGCTGGAGGAAAAGCTAAAGCGACGTTTGGCGGACCGGCCCGAGCCCTTCCACTCGTTCGTTCAAACGATCGTGCTTGTGAAGCAAGGTTCTTAATTTCTACATCAGGAGGAAAGAACAGGAATCCATGACCACCCCAATAATGCATCAACAGCCCACGCCCGAGCGCTTCTTCAACGCGGTCAACGCTTATGAGCTCACCGAGGCGATGAAAGCCGCGATTGAATTGGAAGTCTTCGCCGCCATCGCCGAAGGCAATGGAACCTCCGCGTCGATCGCGAAGCGCTGCGGAGTTGCCGAACGTGGCGCGCGCATCTTGTGTGATTTCCTGACTATTCACAACTTCTTGACCAAGGAGGGACTGCACTACGGTCTTGCGCCGGATTCCGCGCTATTCCTCGACCGCCATTCGTCTGCCTACGCCGGCACCGCGATCGACTTTCTGCTTGCACCGCGGGTACGCGAGTGCCACGCGCACCTGACAGAGGCCGTGCGCCGCGGTGGAACGGCGCTTGGCGAGGGATTGCTCGAACACGAAAATCCCGACTGGCTGAAGTTCGCCCAGGGCATGATGCCGCTGATGCATCAACCCTCCGAGCTCATAGCTTCTGAACTCCGCCAAGGGGGGGAAGTTCACAAAGTTCTCGACATCGCCGCCAGCCACGGACTTTTCGGGATTTCCGTCGCAAAACAAAATCCCGTGGCGCACATTTATGCTTGCGATTGGAAATCGGTGCTCGAATTCGCAGAGAAGAATGCCCAGAGGATGGGTATCGTCGATCGCTACCACCTTCTGCCGGGCAGCGCCTTCGAAATCGAATTTGGCAGCGGCTACGATCTAACGCTAATCATCAATTTTCTACACGCCCTGGACCGGACGGCGTGCACTACTCTCATGCGTAAGGTGCACGCGGCCCTGAATCCCGGGGGCCGCGCCGCAATCGTTACCTTCGTTCCAAACCCGGACCGTGTTTCGCCGCCCACCGCCGCTGCCTTCAGCTTGATGATGCTCGCCTCTACCCCGACGGGAGACGCTTACACATTCGCGGAACTTGAGGGCATTTCGAAAGACGCCGGCTTCGCGCGAGTCGAGATGGTCCCCAAAGAAATCGGCCTAAATCGCCTCCTCATCGCCTATCGATGAACTTGTGTTCGCGGCGTCTTTAGGTTCGCGGGCCTATGCTGCCCGGTTCGACAGAAAAGAGAGGCTCTGGTGAAAACGCCGCCAGTCATCAGGATATTGTCGTGCATGTTGGGATTGTTTGCGCTTGGAGCTTCGGGCGCATATGCCCAATCCGAGATCGATCCCGATCACTTCGATTCGCCCAATACGGAGCCTTTCCCCCAGCGAAAACCGTATGCTGAAAGCAAGGTCGCGGAGACAAGGTTCGAAGGCAGATTCGCGCTGCCCTATTCCGTACTGTGCAGCGGAAATAGGCTGGCTCCGGGGAAATACACCATCTCTCTTCGTTCGGACGGGAAAGCCGCTCAAGCGATACTGAACGGAAAAGGCCAAAACGTCGGAATTGTTGGCGTTGTGCATCGGCAAGCGTACAAGCGCGGCAACAATGCACTGGTCGTAGAGAACCAAGGAAAGACTCGAACGCTCTCGGTCATCGAAGTCACGGAACTTGATTTCATTTTCGACGCGAGCGAGCAAATCGGAAGCTCGCCGAAGAACAGGACGAGACGGTTTGAGAGATTGCCCCTCACGTTATTGGCGCCAAAAAGGCGGCGCGGTGCGGCAGAATGAGCCAGCATCCGAGAGTGTTCTACGGATGGTGGGTCGTGGCCGCGTCCTGCGTGGGCCTCTTCTGGGGTGTGCCAATTACCGTTTATTCGTTCAGTGTTTTTCTCAAGCCGCTCATGCAGGACTTCCACGCTAGCCGTGCCGCGATTTCGCTCGCCTTTACTCTCAAGCTCGTTGTTTCCGCACTTATCACTCCCCTGGTGGGATGGCTCATCAGCC
>DATDHE010000278.1:0-6963 GCA_036521695.1 Candidatus Acidiferrum sp. | reverse complement strand
CCAAACGCGCTTGTATTGCTCTATGTCCGAACGGTTGGCACTCCGGAAGTGAGGCCGCCGGTACTTTCGGCCGGTCGACCAGATTTAACGGGATTTTGAGTTGATGAAAAAGCAGGTCGGCATTGTTTTGAGTTATAGGCTCAGGTGGCCGTGATCTCGGCGTCGTTCTAAGCTCAATTCCGTAACTGTAGAGCTCGTTCCTTTTTAGCAGTTTATCTTCGAGGGACCCGCATTGTGGTTCTATTTGTTGATCGGATCTACGCCAAAACACTGCACTTCCTGGCTGAGCCGGTACATCTTGACGCCGCGTGGACTGAACCCTCCGCGCTACGCGGAACTCTGATTCCGAGATCGCGCACAGTAAGTGAACCGGAGAAGTTGCAGTCTTGTACCGAAGCGAAGATTCCGCACAATTGCGAAATACGCTAAGCCACTGTACAATGAGATAGTTGTGAACGTTCCCCCTGCGATGTTGGGGCCTGTAGCTCAGGTGGCTAGAGCGCGCCCCTGATAAGGGCGAGGTCGGTGGTTCAAGTCCACCCAGGCCCACCATAAATCACCAGTATTTATGCGGTGATTCTCACTTTCGCCGGTTGTCTGACTCTCAAGCAAAAAAACATTTGCCAAAAATTTGCCAAAAATCCGGGCAAGCCGATCTGGGCGCAATTAGGACGTTCCGAGCCCCTTTGCCAACTCCATCGCCAAGCCGAGGGAGACAAAGCTCAGAGCGAGTCTTTCAACACGAGGGTAGCTCGGTCCGTCGCAGTCAGGGCGAACTAGACCCCAGTGGACTGCAAGAACGCGCGCCGAGACGCACAGAGGTTCACAAACAGCTTCTTTGACCTTGTGCCAGCGGATGATCAGGAGGAAAACAACGCTCAGCACCAAACAGCGCTAGGTCTTGTGGCTCGCGCGAAGCCGTGCTCCCGACCGCACCGCAGCAAACGCTTCCCGAAGGACCGGAGTTTCGCTCGAAGCCTTTTGTCAAGTTCCGGCGTTGCGGCGATTTGGCAGTCGCGTGGGCCTACCAGTTCACGTCATACGACGCACTTGCTCTCGCAGTAAGGCTTACACCGGCACAGATCGATACCAAAATACAATGGACACTACCGCATGAGTGCCGCATCCTCATGTGACGAACCAATGCAGACAGTCACAAAGGAGTCAGCGAACTCGCTCCAGAATTCTCTTATGGCAAACACCTACACCGCTCCGAGTATCGATGAATATCTGCGCAAGCGGCTGATGCCTGTGGAAGGTGCGATTCCACATGTACAAGGAATCGAGATGTACGGCAACTCAACTCCCGCCGGAACTGTCGGCGGCGACCTGTTTGAGTACATAAACTTTCAGCAGCGTTACGACATCGACGCCCGCATTCAGCGGGCCCTGAGGCGATCTAAAGAATATCTCGAGCCGCTCCAGGCAGGTGCACCGCCGCGCAATTCGGTTGACGATCATGTCGCGTGGCTGAAATCAACGCCTGGCTACAAGGCCGAAATGGAATCCGCGTACAGAGAGGCACGAAGCTCGGAACAGGTACGGGTCGCCGAAGACCTGCGAGAGTTATGCTGCACGGCAGGAGTCTTGCTGGTGGATGCACAAGGACACGGAATCATTGCAGCGAAAATCGCCTCGACCGTCCACGACACATTTCATGCCCTCGTGCTCTCCGAACTCGATCACCGGGGGAAAACCACGCCGGAGTTATTCCAGAGAATCAATCTGAGGTTGGCGCAATCGGTCACGGCACGAAATGCTCTCGGCAGAAGCGAGGAAGAAAGCGCCCAGGAGATCGCCACCATGCTTTACGGCGAAGTGCACCCTTATGGCTATTTCCGATTCGTGAATTTCGGACATCCACCGCCACTAGTCTTCTCCGCCGAATATCGCAAGTTCATGGAAATTGATAAAAGCCGGATGGTGCAGTTCCTACCGCTTGGCTTACAGATCCCCGAAGATCATCCGGATCGCGACAGGTATTTGTCACTAGAATCCCGCGAGAGGAGGGTGAGCTCCTCGGATGTCGCCGAACTCACATTGCTGAGTCCAGGGGACATTTTCTTCCTTTATACCGACGGGGTCTATGACGGCAGCGACAAAGAGGAACGCCAGCAACTTGAAGGCGTGATGCGTGAGCACTATCGTCAACCAGCAAAGGACATCTGCAATGCCTTGATGGATTACGCAGTTAAGAAAGACAAACGTCTGCGCGAGATTGGGGAACAGGACCGTATTGACGACAAGACTGTGTTCATCATCAAACGGAGCTGAAGAATGACGTGACGATAGCAAGTCTGGGTGCAACTAGGCTGCAATAGCAGTTCCTGCCATTGCCGGGCCTATGAAGCGAGTCCGTTTCTTTCTGTTTGCGGTTCCGGGACGCATCGACGCTGCCACGACTTCGTTCGGTTCTGCAAGCGACTTGGAGAACACACTTCAGCGCGCGGCGGTTGCCCATGGAGAGGATGAAAAGCGCGGCGGCGGGAATCGCGATGAAAACTGGCCCGCCTGGTACTCTGAGTACATGGTTGCCGAACAGGCTGGTACAAAGTTGCCGACGTAATGGGTACCGCTGCAATTCTTTCGAAAGAAGTTCGGAGACTGCTTACTGGAGAAATTATGAGCACCGCAAGCCCCTCTACACTCCCGCGCGAACCGCTACTTGCTGGACAAACAGTTGTTGTGATCGGTGGCAGCACCGGCATCGGGCTCGAAACAGCTCGGCTTGCGCGTGCGGAGGGGGCAACGCTCGTGCTCACCGCGCGGAATCCCGGGCGCCTCCAAAACGTAGCGAGTGAGCTCACATCGGCGAGCACCGTAGCCTTTGATGCTACTGATTTCGAGCGCCTCGCGCGGTTCTTCCACGAGCTGCCAACGGCGGTCGACCACGTGCTGGTCACTGGACCCGGGCCCTATTACGCGCCGTTGGCCGAATTCGATTTTGAAAAAGCACGCCGCGCCATTGAGGCCCACGTTCTTCTCCCTTTGCAAATTGCTCGTCACGCCGCGAACAGGGTTCGACCGGGAGGAACACTTCTCTTTATGGGCGGCACAGGTGGGCGTCGCACGGCGAAGGGATTCGCTCTCATCTCGGCTCTCACGGCCGCGATGCCAGCCATGACAAAGAATCTGGCGCTCGAACTCGCGCCCGTTCGGGTCAACCTTATCGCTCCGGGTTTCGTGGACACACCGCTGTCGGCGTCGCTGCTGGGCGATCAGCTGGACGCGCGTCGCGAGCAGCTGCGCACCACTCTGCCGATCGGCCGGGTGGTCGGCCCAGCCGATGTGGCCGCCTTGGCCGTACACATCATGACCAACACAACCCTTACAGGCGGCACCTTCGACATCGACGGCGGCCAGCAGCTCGTCGAGGGGTGAGCGGCAAGGGCGCCCTGGAAAAGGCATTTCAAAACTCGGTCAATGCTATTGAGGCCCGGAACGCCACAGTGAGTAAAACCAATGACCCCGCGTAACTAAGCGCCAGGGCTTGCGTAGTCCCAAACATCTGGCGGCAACTTATCCTTGAGCGACGTATACATGGCGTCGCGGAACAGTTTCAGAGCCGGATATGGCCGGAGAGCAATCGTGCGCTCCACAATCAGCCCCTGCTCGTTATCCACGATCACCTCCAAGCTCTCGAACTTGTGGCCATCCATGGTCCCCACCCAGCGCAAGAAGGTAGTGCGATCATCGAGCTTGAATTCGGCTGTATAGGTACCTGAGCCACGCGTCGCGCTCGACTGAGCGAAAATCGCCGCAATGACTTCACGCCCCTGTATCGGCCGAACCAGGATCGGGCTGTTGAATACGATGTTATCGGCGAGCAGCTCGCTTATTTGAGTGGCTGTAGGCTTACCGGATTCCCGTAGTTTGCGTAAAGGATGCATTGTGATTCCTCCTATGCCGCCTTATTTGAGCTGAAATCGAGTAAAGGCCTCAAGTCTGGCGGTTTTCCAAACCGCCCCCGATGCGCCCAATTGTTTTGACAACAAAGGGTCAACGTGAGACACGTCCGCGCACTTCATGCATCGGTTTCCAAGACCGTTGTATCAGAACTTCATGTGCAATGTTCGTGTGTTGATCAGGCAAGTAAGGAGCGCCGCCCACGCCCACCATCAAATCGCCAAGACGCCGATGATAGCGCTGAGGCTGAATCTGGTTAGAATGAACCTATGCAAAACTGGCGTGAGCGAATCAGTGTAAACCCAGCCGTCTGCCATGGCCGAGCGTGTGTCCGCGGAACACGCGTCTTTGTATCTGTCATATTGGACAACGTCGCGGCAGGTGTACCGCGCGACGAGATATTGCGGAACTACGCAGCACTGACTGACCCGGATATCGATGCGGCGTTGGCGTATGCGGCTGAGTTGACGCGCGAGGGCACCGTGGATTTACCGCTGGAAATCAAAGCTTGAAGTTCAAAGTCGACGAAAATCTTCCAACAGAATACGCGTCGATCCTTTGTGGGGCGGGTTTCGAAGCGAATACGGTCTCCGACGAGAAACTCTCGGGTGCCAGCGATTCGGTGCTCGAGCGTTGCCGCCAAGAAGATCGCGTATTGATGACGTTGGACTTGGATTTCGCGAATGTCCAAGCCTACCCTCCAAAATCCCATCCAGGAATCGTGGTCTTTCGTTCTAAGTCCCAAGACAAGCCAACGCTTGTTGCTCTTTTGAAGCGCCTCGTCCCCGTGTTGCTGCGACTCTCGCCAAAGCATCAGCTTTGGATTGTCGAGCCGGACCGCATCCGGTATCGCGAAGAATGAGACTCCGAGACCAGAACCTCAATACTGATAAGGGCGAGGTCGGTGGTTCAAGTCCACCCAGGCCGCTCACACACTGCTGATTCAGATACGGACAGAATTTTTGCCTACCACAGCTCAGGCGGATCAAAAGAGCTCGATGGGTGCCACATGGCCCGAACCAGAAGCGAGTCGAGCATCCCTTGTAACTAGCGCAGCTCCGAGCTTCTCGGCAAGCACGATGTAGGCGGCATCATAGGCTGAAAAATTGCGACGGAGTTGCCAAATTCTGGGCAGAAGCACGAGATGAGGATACCGAGTCAGGCGGAGATCAAGCAGATCGCGGACCGCCTCGTCTGCACGAGGTGCAGAGACCGCTCCCTGGAATGCTAGACGCCTCAATACCTGCGTGACCTCAAGATCGAGGAGCTGAGGCGCATGCAGGGTTTCGTTACGCGAATAAATGCGCCTCTCGATGCTCTGCCCCGCAGATGTCTGAAGAAGCCAGTCCACGGCAGCAGAAGCATCCAGGACGATCACCGCGCCTCGCGCTCTTCTCGCACCAGATTAGCGGTATCGATCTGCCCTGAAACCGGATTACGCGTGTGCAGTCGCTCCCGAAATTCTGCGAGCGTTGGCCTTTCCGCAATTTCCTTGATCTCAGCTAACAGATAGTCCGAGAGCGACATGCCTGCCATTGCAGCGCGAGCTTTCAGGCCGCGGTGCAGGGCATCGGGTACGTTACGAAGCTGAATCATCTTTGACATGCTATCAGCATACTTTCATGTCGCTCACATGTCAACTGCCATGCTCTTCAAAGAACCCACATTTCTAGGTGGGCTATTACGCTGACGACCGCAATACTGATAAGGGCGAGGTTGGTGGTTCAAGTCCACCCAGGCCCACCATCCAAATCATCAGTAAATACGCGGCGATTCTCACTTTTCCCCTTTCGGGGAATATCTCTCAAAAAACCAATTTGCCAACTATTTGCCAACTTTACGATTGGCCGGACAGCACTACGCTCAGGGCGTTGAGACCCTTAGGGTGAACGCCGAACGGCTGGAATCGAGTGGGCTATGTCGAGCAAGCAGCCCTGTCACGTCGAAGGACGCGCAAGGCAGTGCAAGACACTGCAAGGTTGTGGAAGGAGCGGGAAGACATTTTTAGTCAGTTTGCGGGGCGTAGTGCAGTTGGTTAGAACGCTGCCCCGTCGCCTCTTAGAATCCGACACTGTCACGACAGCCAATTCCCTCACCCGCTCGTTTCACTTAGTCGAATAGGCTTGAAACGGCCACTTCCACGAATAGCGCGTTTTTCGACCAGATGGATTACTTCCGGTTTGCCGGTGAATCAGGGGTTGACTCGATCTGGCCTCTCCGCCAGACTTTCCCCCGAAGCCAGCAGACGAACAATCAAATGATCGTCGCTACCGAATACGTGGATATCCCTCTTCCCGGCTCTCCCCGAAGCGAACCTTTGTCGCCGCGCCCAGGGCCCAAGGTCACCCGGAAGCGTCAATTCACTCGGGACCTGCGACATGGCCCAAATTCGTGAAACGCGTCCTGGTCATCGGAGCGATTACATGGTGAGGACAGCGCGGAAGCGGGTCTTACCCTCCACAACGCGCTCGTAAGCCTTTGCAGCTTCGGCCAATGGATAGGTTTCAATTATCGATTTAACTTTTCCTTGGGCTACGTAATCCAGGGCTTCGTAAAGGTATTCGGGGCCATTTTGCTGGCTGCCGATGATTTTGATGCGTTTGAAGAGCAACTCGATCAGCGAGATCGAAAGTGGTTCCGCGTCAGCGCCCATCACGATGAACCTGCCGTCCGGTCGCAGCCCCTGAATGCTGTCCACCATGGATTTGGTCGAGTTGGAGGTGCTGAGGATGATGTCGGCGCCGCCCGCTGCGGTAAGGCTCTTTCCGTCGCGGACAATTTCATCCGCGCCCAGCTCGCGAATCATCTTGTCTTTATCTAGGGACTTACACTTATCTAGTACAATCTAGATTTATCTTGACATCTCTGCCGGCGAGTTTAAAATATGGTCCAGAGGCGCACCATGGCTAACCGGGTGACGGTCAAGATAGGTCCTGCAATCAACGCGAAGCTGTACAAGGAATTCGTCGCGGTCGCGAAAGAAAACGGACAATCCCAGAGATTCCTGCTGGAGAAGGCCATCGAACATTATATTCATAACGTGGTTCCCTCTCAGCG
>DATDHE010000277.1:0-7240 GCA_036521695.1 Candidatus Acidiferrum sp. | reverse complement strand
CTCAATTGAATTTGCATAACACCCGCGTCCACCGCAAACCGAACGGCTTCCTTCAAGTCGCTGTATCGAACGCGCGCAATCCCACCGTGCTCATGTGGGCATCCTGCCCACTCGCGCGTCCGATACAGCGCTAAGACTTCCATGATAGGTCTTTGTCAAGGGCAAAAGCTCTCCTGACGCGCTACGGAGGAGCGCGGGTGTAAATCCTTTCTGATTCTTCGCCGCGTGTGTGGGCCTCTCAGCCGTGGTTCCTATTTCAGATACATTCAAACTTACCAGAGTTGACTGCGGCGCAACACCTGAACCGTCGAACAGTCTCCCAAGAAAACAGCAATGTTACCCTGAGTGTCAGAACACAGCGCGAGCTTAAGACGCGGGTCTCTGGCAAGCAGGCGGAATGAAGGGAACCGACTAACGGCAGATCATTGCGCGCGAGAGCAGACCGAGGCACCGAGTCAATTAAATGAACCGACGGACCGAGCTTGATGGGACCAAGTTTAACCTTCGGCGCTCAAGTCGAGTGTCGGCGCAGGTGCCGGTGGTCGTGCAACGCAAATCGACCGATGGGCTTCCATTCGCTGATCCAACGCGTGCTGTAGTGCTAAGCGCTCATGGCTGTCTCACTACTCTGTCGAAGACCGTCAGATTAGGCGAAAGGCTTGTCCTACGAAACATTGTCAACCGAGAGGAACAAGACTGCCGAGTCGTGTACCTAGGTGAAAAGCATGGCGGCAGAGCAGAGATTGGCCTTCGCTTCAATACTGCTGCGCCGCAGTTCTGGGGACTTGAGGACGCGCCCACAGATTGGAAGAAAGTTTCAGGTTAAGTCTCTCGTCCAGAACATGCGTAAGTTCTAGATGCCTGTCCGCGACCGCGCCGACAAAGCTAGTCCCCACGCGAGAACCTCCTGATTAACGGCTTACCGGGTGCGCTGTGAAAAGGTGATGGTCCATCAGCGGGAGTTAAACCCGCCCGGGAACTGGTTCGCTCCACCCGGTCTTAATTCCGTAATTGCGTCGATTGGCCCCGGCAAACCGTAACGTTGCTGATGGTCAAAGCTGCTCGTGCCTGCCCTTCCGTCTTTTACGACGCGCCAATAGTCTGCTCGCAACCTTTTGAACCTTCCGCGAAAACCAATACTACGGAAGCGGCTCCGGCCTCTGGATAAGCATCGGGAGCCGAGACACTGACGGCGTGATTTTTCAACTTGGATAATGATTTGTCGAAATTCTGCAGCATCGCAACTATTGAAGTTACACCGCACAAGAGTGCGGTTGCTACTGCCTGCCTAAACGAAACCAGTGTAGGTCCTGGTTAAACCGGGTTTCCATTTAGGGACTAGTACGATCTCCGGTAAGCGGACAAATCAGGCACTAGCGCTGACTCGTAGTAAATTGCTCTACCAATGCCGAGTCTTGATGTCTAACGGGGAAGCGTGATGAAGCGGGTTTGCTCACCGAAAAACGCCTCTCACGGATGCGACGAGCACCCTCCGAGAAAGGCCGAAAATGCTGCCCTAGCGGCACACTGACCTATGTTCAACTGCTTACTTTATCGGACTCGGCTACCCCAGACGGCCTTAAACCCTTAAACAGAAGCCAAAAACTCAGCGCTAGTTCGAAGATAGCCATGGGCGAATCGAACCACCACAGGTTCACTACTTTGGGGAAGTCGGGGAAGATGTAAAAAACCAAAGTGCAGGCGGCGCACCATGCACTGGAGATCACACCAAAGGCAGCCAGTGTCGTGGGGATGTAGTTCGACTTGAACCACAAGTAGCTGCCAACTGTGGCTCCCAATCCCCAAAACAGCAAGCCAACGTAGTACGCGTCGAAACCGTTGAGGTACAGCCGCGCCAAGGCCGGCAATTGGTCTGGTCCAAACGCACGCGAGTACTCAGCGTCACTCAAGAGTCGCAGAGCGGTAAAGAGATTGAGCGTTACCAGGAGCCACGTGAGGCCATGGACCAGCCTGCCGAATGCCGCGAGCAAGGCAAGGTTCTGGCTGACCGGCTTGAGGATCACGTAAAGCGCTGTCAGCAGTACGACAACGCCAACGCAGTAAACCATGTCGCCCGCGACGCCGATACGGAACAGTGTTTCGTGCGCCAGGATATTCCGAGCGGTTTCCGCCGGATTGCCGCGGGCGATGAGGCGGGCAAAGATGCCGAAATTGACCGCGACCACGGTGGCGAACGAGATCGGGAAAGCTAGTCCTGCGATCCTTGCAGCCGTGCGTTGTGACTCGTCGATAGGGCTGATTGTCATTTCATGTCCTCCTGAGATCAACAGAACGTGCGCCTTGTCCAGAGCAAGAACCGCTGCTGGCCTTCCCGTCTGGTTGTGGGACGAGAAGGCTAAAGCAGGTGACGGGGAGAATCTGAGCCTTTCTGCTCTGCGGCCGTTTGAGCAAGAAGGTGGATACCCTAGCACAAATTTGCGTAACTGATAAACGGGTTACCTCCGAAGTTCATTTGGGCGCAGAGAACTTTACCGGTTTTGAGACTCTAATCGGGCAGAAGCCAAGAAATTGCTGTCCGGGAAATGGAACCCGCGATAATTTGCGTATAGAGTAGCCACATGCGACTACCCACCGCCGACCCAACAATCGAAATCTCGACGAACTCGGGAATGTTGCGCGTGACCGTTCATCCTGTGCGGTCTTGGCTGGTCGTCCTTCTTGGACTCGGGGCGCTCATGGTCTTCGCTGCCGCTACTTACGAATATTTGGCAAGGATGTCGCAGGTGTTCCGCGGTGTGTTTATTTTTGCGATTGTATCCAGCGCGATAGGGCTGATATTTCAATTGTCAGGGACCGAAATCATCGAAATTGATTCGAACAAAATTACGCTCCGGAAAGAGGTCCACGGTTGGGGGCGGAAGCGCGAATACGAAATCAAAGAATGTCGCGAACTGGAATGGATGGAAGGTTCGGAAGACGCGCCCCAGCGGCTACAGTTCAAATTTGGCTGGAGAACAATCACCTTTGGCAAAAGCCTCACGGAAAATCAGGCCATCCAAATCCTCACAGCGCTGCAACAAGCACTGCCCAATGTAGCTCAGCAACTGTGTTCTCATCCAGAAGGCAAGAAGCATTTCAACTCTGGGACTGAGTTAGCGCCTGAGGTGTAGGCCACATGGCCTGGTATACCGAATAACGGTCCATCTTGACCTGCACTTCTCCAATCGGCGACAGTGAAAAACGGAACCAGTTAACTAAAATTCGTTTTCGCTTGTCGTGCAGATTTCATCCCGACGGAGGCTTCCATGGGAACCAGATTCTTGCGATTTTTGGCGTTAACGCTGGGTCTCTTAATCTTTTCCGGCGTCGTAGCGACACAAACGCACCGGGAAAAGCGTGACCCTTGCAAAGACACATCGAACATGACGCAGGGACAAATGAACGAGTACTTCGCCAAAACTAAGAGCCCGTTTGGAATCAATAACATAAAGAAAGGGATGTAACAATGTTGCATGCCATGTGGCTTGGCGAAATAACAATTCGCCACAGACAGGCATTACCTTGGCCTCGTTGCGCGCGAGAACGTCGCAGCGGATCGAAGGCGGGCCGCCCTCTTGCACGATGAAATGGGGTTTGTGTGATCGCGGAATGCGCGGCGTTTCGACGTACCACCAGAGTACAATCGACATTGCATGAGACGAATGCCCGGTGTCGAGCCTGAAGATTCTGGATTGCCATCGGCAACTAGAAAGGAACGAGCATGATGAATCTCACGCCCTTCCTAATCTTTGAAGGGAATTGTGCTGAAGCGATGGCATTTTACCAATCTTGTTTGGGCGGCGAATTGACGGTCACGAAAGTGGTTGATACGCCTATGAAACACCAGATGCCGCCTACACAACATCACAAAGTGGCACACGCGCGCCTGAAAAGCGGTGTCATCGAGTTTTCCGCTACTGACTGGCTCCATCCCACGCGAACACCGAAACAGGGCAATACCGTCGCCATGTATATTAACGGTGGGAAGTACAAAGAGCTGAGAGCGGTCTTCGATGGGCTGGCCTCGGGAGCTCAAAAGGAGCTGCTTGACGATTTACGGGACATGCCGTTTGGAACTTACGGACATCTTGCCGATAAATACGGCGTCCATTGGTTCTTCCAGGGGGACAAAAAGGAAGCGTAGTTACGGGGGACTGGTAGGAACTCAGATTGCCGGGCACGAGCAGGAGCCATCAGGGCAGGTATTCAAGAATATCCAGTTCGATTTCCTTAAGAAGGTTCCAGCCGGACGGCTGCTCCTGATTATGAACCAAGGATACAGCCGCGCGTTGGGCGTCAACTGCAAGCATTGTCATGTGGAGGATGACTTCTCTAAGGACGACAAGCGTCCCAAGCGCTGTGCTCGCCATATGGCGCTGATGCATTTTTCGATTAACCAGCAACTCGTAAAGATGCAAAACTTGGCGCCGAATCCCGAGGGACATTTCATTAACTGCTCGACCTGCCATCGGGGCCAAATTGACCCCATGGCGCAACCGAACTGAAATGCAGGGTAAACGGATTAGACTCTACCTTTGAGAAAGAACTGACCCGAGTGCCGGTCGATTGCCAACTAGTGTCAGACCGGGTAACCGTCCATTAAAAGGTTCGGCATCGGCTAATCATTCAAAGAGCGGCTAAGTCTCTCTGCCTCTAGAATGAATCTGAGGTTGCCACCTGGAATGGTCAAAGCGAAAAGAGTAGCGGCGTCGGCTTTTCTGGGCCTCGTGTTCGCCTTGGCTTGTGGAGCGCAGCTTTCGCATTACCGCGATGGAGACAGCTGAGGTTCCGCAAGCCCTACAGCACACCTGGTCTGGACACGCCAGAACTCACGTGTCCGAGGTTTACAAAAAGCTTCTGAAGCAGCGCGAATGGAGATTAGGGTGGGCAGAGAGAGCAGGTATGGGATTTTCGCTTCCAGAACGCAAAAATCCGAGAAATGCCCAACTCGCCCAACTGATCGAATTTCGCTCGGTCGTGAGAAGCACGTCAAACCCAGCTTCCTCGGCCGCTTTCAGCAAGTCACCGTTGCTTAATGTGTCCCACCCTTGTGCTCTTGCTTCTTTCACGATATGGTCCTTCAGCGCGCGCGAAATGCCCCTGGGCGTTCCGTGGTCAAAGAGAATGTGCATTTAACGGCGGATCGGAGCTTCCAAACTCCGCGCTGCAAAGTCCAGCACCGCGGTGACCTGTTCCCGCGTCACGTCGAACTGTTCCATGATTTCCTCGATGCTCAGGCCATCCTCTAGGTTTTCAAAGATGGTAGCCACGGGCAGGCGTGTTCCACGGAAAACCCACGCCCCGCTGACTTTTCCGGGCACACTTTCTACTGCCGCACATTTTGTCCAATCCAGTGCCATGCGCGCCTCCTTAATTCCGTTCTAGCTGAAAGTCTAGGGAGCCTGCTTGCGGGTGTCAACACTGCGGAATTCCCGGTAGTGTCCTTGAAATTAGGACACCACCGAATTCCCCAAGCCGGTCGACTTGGATAGTCTAGATCGAGGCATCTGATGTGATAATTGGGAGCGCATGCGCCTTTATTCCGGCACTACCAAATCCCTCATTGAAGACTCGACTTTCAACCGTATCGCACCTACGTTGAAGGATGCTTTCTTCAATGAGTTTCGCTACCAGCCATCAGTCGCCGAGGTGAACTCGTGGAATAATTCGCTCCGCGCCATCTCACAAGTTTTTCAGACAGCGTCGTTGCTTGATCACGGCGTTTTGTTGGAACTCCGACTTCCGCTTACCTCCAAGCGGCTTGATTGCCTCGTGACCGGGTACGACGGCAAAAAGGCGCCTAACGCAGTCATCATCGAGTTAAAGCAGTGGAGCGGATGCAGAGGCGCGTCGGGCAAGAACGAGGTGGCTACCTTCGTCGGCGGCAATGTCCGAGATGTGCTTCATCCTTCCGTCCAAGTAGGTCAGTACATGACGTATCTCACCGATTGCCATACGGCTTTTCAGGGTGAAGGAGGAATCAGCGCCCATGCCTGTTCTTATCTGCACAACTACAGCCCGATAAAGGACGATCCTCTTTTCTTACCACAGTTTGCAGAGCAAATTAGGCGGTCTCCAGTCTTCACTGCCGATCACGTGCCGCGTCTCACTGCGTTTCTAGACGAACGAATCCATGGTGCCGATAGCGGCGAGGTTTCGGCGAAAGTGGAGCAGAGCAAGTACCGCCCCAGCAAGAAACTGCTCGACCACGTCGCCAAACTGATCAAGGGCAAGCCGGAATACGTGCTACTCGACGAGCAACTGGTTGTTTATGACAAGGTTGTGGAAGCTGCGAAGGATGGTGTCAAAGGTAGGA
The DNA here is from genome assembly GCA_036521695.1 of Candidatus Acidiferrum sp. Classification (GTDB taxonomy): domain Bacteria; phylum Acidobacteriota; class Terriglobia; order Acidiferrales; family UBA7541; genus Acidiferrum. The sequence continues at coordinate 924 of DATDHE010000277.1, read as the reverse complement.
AAAAGGTTGCCATTATCGTGCGAGGGGGCCCTGGCACAGGGAAATCGGTTATTGCCATGAACTTGCTCGGTGATCTCTCAGGGATGGGCCTAAACGCGCACTACGTGACGGGTTCTCGTGCGTTCACCTCAACTATTCGGGAAATCGTAGGCACCCGTGGGGCTGCGCAAGTGCGCTACTTCAACAGCTATATGGGCGCGGACGCGAATGTGATTGACGTCATGATCGCCGACGAGGCTCACCGAATTCGAGAGACTAGCAACAACCGATTCACGCCAAAGGTAAAGCAAAGCAAACTCTCACAAATCCACGAGTTGTTAAAGTCAAGTCGCACATCCGTGTTTTTCATTGATGACAACCAAATCGTAAGACCAGGGGAGATCGGCTCTACCGGCTACATTAAGACTGAAGCTGAGAAACTCCACTGCGACGTCTGTGAATTTGAATTGGAAGCCCAGTTCCGCTGCGCTGGCTCGGATGCGTTCGTCAGTTGGGTGAACAACACCCTCGGAATTCAGCGCACACCACATGTGATGTGGAATCAAGCCGACGAGTTCGACTTTAAAATCATGCCCACGCCCCAAGCCCTGGAAGACACAATCAGGAAAAGGCTGGAAGAAAAATGCACAGCGCGGCTGACAGCGGGCTTTTGTTGGCCTTGGTCTAATCCCCGGTCTAACGGGACACTAGTGGATGACGTAGTCATCGGCGATTACGTCCGACCATGGAACGCCAAATCCGCCTCGGGCAGCCTCGCACCCGGCATTCCTAAAGAGAGCCTCTGGGCGTACGACTCAGGTGGCGTGAATCAAATTGGTTGTGTTTACACGGCGCAGGGATTCGAATTCGATTATGTGGGTGTCATCTTCGGGCCTGATTTAGTCTACGTACCCGAGGCTGCCGATTGGAAGGGAGACAAGACCA
>DATDHE010000276.1:0-2750 GCA_036521695.1 Candidatus Acidiferrum sp. | reverse complement strand
GATCCGCTGCAGAAAACTAGCCACCCGTACTTCGACAAATTCATCCAGATTGTTCGCCGTAATCGCCAGAAACTTCACGCGTTCTAGCAGCGGATTCCCGATGTCGCGCGCCTCCTCAAGCACACGCCTATTAAACTCCAGCCATTCCAGGTGCCGATTGAGATAGAAGCGCGGGTCGTCGAGCGCAGTGCGTGTCATAGGCTTTCTCAGGGGACCAAGAGTGATAGCGCAGCCGTGTTACGGGCAGATGAATGCGCTAAAGGAATGCTATTCTGCGGGCGCCTATAGGGAGGCCCGTTGAAGTTACCGCTTATCCTGTTTGTCGCCGTGTTCTTTGCTCTTGCCCTCGAATCCCGGGCGCAATCCCCGTCCTCAGCAGTGCATCGCCAAGCCGACTTCATGTTCTCTTCCTTCGCACAAGAAAACGCGCCTGGATTCGCGGTGCTGGTGCGCAAAGATGGACGCACACTGTTTGAAAAAGGATACGGCGTCCGCGATTTGCGGACCCACGCGAAAATTAACCAGTACACCAATTTCCGCCTCGCATCTTTCACCAAACAGTTTACCGCCATGGCCATCATGCTGCTCGTCTACGACGGGAAGCTTCGCTATGACCAATCTTTGAGCGAGATTTTTCCGGATTTCCCGCCCTACGGCAAAAACATCACTATCCGCAATCTTCTGAATCACACCGGTGGCTTGCCCGATTACGAAGATTTAATGGACGCCCAGGAAAAGCTCAAGGGGCCTATCTGGTCTGCCGAACACCAAATCCAGGACGACGAAGTCCTCGCTCTCTTCAAAAAAGAAACCAAAGGAAGATTTGCCCCAGGCACAAGTTGGTCGTACAGCAATTCCGGTTACGTAGTGCTCGGCCTGATCGTCGCCAAAACATCAGGGCAATCCTACGGAAGTTTTCTCCATGCGCGAATTTTCGCGCCGCTGCACATGGATCGCACCGTCGTCTATCAAAAAGGGAAGAAGGCGGTCACGAACCGCGCTTTCGGTCACTCGAAGGAAGGCGGCACACTGAAGGAAACCGACCAAAGCTCAACTTCCGCCACCCTAGGCGACGGCGGCATCTATTCCAATCTCGATGATCTCGTTAAATGGGACGACGCCCTGCGAAATCACACGCTGCTCAGCGCCGAAGAAATGGCTCCTGCACTTGTTCCCGCAAAATTAGCGGATGGCTCGCCCACGTATTGGCCCACCGCGCCCAACGACGACAACTTGCATCCCGGCAAGCCCGTCTCCTACGGCTTCGGCTGGTTCCTTGATGCTTATGAAGGACAACCACGCATGTGGCACACCGGAAGCACGATGGGGTTCCGCACTATCATTCAGCGCTGCACAGGCAACAACTTTACCGTCATTGTCCTCGCGAACCGAACTGACCTTGATCCAGAACTTCTCGCCCTAAAAGCGTTGTATCTCTTTGCAGTACCTCAACGCTGAGCGGCAACCGTCATTCTGCTCAGGACAGTCCCGCGAGCTTTCCCAATCCCTTCAACTTCGCCCGCGCGGCCATCGCGCCGTACTGCTTCATCATCGTGCGCATCTGCAAATACTGCTTCAAAACCTGATTCACATCCTGCACGGTCGTCCCGCTGCCCTTCGCAATCCTCTTCCGCCGCTTCCCGTCAATAATATTGTGGTCCTGCCGCTCCTGATTCGTCATCGAATTGATGATAGCCTCGACCTGCTTCAGCTTCCCTTCATCCACCTTCGCGTCTTTCGGCAAATTCTGCAACGGCCCCATCTTCGGCAGCATGTCCACAAGCTGCTCCAGCGGTCCCATCTTGCGAATCTGTTTCAACTGGTCGCGAAAATCTTCCAGCGTGAATCCTTCTTTGCGCAGCTTCCGCTCGAGGTCCGCAGCTGCCTTCCTGTCAACCGTCTGCTCCGCCCGCTCGATGAGCGACATGATGTCGCCCATCCCGAGCACGCGCGAAACAATCCGCTCTGGATAAAATCCCTCCAATGCGTCGTATTTTTCGCCGAGGCCTACAAACTTGACTGGCGCACCGGTCACTTTGCCAATCGAAAGCGCCGCACCGCCGCGCGCGTCGCCGTCCAGCTTCGTCAGAATCACGCCCGTAAGCCCGACCCGCTTGTGAAACTCTCCTGCCGAGCGCACCGCGTCCTGCCCAATCATCGCGTCGGCGATAAACAGAATTTCGCTGGGTGCCAGCTCTTTCTTCAGCATGCTCAATTCGTTCATCAAATCGTCGTCGATGTGCAAACGCCCCGCCGTATCCACCAGGATCACGTCGCTCGCCGAAAGTTTTGCTTCCCGGATCGCCCCCTTAACAATCTCCAGCGGCTTGTCCGTCCCCGCCCCCGGCCACAGTGCGGTCCCCACGGCTTTCGCCACTTGCGCCAACTGCTCCCGCGCCGCAGGCCGGTACACGTCAGTCGAAACAACCAGCGGCCGGTGGCCATGCTGCACAAGCCATTTCGCCAATTTTCCCGTAGTAGTCGTCTTACCGGAACCCTGCAGTCCAACAATCATCCACACCGAAGGCGGCCGCGAAGCAAACAACGGCTTCGCATGCTTCCCCAGCATCGCCGACAACTCGTCTCGCACCACTTTCACGACTTGCTGGTCCGGCGAAAGCTGCAGCATCACCTCGCTGCCGAGCGCCTGCTTCCGAATATTCGCCAAAAGCTCATCGGCCACGCCGACGTTCACGTCGCCTTCGAGCAACGCCTCACGAATCTCACCCAGCGCCACGTCCAGGTGCTCG
>DATDHE010000275.1:0-4957 GCA_036521695.1 Candidatus Acidiferrum sp. | reverse complement strand
AGCCTGCCACAAATCTGGCAATCTTCCGAAGCTTTTGAGAAATTCCGCGGCCAGTCCTGGATGCAGGAACCATGCAAGACCTGCCACCGCCGCGAACAGGACTTCGGCGGCTGCCGTTGCCAAGCTTTTCTGCTAGCTGGAGACGCCGCGGCAGCAGACCCGGTTTGCTCGCTAGCCCCGCAGCGCTACAGAGTCGACGCCATTCTCGCAACGTTAAATGAAGCAACCTCTGTAGGGGCGAAGCTTGCCCCGCCCGAAGCCGAACAACTCACCAAACCCGCCTGGCTCTATCGCCCAAATCCCGCCTAAGCCGTTGCGGGCGCTTCTGGCTGCCGCTGCAACGGCATGACTACGCGAAAAATAAAAACCATGCTCCCCAAAAAGCACAATGTCCCAAGCACTGCCAACGTATATGGCGCCCCCATATGTTTCGCGACTCCCCCCGCGAGGAGCGACCCGATGGGCTGCACACCCATGAACATTGTCGCGTAAACCGCCATGATTCTTCCGCGCAGTTGATCGGGCACGCGATTCTGCAAAGTGGTGTTCGTCGCCGCCATCTGCACCGTGGCACAGAATCCGACCACCAAGAGCACGGCCATCGAAAGCCAGAAGTGCCGCGATTGCGAGAAAATGACTAGCCCCACCGCGCAAGTCGTCGACGTCGCCGCAATCCACCGCGCAAGCCCCTTGTAACTCGTCCTCGCGGCAAAATGCAGCGCGCCGAGCACTGCTCCTACTCCCGCCGCGCTCATCAACAAACCAAATCCCTTCGCGCCCCGATGCAAAACTTCACTCGCAAAAATCGGGAGAAAAACCGAGTATTGCAAACCCAACAGACTCAGCATGCTCAAGAGCAGCAGCGTCGACCGGATCGGCAAATCGCTCATGGCGAAGCGAAATCCCTGCATAAAACTCTGGAACGGCGAGCCAGTCTCCTTCTTCGGTTCCCTCTTCACGATGCGCATCGCCAGCAGCGCGCCGATCACAGCTAGAAAACTCACTCCGTTCAGAAAAAAACACCACGCCGGACCTTTCCAAGCCAGCGCAAATCCCGCAATCGCCGGTCCGACCACGCGGGCTCCATTAAAAATCGAAGAATTCAGCGCAATCGCGTTCGGTAAATCTTCTTTGACCACCATCTCGACAAGAAACGCCTGCCGAATAGGCACATCAAACGCGTTTACTACGCCAACAAGAAATGCGACGAAGATCAGCTCCCACACTTGAATGATGTTCGCGAACGTCAACGCCGCAAGCACGAACGCCAGTACCATCGAAGCCGTCTGCGTCCAAATCACGCCATGATGACGGTTGTAGCGGTCGCCGATGTAACCGCCAAGCGCGGCTAGAAATAAAATAGGAACTTGATTGGCAAAACCGAAAACTCCAAGAAGTGCGGCGGAATTCGTCAGCTTATAGACCAGCCACAGTTGCGCCGTCGTCTGCATCCACGTGCCGATGAGCGAAATAAGCTGGCCGGCAATAAATAACTGAAAGTTGCGATGGTGCAGTGCGCGAAAACGCGGCGACAAAACGGGAATGGCACCCTCCCCTCGTTGGATGCGCGCGACGTGACCTAGTCACGATGCCGTGCGGGTGATGCCATTGTCAATGCCGGGAATGAATTAACTGCGGCCAATTTGTCCGATGGAAAATCTCGAGGAAAATAAATTGCCTGGCTCGAATCGTGCGTGAAGCACAAAAACAGAAATCTGACCCCGTCACTCGCCCGGCGGATCGGGCGCTCCGCCAACATGCAAGTGGCTCAAGTCGCGCAGCGTCGCCTTATCTTCTTCGCTCATTCCGCGCGTGAACTCAGGATCACTCAACCGCTGATTACGCGCTGATTCCGGCATGTTCTGCAACACGCGCAGTCTCTGCCGAATTGCCTGCCGCCTCTCCGGGGGCATCTGCTTCCACTTTGGCAGCACCTCATTCCGAATATGACTCTGCTGCTGAGGACTTAATCTATTCCACTGCTCAGCACGATCTCTCAATTCTTGCTTTTGTGCCGGGGGAAGATTCCTGTACTTGTTGTTGTTCTCGATGATCCTCTGCCGGTCTTGCGGCGGCAGGTCGCTGAATTTTCTCTGCGGCTGCGGCGGCGTGTACGAGGACGGCGGCCGGTTCGGATTGTTGTTCGGATTAGGGCTAGGACGCGGCACGTAGTTCGGCCGGTTCGCGCCGTTTCCTTGAGGATTGCCCCCGCTGCCGTTCGGCCGCTTTCCCTGTTGCGCTGGTTTCGCCGCATTCTTGGGCGGCTGGTGCTGCGGCGGTCTGTTCTGAGATTTCGGAGGCGTATGTTGCTGCGGCGCCCAATGTGCTACGTGGCCGTGCTGCGCCATTGAAGGGGCGGCTACCACTGCGCCTAGCCCCATCGCCAGCAAACATCCCGCGAGTTGGAGTCGAAATCTCATCGATTACATCGTCTGATTCGGGCTGTCGTTCTTCTGCTGGTTCTGGTTTTGATCCGGGTTGCTGTCTCCCGTGTCCTCCGGCTGTACCGGCTGAGGCAAATCCGTCAGTGCTCCGAAATCCGAAAGCACGTCAAAGTTTTCTAGGACCGGCAAGTCTTGATTGATCTGCGCCTCGTCCGCCGCCGTAAGAGTACGATCCGTTGGCCGCGAACCAATCCACACCGTGGCTAGCAACAGCAGCGACGCCGCAAATGCAACACGCGGCGATGGCGTAAACCACACCCACCAACCTTGTTTCACCGGCTCTGCCGCCACTCGCGCGCGCACGCGCACGTCAAACGCCGCCGACGGCTCGATTTGCGGCACTTCATCGAGCAACGACGTCACCGCGCGAAACTCATTCACGCGCAGTTGGCAGGCCCCGCACGTCGAGAGATGCTTCTCCATCTCCAGCCATTCGCTCTCTTTCAAGCGCCCGTCCACGTACGCCAAAATCTTGTTTTCCATTCGCGTACAACTCATAACAACCTTCCTTCTCTACCCTGGGTCACCTACTACTTCCCTTACAGCCCGGGTTGTGGTTCCTCTACTTCCCGTGCCTCGCCACGAGGGGGGCTAGTTCCACTCGCAGCGTTTCGTATGCACGAAAGAGCAGCGATTTCAGCGCGCTCTCCGAACATTCCAAAATCTTTGCAATGTCTCCATAATCCAACTCCTGATATTTATGCAGGAGCACTGCCGCGCGCTGCTTTTCTGGCAGCTTGTCGATCGCGTGGCGAATCATTTTCTTTCGCGCTTCCTCCACCAGGTACTGCTCGATGTTCGGATGCTTCTCGGCGATGTCGAGCGGCTTCTCATCGCCGTCTTCCGCATCGATGGTGACTGGCGCATCCAGTGAGACTTCCATCCGCTGGTGACGGTTGTCTCGAACCGAGTTCAACGCCAAATTCGTCGCGATCCGGAAAAGCCATGTCGTGAATTTGGCGCTCGGCACATAATCTTTCCGTGCGCGATACACTCTCAAAAACACCTCTTGCGCCAAGTCTTCCGCCTCTTCCCGCGCGCGAACCATGCGGTAGAGAAAGTTGACAAGAGGTGTCCTGTAGCGCTGAAGGAGAAGTTCGAACGACTGCTCGTCGCCCGCCTTCACGTCCAGCATCAGTTGGACGTCCGACCTGGCCATAGCCGCCACATTCTATCGAACCCCAACGGGCTCTTAAAGTTGCAAATGTTTATCTGGAGTTTAGGCGAAGGCGGGGCGAAGAAAGTGCGAATCTAGACGTGGAATAAATGCTGCATTATCAGTACCGTGGCTACGCCCACGAACACCAGAGCAGCCATCCTCCAATTCGGCTCCCGGTTCACTTCCGGCAGCAAATCCGTCGCCGCCACATAAACTGTCACTCCCCCGGACAGTGGCAGCGCGTACTTCAACTGACTCTGCAGCGCGCTAGTCAGCAAAACTCCGAAAAGCGTCGCCGCTCCTAACAACCCTGTCGCGAGCATCGCGTTGCGCCGCCCTTGGCCGCTGGCGAGCACCAGCGACGCCACGGTGAACCCCTCCGGCAGTTTGTGCAAAAACACCGCCACAAAAATCATCGCCCCCAGCCACACCGAAACCAGGAACCCCGCGGCAATCGCCACCCCGTCAAAGAATGTGTGAATGGTCAGTCCCAGCAAAACTGTAGTTCTTGCGCGGTGATGGCTCACCTGTTCGTGGTGCGTCTCTTCCCCAAAATGAAAATGAGGCGCAATCGTATGCTCAAATAAATGCACAAGAAAATAACCGAGCAGCACGAACACCAGCGCCTGCTCACCCGCCAAATGAATGGATTCGGGAATCACATCGAGGAACGCGACGGCCAGCATGTAGCCCGCCCCCAGCGCCAAAAAATACTGCAAATACCGCCGCGGCCAATCCCGCCGCACCACAAAATATCCGCCAACCAAATTCCCCGCCGCCGCGACCAACCCAAGCCCCGCCGCCAGCCCCGTCCGAAATGCCAAATCATGTGACATATGGAGTGCGGCAGCTCTGCTGCCGCTTTGCAGTCAACCCAACGCCAGCGAGACTCGGTTTCTAAGTGCCCTCTGTGTCCTCTGCGCTCTCTGTGTAAATTCTTTTTCCGAATCTTTGTTTCTTTACTTCCTTACTTCTTTACTTCTTTACTTCTTTACGTCTTGTCTTCATCCGCTGTGCCTAAACAAAATCACATCCCCCTCTTGCACAATATATTCTTTCCCTTCCAACCTCACCTGCGCCTTCTCGCGCGCCGCAGCTATACTCCCCGCCGCCAAAAGACCGCTCCACTTCACCACTTCCGCCCGAATAAACCCCTTCTCGATGTCGCTATGAATCGCTCCCGCCGCCTTTTGCGCCGTCGACCCCTTGCGAATCGTCCAAGCCCGCACTTCCGGCTCTCCCGCTGTAAAAAACTGAATCAACCCCATCAAGTCATAAGTCGCGCGAATCAATCGGTTCAACCCCGGCGCCTTCAATCCATACGACGCCAAAAGTTCTGCCGCCTCTTTCTCAT
>DATDHE010000274.1:0-11703 GCA_036521695.1 Candidatus Acidiferrum sp. | reverse complement strand
CGCCGACATCAGCTATCTGCCCAAACCCAAGCCGGCCGTCATTCCCGCCGCCTCTCATCCCGAAGATCCCGCCATCATTCGCGCTGACCGCGCCTACCAAATCGCGGCCGCGCTATTCTACGCAGGCGACTTCGACGCCGCTCAAAAAGCCTTCGAGGGCATCGCCAAAGATTCCTCATCCCCCTACCAAAAAATCGCACCCTACCTCCGCGCGCGCGTTCTCGTCCGCAAGGGAACTCTCCAGACGAACGACTCCGAGTATGACGTGGACGCCTTGTCGCAAGCGGAAGCGCAACTCCGCGCCATCCTCGCCGACAAAGATTCCCCGGACTTTCACGCCGCCGCCGAGCGTCTCCTCGGCTTCGTCCGCATCCGCCTCCACCGTCAGGATCGCCTTCACGAACTGGAAGCCTCACTCCAAAGCGGCGCTCCTGCGAAATCGTTCAATCCGGACTTGACCGATTATCTCTGGCTCCTCGATCATCCCGTTCTTACAAAGACAGTCACCATCGCTCCAGCATCCGAAGGAAAACCTGCGCAAAAAGGCGTTACTGTCGACGAATCCTCGCGCCTCGCTGGCGCCGACATGACCGACTGGATTTTCACCTTCAGCCACTCCTGCGGCGAATGCTACGACCATTCCTTGCGGCGCTGGAACGAAACGAAGTCGCCGCCCTGGCTCGTCGCAGCCCTCTCACAAGCGGACGCGAAAGAATCTGCTCTGCCGGCGCTCCTCGCCGCCGTTTCCAAAGTCGGCCCTGACTCGCCGGCTTATCTCACTCTCACCTTTCATCGCCTTCGTCTACTGGAGCAATCCGGAAATGTCGACGCAGCTCGCCACGACCTCGACCAGTTGCTTGCCCAGCAGGGAAACTCCATGCCCGTCTCCGCAAAAAACGAATTTCTCGCTCTCCGTATGAAGCTCGCCTCGAACCTCGTCGAGTTCCTGCAATTCGCGCCACGGCTCTCCACTGACGCCACGGGCGTCGCTCCTATTCCCTCCGGCAAATCCGATTACGACCCCGGCGCTCCCGAATACGCCGCCACTCGCCCCCATTTCGATTCCGACGCGAGCGTCGTCCTCACGGAAAAACTCCCGCTGCGCGTTCTCACCGACGCCGCCAAATCGCACACCCTCCCACCTGCGCTTCGCAGCGATATCGCGATTGCCGCCTGGACTCGCGCCATCCTCCTGAAAAATGACGCCATCGCCCGCGAGATGACACCGGTCCTCACTGAATTGGTTCCGGAATTAAAAGACGATCTCGCCGAATACGCCAAGACTTCGGACCCCGAAACTGGTGAATCCGCCGCCATCGTCGCCATTCTCCGCAACCCCGGCTTTCGGCCTTTCGTCAGCGCCAGCCCGGGCCGCGGCTGGTTCTACAGCACCAACGACACTCGCTTCAATTCCATCGATAATTTTGGGGACAACTGGTGGTGCAACTTCCTGCCTTCACAAAAAAATCCGCACCCCACTGGCGGTTTCTATCTGATGTTTTCAACGCTTCGCGCGCCGCTTCAGGAGATTTATCCCGGCGGTGTCCTCTCCGGCCGCGAATTTCTTTCTGCGCAGGACAAAAACGCCACGGCTGAAGAAGTAAACACTCTCGCCGGTCTTCCATCCGCTCCACGCTGGCTCGGCCAGTTCACGATAGATTGGGCAAAAGTCCATCCCGACGATCCTCGCATTCCCGAAGCTCTTCACAATGTTGTCCGTTCCTGGCGCTACGGCTGCACCGAATCCGATCAAAAAGACGCACCCAACTTTTCCAAAGATGCTTTTGAAATTCTTCACACCCGCTATCCCGACAGCGACTGGACCAAGAAAACGCCGTACTGGTTCAAATAGCTCTCACTCGTGCAAAGCCCCGGCCTGAACCGACAAAACGCCACATTGGTATTCGTGACTTAAACTCCTTCAGGATCCCCAGCTTCGGCTTTAAGTAACTGACCCATCCCACCAAAACAGCTTCCGTTTCCTGGCGCCATTTGTTTTTTTGGGAGCTCGACCTCTCCCGCTGCGCAAACCCTCTGGTTCGCGCGCACAATCCGCGCCCGCTCCGCCACGAAAGCTCCGCGGGCGACGTTGCCATGTTGTCGCTCGAAGCGCTGGATGCTCGTGTGGAGCACGGCCGGCACGTAAGAGAAGGATTGTTAGGCAATGCCGACCCAGAGCTCAACAAAGAGAAGCATCTGCTTGAGATTCAGATGAATATTGTCCGTGAGACGGCTAAATTCGGCCCAGTCTTAATGTTGGCTCCCGACGAAACTACCAAGAGTGCCGTGTATCAAAAATGTAAGGAATTCCGGATATGCGAGCTGTTTCGAAGCGATCCAGTCGGCATGAAAGTTGTCCCGCATGACGGCCTCCGGATTGCACGGTGCATGGGCGATTCTTGAAGAGGATGAGCAATCGGATACGGGACTTACGCTTCCTTTGTGTTCATACTCTTACGCACTCTTTTGCGCCACCCCGTCCGTCAAGTGCTTTGTCATCAACTACTTCCGAACTCTTTACACAAAACCCGGGGTGGAGAGCTACGTCCCTCGACCCACAGCAGATTTCGCCCCCACATCCACTGGGCCAGTTCCCACTCGCGAATCACCCGTCTCTAAACATTTGAAATGCGGCGCCTGCTGGCGGTCAGCCAAGGGCGGCTCCGAGCTACTCACCACTCACTGTTCACGACTCACTTCCCGTTCCACTAATCAAACAAATCCGGCTGCTCCCGAGTAATGCGGTCCCACAGCGGCTGGAATTGGAACCACCCGACCATCGGCAGTCCCACTTGCGTGTGCGTCAGTTTCGCCGTTTCGTGAGGAATCTTGCGTGGCTCTCCGGCAGCTTCGGCGAGCAATTGCGCCTGGCACGACCGGTCCATGGTAATGAACCACCACGCTGCTTCGTCCACGGTTTGTCCGACGGTCAGCAACCCGTGATTGCACAAGATGCCGGCTTTTTTGTCGCCGAGCGTTTTCGCGATGCGATCGCCTTCGTCCGTGTCGTAGACCACTCCGCTGTAATCGTCGAACACGACATGATCTTCATAAAACGCACAGGCATCCTGCGTCAGCGGATCGAGCAGCCGCCCCAGCGAAGACCACGTTTTTCCATGGAGCGAATGCGCATGCGCCGCGGCAATCACGTCGGGGCGCGCCTTGTGAATCCGCGAGTGAATCGCAAACGCCGCAGCGTTCACTTCCCGCTCGCCTTCCACGACTTCGCCCTGATCGTTCACCAGCAAAAGGTCCGACACGCGAATCTGGCTGAAATGCATCCCAAAAGGATTCACCCAAAAATGGTCCGGCCGCTCCGGATCGCGCGCCGTAATGTGTCCGGTGACACCTTCGTCGAATCCGCAACGCGAAAAGATGCGGAAAGCTCCCGCGAGCTTTTGTTTCCGGTGGCGCCGCTCTTCAGCGGGCGTTGCAAAAACTGCCGGGCGCGGCACCCGTTCCATTCGCGATTTTACTTGCGGCATAGAGTCCTCCTTCTTCTTGTCCGCCTACTATATCGAATTCCAAGCTAACTTGACGACCGTTTCTCAATCCCTGGCTGCAGTGGTTTCACTCGCCCGGGCAAATCCCTCTTCTCCCGCATGGGCGGCGCTCCTGTCTTTCCCCTCCGCACCGGCTCACAGGCGCCATGCCCTCTGCTTCACGAATTGCTTGACCACCTGCGACAGTCTCCGCTACTGTTTCTGGAGATTGCGGTAGTCAGGCAAAACTTATATGGTTCCCCGGCGTATTCCGCTCGCAAGCCTTTTTCCATGCCTTTTGACCGTCTGCGCTCTGTCTCTTCTCGCTCCAGCCCTTCGCGCGCAAAAGCCATCCGGCGGAACGCCGACCCAGGTTGTCGGACAAAGATCCGCCGTTCCTTCCTTCCCAACGGCGAACGAAGCGCCGGTCGACGTTTTGGTCAGCGTGCGAGAACCCAGCGGCATGCCACTGGCGGGCAATGCCATCGTCAAACTTTATTCCGAACGCGGCGTGCATCTGACCATGCCCACCCAGGACAACTCCACGGCCACGTTTCCGAAAATTCTCGAAGGCGAATACGATATCGAAGTAACAGCCATCGGATACAAGACGGCCAAGGAACACGCTTCCGTTTTTGCGGGCGGCACGACTTGCACGGTCTACATCTACTTGCACAGCGAAAGCGAGAGTTCTTCCGCAAACGTTGCGCCCATCGGCGCGGTCATGACGCCGCGCCTGCAAGCGGAGATTGATAAGGGCCTGGACAAAATGCGCCGCCGTCAGTATGACGCGGCTCGCGCGCAATTCGAGAAGGCTGCAAAGATGGCCCCGGGCAATCCGGACATCCAGTACCTGCTCGGCATGCTGGAATACACTCAGGAACATTTCGATGCGGCGCGCGCGAAATTTCAGGCGGCGCTCTCTATCAATCCTTCGCACGAGCGGTCTCTGTTGTCGTTCGGGGAACTTCAGCTGCGAACCGGAAACGCCGCTACGGCCGCGGAGACTCTCGAGAAGGCCTACCAGATAAATGGCGCGGACTGGCGCACGCACTGGCTGCTCGCCAATGCCTATTCTCAACAGGAGAATTACGAAAAGGCGCTCCCGCACGCCACGCGCGCTGCGGAACTCGGAAAAGATCATGCGGCGGCAGCGTGGATGCTTTTGGGCCAAATTCTGCTCCAGGAGCAAAAACCGGAGGAAGCGAAGCGAGCGTTCGAGACTTTGATCCGGAGTTTTCCGAACGATTCCGCCGTTCCTGAAGCAAAAATCCAGCTTGCTGCGCTAGACAAGCCGGTGGTTACGACGGTTTCAAGTGTTCCGCCGCCGCAACCAGCCCCTCAGCCCCCTTTGGCGCCGGCTCCTCCGCCTGCGCCGGTGCGCGCGTGGGCGCCTCCGGACATCGACAGCAAGGAATATCCGGCCGTCCAGGATGTTGCCTGCTCGGAAAGCGATTTGGTGCAGAGGACGCAGGCCAAAATGATGCGCCAACTCGGAAACTTTGAGAAGTTCCTGGCAACAGAGCATATCGAACACCAAGAAGTAGACGCGTATGGCGTTCCGGGGCCAGTGCGGGAGAAGGACTTCAACTACCTTATTTTCGTGGAACACCCGAGACCCGGCATGTCCTTTCTGGATGAGAAGCGCGATGGCGGGGAAAACCTTGGATCTTTCCCAACCTCGCTGGCGACGCAGGGTCTGGCCGCTCTCGCACTGAGCGTTTTCGACCCTAGCTACGAGGGGGATCTTACCTACAGGTGCGAAGGCCTGGGAACATGGCGGGGCAAAGCCGTTTGGCGGCTGCGCTTTGAACAAAAAAAGAATGTGCCGTCGCGCATTCGACTCTGGACAAATAGCCATGGCACATTCTCCATTCCCTTGAAGGGCCGCGTGTGGATCGCCGCCAGCAGCTACGATGTACTTCATATCGAGACGGATCTTCGCGAGCCAGTGAAGGATATTGAACTCACGCGCGATCATCTGCTGATCGATTACGGCCCCGTGAAGTTTGAACACAGCGGAACATCATTGTGGCTTCCCTGGGATGCGGAGATGTTCATGGAGTTGCGTGGAAAGCGGTACCACCACACGCACACGCTGAGAAACTACATGCTATTTTCGGTGGACACGGGGAATGTCATAGCGAAACCGAAGCAAGCTCCCGAGCAAGAACAATAATCCCGAAGGATGAAGGTGAAGGAGTTGAGGCGAGAGAACAGTGAGTTGTGAGCGGTGAGCCGTGAATGGCGCAAGACTCCGAGATCTCTCCGGTTCCAACGGTGCACATTAAAGAAGTCAGCCCGATGCAGCCGCGTTTCCCCGCACCAAAGAAACCGCCCCTGGGTTTGCCAGGGGCGCTCTGAAAAAAGCGAACTGTCGAAGCTCTTTATCGAATTTTTACTGCTGAGGTGGCTTCGTTGGCGGCGGAGTGGCCGGTTTGGGTGTCGCCGGCTTTGGAGTTGACGTAGCACCCGCGGGCGCGTTCTTAACCGGATAAGCCTGGTCATAGAGGCGAATGATATCCTGCGTGACATCAACCTGATTTGACGCATAGAGGATCGGCGAATTCTGGCCGGAGGTATCCAGAATTACGCTGAAGCCGTTCTCTCGCGCATAGCGGTCCAAAACGTCAACCATTTTGCGTCCGATGCGCTCCAAAACGTCTTGTTGGGCGGCGCTCGCGTCATCTTGAAACTCGGTCCGCAGGCGATCGAGTTTCTGTGTGCGACGTTGCCCTTCCGCAGTTAGCCGCGCTTCTTCCTCCTGGCTCAATTTTCCTTGGCCGGATTGAAGGCGCTGCTGCAAATCATTGATCGCTTTCGTCTGATTGTCGATTTCGGCGGAGCGCGGAGCAAACTGCGACTGCAATTCCGCGGAGGCTTGCTTGCCTTCGGCCGTGCTTCCGATCGCACCGCGCAGATTGATGATCCCCACCGACTTGGCTACTGCGGCGGCACCGGCCGCGGGGGCGGCCTGAGCCGAAGCTGAAGCCGAGCCGATGAGGCATGCTGCAGACAGAGCAGCGGACGTCAAAACAATTCTCAAATTCACTTTATTCTCCTTGTTTTTGGATGATCCCGATGAAATCGAAATCAACCGCAGCCAATCTTTGACTGGCTTGAACCTATCACCGACTGCCAGCGCGGCCCGCGGGCACCACACAAACCCTAAAGTATAGCGAGCCGCTTGCCGCGCTGCAATCGGAAAGCGTCAGCGATTCCCTAGCGTCCTTTGAGTTCAGTCCCGCTTCCTTCCTACTGCAACCTTTCATGGCAGGCACATGCCCTAGTTGGGCATGGGGAAGATGAGCACCCGATTGTTGGCCTGATCCACGATGACGGCAAGATTCGTGAATTGGTCAATGGCAACTCCAAATTGCGGCGAGCCCGGAAGCCCAATCGTGCCGATCGTTTTCAACGGGCTCGCGCTGGTATCTACGAGTGATGTCGTGCTGCCTGCGACGTTTGTGGTCAAGATTGCGCCGGTTTCTGGATTTATGGCCAGCGCTGTCGGGTTGATACCAACGTTTACCGGGACGACGCTGCCGGAGTCCGGGTTAAATGAAGAGATTACGTTGCCGCCGCTGGAGCTTGCATAGAACAACCCGGGGTTAGCCGTCCCCGTCGAAATCGTGGGGTCAAAGACGATACCCGTCGTCGGCGCTGTTACGCTGCCGGTCTGGGCCGTGGTGCTGAGAATTGGAACAGAAGCACCGATGTCTACACCTTGCAATGCCCCTGCGGGTGCCAATCCGTTTTGGAGTTGCAGCGAGGTGACCACGGCCAATCCCTGATTATTGGTGCCGCGGTCGGGGTCGATGGCCACTGCCGTCGGCAATTGGAAGCCGCCGATGCTGACCGGAGTAAGCGTGGTCGCTGGAGTGGCAGCAAAGAGCTGAGACATGTCAACTTCCGTCACGGTGTTCGATCCCGTGTTGGTGATGATAGCCGCACCGGTCGCATCGTTAATGGCCACTCCAGTCGGGCTCGTCCCGGTGGCGACATCGGGGACGGCGAGAGAATTAGTGAGCAAATTAACGAAGGAGGCCGTGCCAGCGGTATTGTTGGCCACCACAGCCATACCAAACGGCTGACTGACCGCTACGCCTTGAGGAGTGGCGCCGACGGCAATGGAATTGAGAATCTTTCCGAAGTTGGGGTTCTGCACGGTTTGGCCGTTGACGGTGACAGTCGGATTTATATCGATCACCGAAATGTTATTGCAGCCGCTGTTGGAAACCACGGCGATCGGGGAGAAAGGCCCATTGGCAAGCTGGTCGGCAATGGCCACGGAACTCGGCAGCGTCCCTCCCGTGCTGGTGCAGATCTGGGACATGTCGACGGCTTGGATCACGAAAAAATCCGTCGGGTTGGACTGTACTCCGCTTCCGTTAACCATGTCGAGCGCGTACTTATGGGGGAACGAAAGATTCGCCGCCGGAATCGTGACCGAGAGCTGCCTGCTGCTGACAAATTGAACGTCACCCGCCGGAATGGCCGTGCCGTCCAATCGCACTGTGGAACTAGAATCAAAACCCGAGCCGGAGATTTGAACCCCGACCAAGTCCTGGGTTGACGTAAGGGTTCCCTGCGGCACGGTGGCGTTAGGGATACCGCCGACGACGCCCAATCCCGGATTAGGACTGGGCACCAGGATATTCGAGATCTGCGCGGCCTTCAGAGTGTTCGCGGGTACGGGCCCGAGGTTGACGATATAGATTTGGCTGCTGCCGGACATGACCACGAAAGCCTGATTGGTGGCTGGATCAACGACGATGCCCCCAAACAGAGTGAGAGAGTTGGTAGTACCATTCGCCACCGTCAGAGTGGCGGTGCCAGTTCCTGGCAAAGTGGTCTGCGTGTTGAACGTCTGTTGGTCCGTGGGATTTTGCGGATTGGTCAGGCAGGAGTTGGGCGCCACATTGCAAACAAAAGCATAGCGCCTTGCGGTGACGGGATCGGAAATGGAAACCTGGTTCAGTGTGGGGTTGTAAGAAACGATGGCATCCGAGTATGGCTGCCACGCTACGTTCGCCGTGCCTAGCAGTTCGGCCGAATTGGCGCAGGGGAGCGTGGTCGTATAAAACGTGCAGGTAGCAAAGAAGGATATGGAACTGATGCTCTGATCCAAATCGTTGAGCAAATTGATCTGTGGACCGTTTGAGCCAGTAGCGTTGGCATCCGCAAGGGCGGCTGTGTTGGTGATCGGATTGATAGCGATACCTTGCGTGGTCCGGGAAAGGCCGCCAAAGATCAAATTCGGGTTGCTATAAAACACCTGCGCTACGGTCCCCGGTTGATTGTTGGGATTAGCAGGGACATTCACGGTGCCGCTGGAAGTGGAGTTCAGAACGTAAGTGAAGGCCGTGTCACTGATGGCAGCGACGTTGAAGACGCCGTTGAAGTTTGCCGTGGTTGGATTTGCCGAACCTGCCGCTCCAGGGGCCGGCACGCCTGTAATTAGAACTGTGCCGGAATTGCCTGGAACCAGGCCATTCGATGCTGTCGTGGTAACGGTGACGATTCCCGCGGCGATAGTGAGCGTAGAAATAAAGGCTGAGGTAGATTTCTTGGTTACATCTATGCCTTGTAGAGCGCCCGAGCCTCCAGGCGAAACGTAAGCCAGATGACCCTCAGGCGCCATAGCAACTTGCGGGTAGGCTCCTGTGTTTAGGGTGACCTGGGCAAAAAGACAAGGAGCTGTTGCACCGGTAGTGAAACATCCGTAGGGATTAGTTCCCGTATTCAAATTCACGAGGAACCCGAGGTTGGCAGCGGAAGAAGCCGACGTAGAGGAATAAGCAATAACCCCCATATTGGTGCTGGGGTCGACGCCTATAGAATAAGGCAGAGGCGCGGGCGAAACCTGGCCTTGCAGCGCGCCGGAAATATCGAGTGTGAACGGAGTGCCAGGAGCCTGGACGGGTGCGCCGGGAATCGGCAGAACCGTGACACTTTGATCCTGGTAGTTGACCACCGCGACGGTGTGGTTGGTGGGATTCACGGACAGACCGGTGGGAAGCTTGCCCACGGCCACTGGACCACCGATGGGAGTCAGAGTGCCGGTGCCGATGGAATAGAACTGAACGGCATTTGAGCCCGTCTCGGCGACGGCGACCACTCCAAGCGTCTGATCGATACCGATGGCACTAGGATTGGTGCCAGCAGCCACGGGACCACTGGCGAGGACGGGGGGATTCGCTGCATAGTTCGGAAAAACGGCCAAATCCGTGACCGATGGGTTATCTGTAAACGGCAACGGCGGCGAGGTGCGACCCACGGCGAGAGAATAAAGTCCGGGGAGCCCATTATTAATCGCGCCGCTGGGTAATTGCATTTGAAGTTGCTTTGGACCTGATAGGGGCTGTCCCTGACCGTTCGTGGCACCCGGAAGGGTGTTGCCCTGAAAGACGACGTTGGCGAGCTGGCCGTTCACCCCAAAGTAACCGCCATCGATCGTGAGACCGATATTGCCGGAAGAGGTGCCTCCCTGGAGAATGTCGGTCGGATAGGAAGCCAATGACGACGGACGCACCGACATAATGTTGTAAGTGAATACCCCACTGGGATTCGTTGTGACCGGTTCGGCTGGATCAGTGATGGAGATTGTGACCGGGCCTGTGTTTATAAGGTTGTAGGCAAAGAGCCGGACGCGGGCTCCTGACGAAGGCGGATTCGCCACCGTTCCCGTGGGAATCGGAAACAGCACTTTGAGCTGGTTAGATCCCGAAGTCAGTGTCGTTTTGCCGTTGTTTGCATCCGTGAGAGTGATGATGGAAGCCGAAGAAACGTTCGGAGCATTGAGATAAATGTCCCAATAGATGGCGCCCTGCGGAGCGATGGTCGGAGTAATCCCGTTAAACGTGATTGGTCCGCCTGCAGTGATGGTGATGGTGCCAAGGGCATAACGCGTGGGGTCTTCCACGGAAGTTGCAACGATGGTGACGTTCTGAGGAGTTGTGGTGACGGTCGTGGGGACTGTTGGGTTTGAAGGCACGACAGCCGGAGCAGTATAGATCCCGTTCGCATCAATCGAGCCACAGCCTGTGGCGTTCCCGCTTACGGTGCAAGAGGGAAGAGCGGCGTAAATGTTAGGGGTCGTGGGAGTGGTCGAGCTGGGAGTCGTCTGCGTGAGGGACCAGGTCACACCTTTGGCTTGAAGATCATTGGTCAGGATTGCAAAGAAGGGTTGCTGTTCAAGCGTGGGCACAGCCGCAGTCGTGGGAGTGAGAGTGACGGAGATACCTGAGTCGATGTTTAGCGAGATGGTTCCGGTTCCGTGCTTACTTGAGTCCGCAACGGCTTGCGCGGTGATGATGATAGCCAGCAAAGGAAATGTGGTTGGATTCGGAAGAATAGACGGCGCCAGATAGGTTGCGGTTCCGGTAGCTTGTTCGTTGGAAAGCGTGCCAAAGGAACCGTCCGTGGGGCACGTTTTGGCTGTAGCAACTACGGGTGAGCCGGCGGAAGTGAAGGTGGTCGTTGTGTAGGTGCATCCCACCCAGTTGACATTCGTGTTCGTCGGACCGGTAACCGTGGCAGTAAGGGTCGTCGATTGCCCCAAAATGAGCGTATTACCCACAGATGAAATAATGCTTACGCTAGTCACGGTGGCGCCGCTGCTGCCGCCACATCCATTGCAAAACAAGCAAGGCGCTATGATCGCCAGAGCCACGTAGCTCGAAATCTTCCACAACTTCATTTCCCTTGCCTCCCCAATGACCGCTCGGCCTAAATACTGCAGGCCGCGCCTGCTTAATTTTTAGCCAGTCGATTCCGATTTCTCAGCCGCCCCGGGCGGTTAAAAAGTCTTTCCCACAGTAAAACGAAATGTCGTCTTGGGCTCGAAGTAGTTCAATCGCCCTGGATTGCTCAAGAAGTTCAGTTGCGGCTGTATTTGGGTCTCCCAGAGATTCGGTGTTATTCCATCTAATGTGGACTTCCAGGCATTCAGAGTAGTCGGGTTGACGTACGGATTTGGGGCCGCGATCTGCGAATACAATCTGTTCAAATTGTAGGCGTAGTAGATCCGGAAAGGCGCCTGCACGATGGGAAGATTGACGCCAAACTCGATGCCCACGGAGTCTCTGACACGGAAGTTGGTACCGGGATAAATACTGAGAGTCTTGGTTAGCGGGGCTTGCGGAAACGTGGAAGTTATGTTGGCGATGCCCGTGGGATCCAGGTGCAAAGCGCTCGTTTTAAAAATTCCGTCCGTACC